>JAZADZ010000101.1:0-6035 GCA_036123135.1 Bacteroidota bacterium | reverse complement strand
CGTTAAATATCGTTGATTTTATTGGGATTTTTAAAACGTTTTTAGGCTGCAGATTTTTCAAGAATATTTGAAAGCGATTGTCTTTGCAGTTTGTTTTGCGGCAGCTTCCCCGAACAACCTACTAACAATATGCAAGCTAAGATCGATTCCAGTTGCTATTCCAGCAGAGGTGAGCACATTACCTTGATCAACGAATGGTGCATTTTCAACAAGCTCAACAGATGGAAAAAGAGATTTTAATTCTTCAAGGTGCTCGTGGTGTGTGGTGGCTTTTTTGTTGTCCAAAATACCGATCGCTCCAAGCAACAATGCCCCAGTACAAACTGATGCAACAATGGGTACTTGCTTGCTTTGAGCTTTGATCCATTCAAGCGTTTTGGGGATTTGTAATTCATGCTTTTGAATGCCATTTCCACCAGGAAGAATTAGTACATCTAAGTTCAAATTATCCCTAAATGATTTTTCTGGAATAAGTTTAAGGTTGTTGTAGGTGGTAATTACTTCACTGGTTTTCCCTATGGTAAATGCGTTAAATAATTTTTCGCCATTAAAGTTAGCTCTTGAAAACACTTCAAAAGGCCCTGCAAAGTCTAGTACTTCGACTCCATCAAAGACATATATGCCTACTTTTTTCATCTTTGTTCTTCGCTAAATTAATTGGATTCAGCCGATTCTAGAAAAATTTTCCCAGATTTAAAATACAGCTGATACGATAAATTGTAAAAGTTATCTGGGTTCTCAACTAAAGGATAGACAAACAACAATTTGGATTGATTGGTGATTTCAGGGAGGTAACAATCCTGTTGATTGCACGCTTTAATTTTTTCATAACGACTATACATCTGACGGTTAAAATCAGCTAAATCTCCATAGACCAACTCTTTAGTTAATGTGAATTGATTGCCCCAAAATCCTAAGCACATTATTAGACAAACAAAGCCATATCTAAATTTTTCAGTAAATGCAAGTTTTCTTTTCAAATACTTGCTATTGGCAATCACAATAAGTGTGAATGTCGGAACAAAGAGAAAACCAGCAAGATTAGCAGTTCTGTACTGCCCAAGTAATCCGGTACTCCAAATTGGGCCAAAACAGCAAAGGTAAGTAGGAACAATTAAAGCCAATATAAGTATAATAGGATGGGTTAGAAACGAAAGTTTTTGGACAGTTGATGAGTCAAAATTCAATTTAACAAGAAGAATTCCCCAAAAAATAAATGCTGGATTTACAATCCATTCTCCAATAAACCTTATGCTGTAAAGAGTAGACTGAAATAGAGAGTAAAAAAGCTGATGTTTTTCTTGAAAAAAATTTCCTCTTATTTCATTTCCTGGAGCAGAAATCACATAGTACAAAAGTCCAATAAAAACTGCCAGAAGTAAAAGAGCATAATTTTTTTTCTCTTTAGTAATTCCAATAACAATGGTGAAGATTGCAATACCCAAAATGGGGATGATCTCGTTAAACCCGCAGGTGATTACACTAAGCACGACTATCACCAAAATATGAACGGCATTAAGTTTAGACCAATAATTAAATGCAATAGAAAGTAAGATTAAAAAAAGTACTCCGCTTTGGATGTAGGTAAAAGCTCCTGTGAACCAGTAAATTCCTTCTGTAATATCGGGAATTATACTAAAGGTAATTAGCATACAGACTATAGCAAGTACTGAGGAAAACTTACCAATTAGGTTTTTAAAAAAAAGCCACATTCCAAAAAATATAAATCCAATTAGGAATGTAGGCATGAGTTTGTATGCATCCAAACCGCCCCAGTTCAATGGACTAAAATGCACAATAAAATTGCTAAAATATCTACCGTTCCAAGTTTGTCTTTCATTGAGAACTGTTTCTAAAAAATTATCTTTTTGCCCTTTCCAAGCATATATAAAGTCATCTAGCGAGGGATGGCAAAACAAACCAGCTATGCAATATAAAACTAGAATAATTGCACCAATAGAAATTAAGAGAGTGACTTCTTTTTTTGTCATAATCTTAGCATTAAAAAGTGGTGTCAATAAGTTAAAAAAAGCAGGCTAAAAAATTCAATTTTTATGAAAAATTGAATTCGCACATTATTTTTCTAAAATGTCTATAATCGCATCAATTTGTTTTTCCAATCCGTAGGGAAATCCCTTCAAGTTGTGGTTACTATTTAAGATAATTAACCCATCCGAATTGGCAATCTCGCTTGCAATAGCTTGCTTATTAATCAGATGAGATTTTACTAAAGAATTGTTGTAATGCACTTTACTAAAATAATACAAGTACTTGGAATTTTTATCGAAAACATAGGGCAGCATCCAACAGCTTTTAATTCCCCAATAGAAGCTATCTCCGAGTGTGATAATTGTTGGACGGAAGTTATTGCCTTCACTTGAATCAACGGAATATTTTGGATAGGCAAAAAGCTGATCGTCAATTCTAGAAATAAGATTTAGTGTTGCTTCATGGTCTCCGTCACCGCCCTTAAATTTGGAAGTTGAAATGCTTTCAACGGCCAACTTTGGCAGCGGATTGTGAAAAAAATTATTCATGTCATCGAGCAATTTGAGTAGTGTAAAATGCGCCCCGTAGGTTGTCCAATGTACACTAGTTTCACTGTAGATTGGAAATCGACTAGTATCCATTGCGCTTTGGTAGTAATCTAATAAATCCCAGTAATCAATTGCATTTGCCTTAAGCTCATTGATTAGTAATTTATAATCAGATTGTTGGTTTTCTTGCGCATAACCATTTGGAAGATAAGAGTGGTAAATTTCTTCTTTCGATGGAGGAATAATTACTTTAAAATATTTATTGTTTTTTTTCATTAACCTAGAGAGTTCACCCAATTTTTTAGTGAAAACAGCCAATGAATCCGCTTGTAAATGAGTTTCGCAGCAACGTGCTTTTGCCCAACTTTTGCTAAAAAGGATATCATTTTTTCCTAATAGCAAATCCCCCATATGATATTCTCTAAAAAGTCGGTAATCGATTTCATGTCCGGCTCTGACTATAGCTGGCTTAAGGCTAAGATTATTTTGAAAAATAGCTTCTCGGTTCTGCTGCCATTTTTTACTGATTACATTTTTCAATGATAACTGGAGAGTATCGGTCTTCTCAAACGTTCCTTTTAATACTGGAATACTATTGTTGCTCAAAGTAACTTGTAGCAATAATGGGACAAATAGGAATCCAATTCCAATAGCAAACAATATGTTCGTTCTAGATTTCATCAAAAGCGATAGTAGATAAAAGGATTAAAACCAGCGTTCATTAGCCAAACATAAGCCATGGATAAAAGTAGAAGCATTAACGGAAATACTGCCAAGCTTCTCCTCCAGCTCAGTTTAGCTAATTTTTCTGGAAGTGAATTGGCGTAGTGTTCAATCGTTTTGTTTACCGCACCAAAAGAACAAATAATTCCTAGGATGAGTATCGTTAGGGTTTTGGTAGAAATGTTAATACTGAGTTGAGAACCTGAAAAAGAGATCATTTTTTCTAGGAAGATAAATGAAGCATTTAAATCCATGGAGAAAAACACCCAGCTAATGAGCACTACAGAAAAAGTATAGAAAATGCGTAAAAATCCAGTGATTTTATTCAATATTTTAGAAAGAAAAAGACGCTCTAAAATTAAAAAGCAACCGTGGTAGGCCCCCCAAACCAAAAAGTTCCAATTGGCACCATGCCAAAGCCCAGAAATTAAAAATACCAATCCCAAGTTAAGGTAAGTTCGGTAGCTCGAACCTCGATTTCCTCCTAAGGGAATGTAGAGATAGTCTCTCATCCATAGTCCAAGGGTCATGTGCCAGCGTTTCCAAAATTCAGTAATGCTTTTGGCGAGATATGGAAAATTGAAATTTTCTGGAAATTGAAAGCCAATCATTAAACCAAGTCCAATGGCCATATCAGAGTACCCAGCAAAGTCGAAATAGATTTGGAAACAATAGGCAAATGAAGCCATCCAGGCATCTGCGCTAGTCATCGCATCGGTTCCCAATCCATTTAACTGAGCAACCAAAAGAGCGCAAGTATTGGCAATGAGCACTTTTTTGCTCAGGCCTATTATAAATCGGTACATGCCATGGAGCTTCTTATCAAATTTATTGTTGGAAAACCCTAAGAGCTGCAAATGAATGTCCTTGAAACGAACAATTGGTCCTGCAATAAGCTGAGGAAACATTACGATGTACAGTAGATAATCTAAAAAACCTTCTAATTTTTTATTGTTACCGCTGTAGACATCGAGAGCGTAAGATATTTTTTGAAACGTAAAAAAGGAGATTCCAATGGGAAGTAATATTTCTTTGAAGGAAAGCGCATTAAATCCGAGCTGCTCTCCGACCGAAGATAAATTGATTAAAAAAAAGTTGGCGTATTTAAAATAGCAAAGTAGTCCTACATTTAGTGTAAGTGATGCAACTAGGTATTTTTTTCTGTTTGAATGCTCCTTGCCAAAATACTTGCAAAGTTGAAAGTCGATCAAACAACTTCCTAATAAGAAAAAAACAAAAACTGGAGCCCCCCAAGCATAGAAAATAAGACTAAAAAAAACAATTATCCACTTTTTAAGTGGTTGAGGGCTAAGGTGAAATACACCAAGAAATAGCGGCAGAAAAAAGCTTAAAAATAAAATTGAGCTGAATACCATTTTTTAAGCGTTCAGTCTACTCTTTTTTAAAACAAAGCATCACCTGTTTATCGCCCAACTCTTGTCCTGAACTATGCCCTAGTTCTGCAAGGGTACCAACAGCATTAACAGAGAGTCCATTTTTTTTGGCTAAATTTTCATAGAACTCCATGGAACGAAAAACTACTGGGAATCCCTGCCAATTGTTGTCAGAGTAGCTAACAATATTTACATTGGCATAGAATGCTCCGTTGTCATCTATAACTGAAGAAACAAAGGCAATGCATTTTTCTACTATTTCATCTTTCATGTGGATAAGTACAGAAAACGCAAATAGCACATCGAATTTGTGGTCAAAGGAAAGTTCACTAAATTGATCAAAGCAAATTAGCTGAGGTTTTTTATGCTCTAAACCATGTTCAGAAAGCTCTTTTTTACCTTCTTCCAAAACAGCACCCCTAACTTCAATTCCGAAGTAATTTTCTATTTCAAGAAAATCAATAACTGGAATTCCTCCTCTTAAAGTCCCACACCCTATGTCCATAAATTTATGATTGGGGGCTAAACCTTGACGCTTTAAAAATGAGATTTGAAAATCTTGTTTCATTTTCCAAAGATGTGCTGGACCTACTAGTGCATGCCTGCGCTGCTGAGGAGTTTGAAATAACCGAACAGCTTTTCTTTTGATGTTTTTAAGTGCCTGAATCATTCTAGTAAATGTATTGGATATTTAAAGCTAGTAAATACAATAAATAATTCTGCAAAGTAGTACATTTAAAAGTATTTTACTCATCTAAATCAAGAAAATGAAAACCGTATTAATTACTGGAGCAACTAGCGGAATTGGGAAAGCAACAGCTTACGAGCTGGCTAAAAAAAACTTTCGATTAGTGCTCTGTGGAAGGAGGAAAAATCGCCTAATTGAAATTGAAAAAGAGCTCTCTGCTTTAACACAGGTTACTTCCCTTTGCTTTGATGTGAGAGAACAAGAAATTATTGAACAACGCCTTTCAAGCTTACCAGAAGATTTTTGTCAGATTGATGTGCTCATTAACAACGCGGGAAATGCACATGGTTTAGATCCGGTAGAAACAGGCGTTATAGACGATTGGGATGCTATGATGGATATAAATGTTAAGGGACTGTTGTATGTAAGCAGAGCCATTATTCCACAAATGACTGCTCGTAAAAGTGGACACATTATCAACATCGGATCTTCTGCTGGGAAAGAAGTATATCCCAAAGGCGCGGTATACTGTGCGAGTAAGCATGCTGTTGTTGCGCTTACAACTGGAATGCGAATGGATCTCAATCCGTATGGAATCAAAGTAACGTCCATTAATCCAGGATTAGTCGAAACTGAGTTTTCGAAAGTCCGCTTTAAAGGAGGAAAACAAGCCGATAATGTATATAAAGGATA
>JAZADZ010000100.1:0-19403 GCA_036123135.1 Bacteroidota bacterium | reverse complement strand
AAATTTTTATTGGAAATTCTAAATCAGTAATCGATTCCCTAAAACAAAAGCTTAATGATTAGCTTGTTTTAAAAAAATTTGAATTCCCCGAACTTGAAATAAAATCGAGAGGATGAAAGTAAGTACAATTACTTTTTGTGCCACAACTTGAAGAATTAAATCATTCTCAGTATACACTGAGCCTGGTCCAATTTGAGGACCAAAAAAGATAATAACCAAATAAACGGCTAAAAAAACAATAAAGAGTATATATCCGAGGGCATAAATATTCGTAAAATTCTCCGATTTATATACGGCCAATGCATGAAAAATACAAAGGAAAAGAAGTGTCAAGAAAGCACCATTGGCAAAGAAAATGTGCCAACCAAAATGTAAATCATGCGGTACTAATCCGACTCCAGCATATAATATTCCAGCAAGGATGCCAATAGGTTTTGCAATTTTTGAATTTTTTAGAGCCCCAACCGAATCCTCAGCAAAAACAAATAGCTTCTCAAAGTAGCAATAAAACAATAAAATTGTCATCCCTACTAAAACTAAGGAACCATTAAATAATAGCATGGATGGTGTATTGTCTTCTTTAATGGCAAAGGGGTTTGTTTCGTCAGAGTTAATAGTGAAGGTTCCCAATTCACTTAAAAAATTGTGTGTAAATGAGTAATAATCGCATTCAAATCCGATGCCCTCTCTTTGAGAACCAGGATATAAAAAAGCCGCAATTAGTATTAAAATAAAAAAAAGACCAATTGCAAAAGATGGGAAACGCACAAGGTAAAATGACAGCTTTGATTTCATTTCATAAGATAACTTTCTCAAGTTATAAAACAATTGGTTAAATTGGTTAAAAAAATATCCATGAGAACTTTATTGTTTATTTTTTCGATGCTCATTTTAACCAATATCCATTCTCAAAATTTAGGGGAAAAACTTATTGGAAAATGGGAAGTAAAACAAATCGATAATAAAATTTTTACAGCTGGTGTTATCACTTACTTTGAATTCACCAAGAACAATGAAATTTTTTCTAAATCTGTAAATGGAGAAAGTCATGGAGTTATTCCTAAAGAAAAATTACTTGGAAAGTTTACTATTGAAAAGGATAAAGCTGTATACGAAACCGAAGAATCTTCCTTTGAAATAACGATTAAGGAAGACCACCAACTTGTCGTTAAAGAACTCAAAACAAAAAACAACGAAACTTATCTTTATAGGACTTCTTACCTATTTAGAAAAGACTAATCCTTCAATTTAGGGTTCTGTTTGTGTCTTGTGGCATCTCGCTTGGTTTTTTTTTCTAAACTATCTTTTAATGCCTGTTGTAAATCAACTCCAGTCTGATTGGCTAAACATATTAGCACAAAAAAAACATCTGCAAGTTCCTCTCCCAGTAGTTTATTCTCATCTGTTAATTTTGCGCTTTGTTCGCCATATTTTCTAGCAATTATTCTTGCTACTTCACCTACCTCTTCAGTCAAAAGAGCCATGTTGGTGAGCTCATTAAAATACCTAACGCCTGTAGTGGTTATCCATTGATCCACAACTTTCTGTGCTTCATTAATAGTCATTATTCTTTATTTTTTGAATCCATTAAAATTGTAACTGGACCATCGTTTACTAATTCTACTTGCATATTGGCACCAAATTTACCCGATTCAACATGGATGCCTTCATTTTTGATTCCAAAAATAAATTTTTCATACATCTCGTTTGCTTTAACTGGTTCGGCAGCAGCTAAAAAAGAAGGTCTATTGCCCTTTTTAATGGAGGCATGAAGAGTAAATTGACTGACAACAAGTACGCTAGCATTTACTTGGTTTAGGGAACAATTCATTTTACCATCGCCATCAGAGAAAATCCGTATACCCAATACTTTTTTGACCAACCACGAAACGTCCTCTAGTTCGTCGTTATATTCGACTCCCAAAAATACTAGGAGTCCCAAATTGATTCTTCCCATAACAATACCATCAGCCAATACCCTAGCCTCCTTAACCCTTTGCACAACAAGTCTCATTGCGAATGATTTAATGTTCTAAAAGTTTCTTCTGAATCGTCATTGTACATGGAAAAATAGCTCTGGTATCTAAAATCAGCAATGTCTCCATTATTAAGTGCTTGTAAGACAGCACATCCAGGCTCGTTAATATGGACACAATTATGAAACTTACAATTACTAGAAAGAGCAAACATTTCTGGAAAAAATTGAGCAAGCTCGTGTTTTCCTACGTCAATTAATCCAAATCCCTTAATTCCAGGTGTGTCAATTAAGCGGATTGATTCTGACAAATCAAACATTTGTGCGAAAGTTGTGGTGTGTTTTCCTTTTTGGTGCGCTTCGGATAATTCACCAACAGTCAAATCTAAACTAGGATTCATGGCATTGATTATTGAGGATTTACCAGCACCACTGTGCCCAGAAAATAATACTGTTTTATTTTCTAGTTTTCTTTTTAATTTTTCTATACCAAAATTATTTTTTACGGATGTAACCAAACAATCAAATCTAGCATTTTCATAAACAGCAATGTATTCCTCTAGCAGTTGCATGTCTTGGATGTCATATAAATCCAGCTTATTAAACACCAATAAAATGGGGATATCATACGCTTGTGCAGTCACAGTAAATCGATCGATAAAACCAGTTGAAGTTTCTGGATTAGATACTGTAGCGACAAGAACGCATAAATCTATGTTGGATCCGATAATGTGCGCCTCTTTAGAAAGATTCACAGATTTTCGAATCATATAATTTTTTCTAGGGTGAATATTTTCTATCCAACCTTTACCATCCTCTTTTAAAGAATAAGAAACCACATCACCAACTGAAATGGGATTGGTTGTTTTGATGTTTTTGTTTCTGAATTTTCCCTTTATCCTTGCCTCAACAAACATACCGTCCTCAGACTTTACCAAATACCAACTTCCAGTTGACCGATAAACTATTCCATCCATCAAATCCATTTATTCAAATAAATTAATCAATACAATATGTTTTTTCTTTAATTTGACACTTTAAGTTAATTTCAAAACATCTTTCAATAAGATACCTAATATGGCTTTATCAGTTAAAAATATCACTAAAATATATAATGGGCAAAAAGCCATAGATAATGTTTCATTTGAAATAAAAAGTGGTGAAATCGTCGGATTCCTTGGTCCAAATGGAGCTGGTAAAACTACAACGATGAAAATAATTAGCTGCTTTATTCCATCGACCTCAGGAGAAGCAATGGTTTGTGGAATAAACGTTAATCAAAATCCCCTAGAAGTTAAAAAGAGAGTTGGATACTTACCCGAGAACAATCCACTATACATGGAAATGTATGTAAAGGAATTTCTTTTGTTTATTGCTTCCATTCATGAGATTAAAGAAAAAATTGAGAGGGTAAATGAAATAATTAAGCTCGTTGGTTTAGAAAAAGAACAGCACAAAAAAATTGAAATGCTTTCCAAAGGATACAAACAGCGAATTGGACTTGCTCAGGCAATGATGCACAATCCAGACGTACTGATCTTGGACGAACCTACAAGTGGATTAGACCCTAATCAATTGGTAGAAATTCGAAAATTAATTAAAGAATTCGGTAAGGAAAAAACCGTTTTACTTTCAACTCACATTATGCAAGAAGTTGAAGCCATTTGTGATCGAGTAATAATCATCAAAGACGGTAAAATTGTTGCAGACGATAGGGTAAAAAATATTCAAGAAAAAAATAAAGCTAAAGAGCTTATTCAAGTTGAATTTGACAAAAAGATTTCTAAACAAAAACTTGAAAATATTAGTGGTGTATCTAGGGCAAAGTCAATCGGGGAAACATCATGGTTAATAGAATCGTCCTCAACTGTTGATTTAAGAAGTTCAGTTGCAAAATTTGCTGCAAAAAATGAGTTATTAATATTAACACTCAAGAAAGAGGAAGATAAATTGGAAGACATCTTCAAAAAATTAACCAATTAAATTCACTCACGTTCGCTTATTTTCCTACTTTTATCCTCGAAAAGGGTGGAATGATTTGATTGCTTGCAACCACAATAAAAAAGCTAAAAGGTAAACTCTTGCTTCTCAAGAATATCCCCCCTAATTTTTTAATTTAATTGTAATGTAATGTCCTATTTATTCACTTCGGAATCCGTTTCAGAGGGTCACCCAGATAAAGTTGCTGACCAAATTTCTGATGCTTTAATTGATAATTTTCTCGCTTTTGATCCTGAATCCAAAGTAGCTTGTGAAACACTTGTTACAACTGGCCAAGTTGTTCTTGCGGGTGAAGTAAAATCTACTACCTACTTAGATGTCCAGAAGATTGCCAGAGATGTAATCAATAAAATTGGCTATACCAAAAGTGAATACATGTTTGATGGAAATTCATGTGGTGTATTTTCTGCCATCCACGAACAATCTCCGGACATTAATCAAGGTGTTGAACGACAAGTTAAAGAGGAACAAGGAGCTGGAGACCAAGGAATGATGTTTGGATATGCTACCAACGAAACCGAAAGTTACATGCCATTGCCTCTTGAAATATCTCACCTACTATTAAAAGAGTTGGCGGAACTTAGAAGAGAAAATAATGAAATTACCTACCTAAGACCAGATTCAAAATCACAAGTTACCATTGAGTACTCTGACGATAATAAACCAGTTCGAATTGATGCGATTGTTCTTTCTACTCAGCACGACGATTTTGACTCTGAGCAAGAAATGCTACAAAAAATTAAATTCGATGTTATTAATATACTTATTCCCAGAGTTAAAGCAAAACTTCCGGTCCATATTCAGCAGCTTTTCAATGATCAAATTACTTACCATGTTAACCCCACTGGAATCTTTGTCATTGGTGGACCCCACGGAGATACTGGCTTAACTGGAAGAAAAATAATTGTAGATACTTATGGAGGAAAAGGAGCGCACGGAGGTGGTGCATTTTCAGGAAAAGATCCAAGCAAAGTAGACCGTTCTGCTGCGTATGCAACGCGCCATATCGCAAAAAATGTAGTAGCCGCTGGACTATGTGATGAAGTACTTGTTCAAGTTGCTTATGCTATTGGAGTTGCAAAACCTATGGGATTGTATATTGATACCTACGGCACTTCAAAAGTAAATCTTTCTGATGGTGAAATTGCTGAAAAGTTATCTGATATTTTTGACATGAGACCTTATGCTATCGAAACACGTTTTAATTTAAGAACACCTATTTACTCTGAAACTGCTGCATACGGGCACATGGGAAGAAAATGTCATGAAATTGAAAAGGAGTTCAAAGATGCATCAGGAAAAGTTAAAAAGCTAACTGTAAAACTTTTTCCATGGGAAGAGTTAAACTATACTGAAAAAGTAAAAAAAGCTTTTGCTTTATAACAGGTTTTCTTAACAAGAAAAATTAAAACATTGAAGGAAAATTTAGCTTTATTTATTTTTTTCTGAAAAATACACGAATTGGAACACCATTTAAGTTAAATGACTGCCTCAGTTGATTTTCAATATATCTTTTGTAGGGATCTTTTATGTACTGAGGAAGATTACAGAAAAAAGCAAATGAGGGCGAGTGAGTTGGTAGCTGAGTTACGTACTTTATTTTGATGTATTTTCCTTTGTAAGAGGGAGGGGGATTCTTCTTAATCGCCTCAAGCATGACCTCATTCAACTGAGATGTTGGTATTTTTTGCATTCTATTTTGATACACTTGCATTGCTGTCTCAAGCGCTTTGTGAATTCGCTGTTTGTTCAGGGCCGAAATAAAAACTATAGGTAAGTCGGTAAATGGAGCCAACCTTTCCTTAATCGATTCCTCGTACTTTTTTGTAGAAGATGTGTCTTTTTCTATTAAGTCCCATTTGTTTACCAAAAGCACAATTCCCTTTTTATTTTTTTCAATAACAGAAAAAATACTCATATCCTGATTTTGAACGGGTTCTGTACCATCAATCATAAACAAACAAACGTCACAGTCCTCAATGGTTCTAATGGCCCTCATTACGGAATAAAACTCAATGTCTTCGTGTACCTTACTTTTTTTTCGAATTCCAGCTGTGTCAACTAAAATCATATCGAAACCAAACGCATTGTACCTGCTATCAATTGAATCTCTTGTAGTTCCAGAAATATTAGTTACAATATTTCTTTCATTTCCTAGAAGCGCATTGGTTAAAGAAGATTTCCCTACATTGGGTTTTCCTACAATAGCAAGTCGTGGAATTCCTAAATCTTCTTTTATTTGATCCTCAGAAAATTTAGACACCAAGGCATCTAAAAGATCTCCTGTTCCTGAACCATTAATAGAACTAATTCCATAAACTTGGTCTAAGCCAAAATTATAGAATTCATAAATTTCATTCAAGCGGTCGTGGTTGTCAACTTTATTGGCAACAACCAAAACAGGTTTTACAGATTTTCTTAAAACATGTGCAACAGCTTGATCTAAATCAGTCACACCCGTTTCAACATCTACCATAAATAGAATGACATTTGCCTCATCAATCGCAATCTCCACCTGTCTTCTGATTTCTCCTTCAAAAACATCATCTGACCCTGTAACATATCCTCCTGTATCGATAACAGAAAAATCCTTACCATTCCAGTTAGATTTACCATAATGACGATCTCTTGTAACTCCGCTGACCTCTTTTACAATTGCTTTTCTAGCTCCCACTAGTCGGTTAAAAAGCGTTGATTTACCAACGTTTGGTCTACCTACTATTGCGACAATATTACTCAAACTTGATTTTTTTCAACTTTTGGATTGGCAAATTTAGACCTAATATCCGTATTTCTTAAGTTTATCCTCTTTATTTCTCCAGTCTTTGTCGACCTTAACAAAAAGTGCTAAATGTACTTTACTGTCAATGAACTTCTCAATATCTTTTCTTGAGGCCATACCCAATTTTTTAATCTTTTCACCTTTGTGGCCGATTAATATACCCTTTTGAGTAGTTCTTGAGACAATGATATTTGCTCTTATTCTTACTATATTTTCATCTTCTTTATATTCTTCTACTACCACTTCACAAGAATATGGAACTTCCTTTTTGAATTGAATAAGAATCTTCTCTCTAATAATTTCAGAAATAAAAAATCTAGTGTTTCTATCGGTAAGCTCATCTTTACCAAAATAGGGAGGGGATTCAGGCAAAAGATCAATAATTCTCGGAAGAATAAAATCACATCCTAAATCGTGAAGCGCTGAGATCGGAAGAATCTCGGCTTTTGGAACTAACTTTTTCCAAGTATCTACTTGCTCAACTAATTTTTCAGCATCTGACTGGTCTATTTTGTTAATAAGTACTAAAACGGGTATTTCGAGTTGAGCAAGTTTATCACTTCTTTCTTTAAGTTTATCAAGCGATTCATATATGTCTGTCATTACAATTAGCACGTCTGCGTCCTGAATGGCTTCAGCAACAAACTTCATCATGTTTTCATGCAGTTTATATCCAGGATCCAAAATTCCTGGTGTATCTGAAAAAATAATTTGATACTTATCGTCATTTACAATTCCAAGAATTCGGTGACGCGTGGTTTGCATTTTTGAAGAAATGATAGAAAGTTTTTCACCTACTAGCTTATTCATTAGCGTAGACTTTCCAACGTTTGGGCTTCCTATAATATTAACAAAACCTGCTCTGTGTGACATTTTTAAAAATTAGTTTGCAAAGTTAAAAACAAAAATTACATTTGCAGTGCGGGGTGGAGCAGTTGGTAGCTCGTTGGGCTCATAACCCAAAGGTCGCAGGTTCGAGTCCTGCCCCCGCAACTAGAAAGCCAAAGCCAGATTTATTTTCTGGCTTTTTTTTTAAATTTATCTCTAATAATTATTTCTAGTGTTTTCAAAAGTTAGTTCAATAATTCTATTACAACTTTTCTTTACATCAATATTCTATTCTCAAAACTGTAATAATTTAGATGCAGATGCTGGCCAAGATGTTGAAATTTGCATGGGTGAAAGTATACAAATTGGTGGTAATCCAACAGGAGAATGGTCTGGAGGAGGTAATCCAACTATTACATACTCGTGGAGTCCAAATACAAGTATTAACGACAACACGCTTGCTAACCCGACTGTTAATCCTAACAATACTATTACATACACTGTGACTGTTACTAGCACCCACAATAATGGAAATACTTGTACAAATACATCTGACGTTGAAGTAACGGTAATTGCCCCTCAAACAATTGCTGTAAATTCAGGACCTATTTGTGCTGGTCAATCTTTTACTTTAGATGAAGTTGGAGGCGATGCCGTTTCATGGCAATGGTCAACAAATGGTTCTGCTAGTATTTCAAATACAACAGAAAAAGACCCGAATGTTAATGGTGCAAATGATGGAGAAGTTTTTACGGTTGAAATTACAGACTCGGATGGATGCATTTCTTCAGCAAGTACCACCATTACTGTAAATCCTCTACCTAATGTTACTTTAGATCCTTTTGCTAATTTATGTTCTAATGCATCAGCTTTTGCTATTTCTGGTGGAAATCCCTCCGGAGGAACATTTTTTGGTCCAGGGATAACTAATAATCAATTAGACCCCTCATCAATGAATATTGGAAATAATACAATTTCCTACTCATACATTGATTTAAATGGATGTACAAATACTGCATCACAAACAATTAATGTTTTACAAGCGCCTGATGCTATTTTATTTCCAAATCCTCCGAATCAAATAGTTGTTAATGGAGACACATGGACACTATGTGGATTTCAACCTGGAGATGTATTTAACCTTACATTACAAATACTTGGAACATCTCAAAATTCCAACAACACCAGTTATTCAATTAATTGGGGGGATGGTTCGGTAACACAACAAAATTTAACACCTGCTACAAATTATTCGAATAATTACACTATTCCAGGATTTTACTATGTTACCTTAACGATGTTCGACAGTATTTCTAACTGCAGTACAACTTTATCTCAGGAAATTTACTGGGGATCGAATCCAAGTGTAAGTTTAACCCAACCTGGAGGAACTGCACTTGGATGTGCACCTGAAACATTTGGATTTCCAATTAGTTTAGTAGACCTTAATGGTAATCCAAATCAGGCTGGTACAATTTATCAGGTAACTTCAAATGCTGGACTCGATTCCACTTTTATTCATCCATCCCCATCATCTTTACTCACCATAGACACAATATACTTCTCCTTTCAAGGTTCCTCCTGTGGGTACACTGCTTTTAATGGCATGTCTAACTCGTTTGATATGGAAATTACTGCTTCAAATCCTTGTGGATTTACACCTGCTTCAGTGGCATCAATTGTTCTATCGTCTCTTCCTGATGCTTCAATGTATTTTAATCAGGATACTATTGGTTGTAATAATCAAACATTATACACATTTGTAGATTCATCTGACAATGGCTACGTAACTTCATTTAGTGCTTCATCTAATGGTTACCAATGTGATTCGTTAAACGCAGTAAACTGGGAAATTACACCATCCTCGGGATATACGTTAGTAAATGGTGTTTTAGGATGGAACCCTCCTGCATATGGTTTCCCATCCACCTATGGAAGCGATTCCATTTCAGTTATCTTCAATGATCCAGGAACATATTCAATTACTTTAAATACTTATAATCAGTGCGGAACCTCTACAACATTTGATAGTGTAATTCAAAATATCTGTATTGATTCTAATGCACATTCAAGTTTTATTTTAGATGACACATCAGGATGTCTACCATTTTCAGTAATGGCAACAAATACTTCATTATCTTTAAATGATTGTGCTCCCGAATTTTTATGGGAAGTTGAATTTATTTCTTCAAGTTGCAGTTCTGTAAATGGAACTTGGTCTTTTGCAAATAACTTTAATGACACGACAATTAATGCTGGTTTTACTTTTAATGACCCAGGATATTATGTAATAAGTCTCCGCGCAATAAATAAATGTGATACAGCAATATTTTTTGACACCATTACCGTTAAAGGGCCACCGCAAGCATCCATTAATTCTTTGTCTGACTTTTGCGACTCTACTATTATTTCTCCGATAGCAAATATAGATTCTTGTTTATCTTCAATTAATTCATATCAATGGAATTTTAATAATGGGTCACCAGCTTCATCCAGCTCTCTAAATCCTGGAAATATTACTTTTACTCAATTAGGTCAGCAAACTGTAAGTTTAGATGTTACTAATGAATGTGCAACTGTTAATGCAACAGAAATATTTACAATATTTGATTCGCCAGTAATAACTATGCCTTCAGATGATAGTATTTGTATTGGAGAAAGTATCCAGCTATTGCCTACAGTTTCTGCAGGCACACCTAATTTTAATTATAGCTGGGCTCCAGCTTCAGGTCTTTCATATGATACAATACTGGATCCAATGGCTTCTCCTGCTATTACAACTAACTATGTGTTAAATGTTAGTGATGCAAACAATTGTATGGCTACAGATTCTATTTTTATAGAAATTTTGCCATTACCTTTGGTAAATGTTACTGATCAATTTGTTTGTCAATACGATACTGCTTTTTTAAATGGTACTGTTTCTAGTGGAAATGCACCTTATTCATATTTATGGTCTCCTAATGGATTGCTTTCAGACGATCAAATTCTAAATCCCTATTATGTAGTCATTTCTTCACAAGCTTTTAATTTAACTGTATCAGATCAGTTCAATTGTTCATCTGCTGCCACTTTAAATGTAACGATGTTTGATTTACCAGTAGTTAATGCAGGAAATGATACGACATTGTGTAATCAACCTGGGTTGGTACAGTTTGATGGTACACCATCAGGTGGGTATTGGACAGGGATGAGTATAGACAGTTTAGGAGGTTTTGCGCCTGATTCAAATGGAACAGGGTTATTTGATAATATATATACCTATACAGATCCAAATGGCTGTGTCAATAGTGACACGATGACCATAGAGGTAATAGACCCAACCAATGCAGATGCTGGACCAGACTTTCAGGTTTGTGTAGATACAGGGAGCATACAGCTAACTGGAACACCAGCAAATGGAACATGGAGCGGAACAGGAATAAGTCCTGCAGGATTATATAACGTAACGACACCGGGAGTTATAACATTAAATTACAGTTTTGGATCGGGTAATTGTTTAACAAGTGATACAGTAAATCTAGTTGTCAACGATTTACCAACAGTAGATGCTGGAAATGATACCGCCTTTTGTGTAGATGCGGGGACATATACATTTATTGGAAGTCCAGTTGGTGGTAACTGGAGTGGTCCAGGTGTTACTAATACTACAGGGGAATTTGATCCATCATTTGCTGGAGTTGGATCACATACTATTTATTATGACTATACGGATGCAAATAGTTGTGACAACATAGACTCATTGGTGGTAACAGTGAACGATTTACCAGTAGTTAATGCAGGAAATGATACAACATTGTGTAATCAGGCAATATCAATTACATTAAGTGGAATACCAAGTGGTGGCGTTTGGACAGGTACAAATATTAATAATAATGGTGAGTTCACTCCATCTGGGACGCCATCAGGGATAGGCTTATTTGAAAACATATATACTTATACAGATCCAAATGGCTGTGTCAATAGTGACACGATGACCATAGAGGTAATAGACCCAACAAATGCAGATGCGGGAGTTGATTTTGAGGTTTGTGTAGATACAGGGAGCATACAGCTAACTGGAACACCAGCAAATGGAACATGGAGCGGATTTGGTATAAACTCCTTAGGAGTGTTTACGCCTACTATTGATGGAACATTTACCCTAACTTACAGCTATGGGGCAGGCAATTGTCTTACAACAGATGATATGGAGCTAATAGTTTATCCATTGCCAATCGTAAGTGCCGGTACAGATTTTGAATTGTGTGTTTCTAATCCAGATACTATTCTTAGTGCATCTCCATTTGGTGGTTACTGGACTGGATCCGGAATTCTCGATTCTATTACAGGACTATTTAGTCCAGCTTCTAATGGAGTTGGTTCAACTGAGATAATATATTCATATCAAAATCCATTAACCTATTGTTGGAATTATGATACTATTATTATTCAGATAAATCCTTTGCCTTCACCCTCTTTCTTTCATGATTCTTTAGTATGTATGGGACTAGGAGTACCTTTTACTAACACAACAAATGGGGCTGTGGCTTATAATTGGGGGTTTTCTGATGGAGGATCATCACAATTACAAGATCCTGTTTATGTATTTAATAAGACTGGTTTTTTTAATGTGAATTTAATAGCTCAATCTAGTTTTGGATGCTTAGATTCAGTAATGAGTTCAATACAGGTTATTGAGCCTCCTACAGCAATTTTTTCAGCATTAGATTCAATTTGTTACCCTCTAGCTGTAAGTTTCAATAATAATTCAGTAGGTGATTATATTTCTTTTAGCTGGGATTTTGGAAATGGTCTTCAATCTACAGATACTATTGCACAGCCTCAAATATATCAACAAGGAGTAATTGCAGATACAACCTACTATGTTGAATTAACAGTATCTAATTTATGTGGAGTTGACAGTATTGTAGATAGTATAACAATCATGCCACAACCAACAGCTATTTTTGGAACAAATGTTAATGTTTTATGTTCTCCAGCTGTTTTTGATTTTGCTAATAATAGTTTAGGACTTCCAGAAAATTATTATTGGGATTTTGGAAATGGCAACACTTCTACAATATCAGATTCTTTATTTCAATCTACTTTTTACACTGGTCTCGATGATACTACTTACACGATTATGTTAATAGTGGATAATGAATGTGGAACTGATACAGCATTTCATACCGTAACTGTTTTACCGAATCAAGTCAATGCTTTCTTTAATACAGATGTTCTTTCTGGATGTAATCCTTTGACGGTCAATTTCACACAATTTTCAACAGGAGCCTCAACTTTTAGCTGGAATTTTGGTGATGGAAATTTTTCCAACTTATATAGTCCGACTCACACATATACAACTCCCGGAACTTACACTGTTTCTCTAACTGTTAATGATGCATGTAGTTACGATACAGCTACACAAATCCTAATAGTACATCCACTACCAAACACATTATTTTCAGTAATTTCAGATACACTTTGTGGTGATCAATCTTTCACATTTATAAACCAATCAGTTGGAACTTTTAGTTCTTTTTGGGATTTTGGTGATGGTAATACTTCAACTTTAACTCATCCAACACACTCTTACACATCACCTGGAGTTTATAACGTATCATTAACAATTACTGATTTAATTAATGGTTGTGTAAATACATATTCTGATCAGATGGTTTCGTTAATTGTTCCAGAAGCGATTATCTCTTCAAATCCAACATTTGGGTGTATGCCATTAGTTGTTGATTTCACCAATGGTTCTTCAAATGCTCAATTTTATTCTTGGGATTTTGGTGATGGCAATAGTTCTAACGTGTTTAATCCAGTAAATACTTTTTTAAATGATGGAAATTATTATGTCTCTTTAATTGCTCTAAATGCCAATGGATGTAACGATACCGCTTCCTTAAATATTGATGTATTTCCGGTTCCTGATGCAGATTTTAGTATTGTAAAAAATGATTCTTGTATACTTCCTGCTTCTGTTTCTTTTGTTAACAATTCAATTGGAGCAAATAGCTACTCATGGGATTTTGGTGATGGTGGTAGTGCAGTTTCTACAAATCCAACAAATTTTTATCAAAACAATGGTCAATTTAATACCCAATTAATTGTCCAAAACAGCTTTGGTTGTTCTGATTCAGTTTCTTTAATTTTAGTAGTTGACCCAGTTCCTTTGGTTAGTTTTACTGCTTCTCCTCTTTTAGGATGTGTTTCTCTTGAAGTTGGGTTTAGTAATACTTCACAAAATGTAAATTACTATTCTTGGGATTACGGTGATGGTAACACCTCCACATTTGTAAGTGGTTTTCACACCTATACTGTTCCTGGAAATTATATTGCCACATTAATTGTCGAGGATTTGAATGGATGTTCAGATTCAGCTTCGGTCAGTATAACAGTTCATCCTGAACCAATTGCAAGCTTTACTCATATTATGACTGATCCCTGCTATCCTCCAGTAACAGTAGATTTTACAAATACTTCAATTGGAGCTACAAATTACACATGGAATTTAGGATCAGGATCCACTGTATTTATCACAAATCCAAGTGTAATATATAACTCAGGTGGGAGCTTTAACATAGAATTAATAGCTTCTAATTCATTTGGTTGTGAAGACACTGCCCAGTCAATTATAAATGTGTATAATACTCCGGAAGCTTCCTTTTCAATTCCAAATGATACGATATGTTTGAGAGATTCTATTTTTCTAACCTCTCAAAACTCCTATTCAGATTCTTTAATATGGGATCTTGGAAACGGTGAACAGTTTTACGGAACAGATATCTTGTATTATTATGAGGATGCTGGGTCTTATCCAATAACTTTGTATGCTTACAATACCGCTGGGGGTTGTTCAGATACGATTTTCGCTAACTCAAACATTATTGTTTTGCCATCCCCAACTGCAGATTTTTATTTCGAAAACACTTTTGGATTGGATCCATTAAGTGGTACATTAGAATTTTTCAATGAATCTTTACTTGCAGATAATTATTTTTGGAACTTAGATCTTGGTTTTGAAACCTATGATGAAAATCCTGTATACAATTATAATTACCCTTCAGAGGGAACCTATTTCTACACATTATATGCATTCAATGAATTAAATGGGTTCCAATGTAAGGATAGTATGACTCAAGAATTATATGTAGAATTCAATAAGGGTCTATTTATCCCTAATGCATTATACCCCGGACATTCTAATTTTGAAGTAGCTAACTTTATTCCTAAAGGAATAGGACTTAAAGAATATCACATTATGATTTTTGATACCTATGGTAATTTAATTTGGGAAAGTAGAGATATTGATAACGAGGGTAAGCCAACTGGACATTGGGATGGAACTTTCAATGGGGTACCTCTTCCTCAAGATGTTTTTGTTTGGAAGGTAAGAGCGTTATTTAAAGATAATTCGGTTTGGCCTGGTAAAGAATATCAAGATGAAAGAATTCCCAAGAGAACTGGATCCGTAACATTAATTAGATGATTTCTAAGTTAAAATATTTTATATTTTTTATTTTGATGAACTTTGAAGTTTGTTCTCAAGAGCCAATTTTCACTCAGTTTTGTTTAAATCCAATATATATTAATCCTGCTTTGGCTGGATATGAAAATAATTTTAAATTTTCTACGAACCAACGCTTTCAATGGCCTTCAATTCCAAGTCAGTTTAATACCACATCATTAGCTTTAGATTCTTGGCAAAATCTAACGAATTCTGGTTTTTCAAGTATGTATGTTAGAAATGTTGAAGGTGAAGGGTCTTTAACAACAACAAGTTTTTCTGGAGGTGCAGCTTACAGACTGTTTGATAAAGGTCAAAGTCCAATAAAGTTTCAATTCGGAATTCAATACCAACACATAAGAAAAAGAATAGATTGGTCTAGGTTAGTTTTTAGTGATGAATTAGATGCCCTATATGGAGATATCTTTTCTTCTGCCTTTATTCCTCCAAATTTAAATAGCTATCATCAAAATAATTTATCATTAGGAAGTGTTTTCACCTATAGAATAAGAAAAGGAATTACTCGTATTGGTAGGGATTATGCAAAAATGGACATTGATAGTGAATTGGGATTTGCAGTACATAATTTTGTGCAAAGAAGAAATGGGTTTATATTTCCTGATCAATTGAATCCAAGAAAATTTACTTTACACGGAAATTTTTTAATGAACATTTACAAACGAAAAGCTTCAACAGGAATTAGACCAAATTTTATTTATCAGCAATATGATGAGCATGATTTGAAGACTGCCCAAATAGGATGTGATGTAATGATGTACCCCCTGAATTATGGAGTTTTTTATAGACATCAAATGTCTACTTTAAGAGAAAATTATAGGCCAATTGAATCACTAGGTTTCATAATTGGTTTTAGGAAAAATATTTCTTCTAATATGTCAATTTCTTTTTCATACAGTGCGGATTTCACCATTTCCCAATTAACTGGTTCAACAAGTGGGATTCATGAATTTGTCTTAGTTATAGAGTCAAAAACAGGAGGTTTGTTTTCTGGCGCTATAAATGAAAAAAGAAAAAATAAATTTAAAAAAAGGTCTATTCCTTGTTTTGATAAATTCAACCAAAATTCTATAATTAGCACTCGAATGGGAGCATTAAATCCAAATCCTAATTTTAAAAACATTAAGACTAATTGAAATATCTTATCACTTTACTATAAATAACCAGTCATGAATTAAAATTGGCTTAACATCCAAGCGTTGGGGTATATTTTCTTAACATAATTAAGTTTCGAATTCGCATCATCAATACTATCTGTTTCTAAAATAGACACTCTGCAGAATCCATCTTTTCTTTCTCTGATAACGGTAGCTTTTTGAAACCCTTGATTGTGTAATTTATCAACAAGCCTTTTGGCATTATTAGTTTCTTTAAAACTTCCTACAATAATGTAAATTTTATTTGAAATTTGTTTATAAATAAAATCATCTTTTAAAGGAGAAATGACAGTATCATTATTTTTAGAAATGAGTTCATTTTCTGAGACCTCATCAATATCTTGAATTTCTTTATATGCTAAATCAATAGCTTCTTGTTCATTTCCAATACTATCTCTAGTATCACCCAAACAATACAAATAACCATTTCTGGAGGCAATATAAACTCTTCCATCGTGAACTGAAGGCGTAGCTTCAAATCTTCCTTTTTTAAAGGCAGTTTGTACAAACTCCCCATCTAAATATTTAAAAACATAAATACCTTTATAACCAGCAACCAATAATCTTCCTTCAGAGAAAACTGGAGTAGAAATTGAATGTCCAATATATTTTTTAAAAATCAGTTCAGGTTGATAGTAAAAAAAAATATCATTAGGTCCTTTTGTTTTTACTCGTGACAATCTCGATAAATCAACCACATATAAATAACCATCAATTCCTATAAAAGCAGCATAGCTATTTCCCTCAAAACTACTTTTAAATAACTCATTAACAGCTGGACTTCCAATTACTCCTCCTTTCCAACTAGAATAATTTTTATCGTTTGTTGGAAAAAACCATTCTACACAGGATGTGTCATCTTTTCTTGGATTCAATTTCATTACACCTCCACGACCTTTAATGTATTGTTTTTCAATAGGTAAAAGGAGACAACTATCTTCGGTAACAATTGTAGAACCGTTAAGATCTGAACCAATTTTAAAATCCCAATCAATTTCATTAGTAATGAGATTATATCCATAAACATGTCCAGAGCCTGAGGCAATATATACCTTGTCTCCAATTAGACATGGCGATGCTTCTGTTACTAAATTTCCTCGATGAATTTTTATATCTGATTGATTGTACAAAAGAAGCTTATTATGAATAACAGGAGAATTAAATAAATCATCATTGACTTTAATCTCCTTAGTTTTTGAAGGACTAAAAACTACAAATGACCCATTTTCTAATCCAAGGTATGCTGTATCGTTTATTATTAATGCAGAAGCATCTACATCTCTACTGTAACTTTTGCCTCTTTCAACATTCATTCGCCAAACTTCCTTTCCCGTAAAATAAGAAATAGCTCTGTAGCTCCAAACGTATTTAGAATAGAGATTTTTATCATTTCCCAATCTACTGCCTTGCATAATTAATATTCTATTGTTAGAATCAAAAGCGGAGTCGTTCAAGTAAATAGTGCCTGTACCTTTAATAATATCATCGTAGGGGTGACTCCATACTATCTGACCGTTACTAGCTTTAATTTTTTTTAATCCATGATCAAATGATCCTTGAATAAGAAATAATTCTTCTTTTTCTTGTACTATTAATGGTTGACCAGTCCACCCAGCACCTCTCCAGACTTCTTCGCCTTTTTTACTAGAAACAATAGTAATTCCTGACCCTAAATCAGTTTTCCAAATTACATTTAAACTATCTGAATGGAAATTTCCAGAGTAATTTCTCTTTTCATTTCCTAAAAATGTTCCTAAATGAATAATTATAGAATCTTCTATCTTTTTTTGTTCAGTTGAATCTGTAAAAGAAACTTCATTTGACACTGTTTTTGAAACAAGAACATTTTCACTAGATTCCTTATTTAAATAATTACAAGACGTAAGAACTAGTGCAATTATGAAAAATTGAATTTTATTCAATTTTATATAAAGGTTTAATTTATGATCAAAATTCAATATACGAAACTTTGAATTTTTAAGTATAATTTTCTGATTCCTATATTTTTTGTAAATGGAATCAAAATAGATTTTGTCATGTCAAACCGATAATTTTTTTGAGAACAACAAAAGTTTTTTTAAATTAATTTTATATTCTGTTAAAATTATATGCTAGTTTCTGACTTAGAACTAATTGACAAGTCTTTTAATTTACAAAATGACATTCAAAACCTTCAAAAGTTCAAAAGCCTTTCTATTAAAGAAAGAATTAATAGAATAAATAAAATTTCAGCTTACATTGACAATCGGTCCAACACGAAAGAATTATTTGAAGTCCTGAATAAAGACTTGGGAAAATCAAAGGAAGAAGTCATGCTTTCAGAACTTTTTCCATTGCAATCAACAATTAAGTCAGTAAATAGAAATCTAAAAAAGTGGTGTTCAGACAAGCTTTTTCCTACCCCGATTACAATGATTGGACTATCATCAGCTGTAAAGTACGAACCGAAAGGTCATGTGCTTATTATTGCTCCTTGGAATTATCCTTTTTTATTGGCAATTAATCCTCTTATTTATGCAATTGGAGCTGGTAATATAGTAATTGTTAAACCTTCAGAAATTGCACAACACACCTCAGCTTTCATAAAAAAAATGATTGATGAGCTATTTCCAAGCAACGAAATCAAAGTAATTGAAGGGGGAATTAAAGAAACTACCCATTTACTTCAAAAAAAATTTAACCACATTTACTTTACCGGAAGCCCAAGAGTAGGTAAAATAGTCATGGAGGCTAGCGCTAAACATTTAAGTTCAGTTACACTTGAGCTTGGAGGGAAGTCTCCGGTAATTATTGATGAGAGTACAAATCTTAAAACCATTGCAAAAAAAATTGCTTGGGCAAAAACACTTAATTGTGGTCAAACCTGTATTGCACCGGATTATATTTTGGTAAAAAAAGAAGTTAAAAATGCTTTTATTGAAAAATACAAACATTACGTTCAACAACTTTTGGATCCAAATAATAATGGAATTGAAAGCTCTGCATCTTTTGGAAAGATAATCGACTTAAAAAATTACGACCGATTAATTGATCTAATCAAAGATGCGCAATTAAAGGGAGCTACTATCTCTGATTATTCTAATGCAGATAGAGCTAAAAAATTCTTTCCACCTGTTACAGTTACTGATTTAAAAAATGACATGCATC
>JAZADZ010000099.1:0-35475 GCA_036123135.1 Bacteroidota bacterium | reverse complement strand
AATTTGAAAGGCAGTCCAAGGCATCTTTTTCATAACTCCAATTCACACTTTCTGTTGCACCAAGTGCAGTTTTTTGAATTTCTTTATGAGGAGGTTGGGCTGTAATACCAGTTAAAATTATTTTCTCAATTGCAAAAGCATCACAGGTTCTAAAAAATGATCCAATGTTGTGAAGACTTCTGATGTTATCCAAAACCACCACAATACGATTTTTTCTTAGCGCTTTGTATTCGCTTATTGAAACCCGTTTTAGCTCCTCTAGTTTTAACTTTTTATTCATAAGTGAAGAAAATAATTATTGCTGATTGTTTGAAATAGATGTGTAATTTTTACATTCGTTTACAAATCGCATTATTTCCTTGTCAAAAGTAAAACAAACAAAGCAGACTCCATTAATGAGTCAATACAATAAAATCAAGTCCAAATATCCGGATGCGATGCTATTGTTTAGAGTAGGAGATTTCTACGAAACCTTTGGGCAAGATGCCATTACAGCTTCAAACATTTTAGGAATTGTACTTACCTCTAGGAATAATGGATCATCAAAGACTGAACTTGCTGGTTTCCCACACCATTCTCTTGAAACGTATTTGCCAAAGTTAGTTCTGGCTGGACAACGAGTTGCAGTTTGTGACCAATTGGAGGAGGCCAGTAAAACAAAAAAAATTGTCAAACGAGGAGTAACAGAATTGGTAACTCCAGGTGTTGCACTCAATGCTAAAGTACTCGAACACAAAAGCAATAATTTCTTAGCTGCAGTTCATTTTGAAAAATCGATAGCAGGAGTTGCCTTTTTGGACATTAGTACTGGTGAATTTCTGGTAAATCAGGGAAAGATAGCTCATATAGAAAAGCTAATTCAGAGTTTTCAACCAAGTGAGATTTTGTATCAA
The DNA here is from genome assembly GCA_036123135.1 of Bacteroidota bacterium. Lineage (GTDB taxonomy): Bacteria > Bacteroidota > Bacteroidia > Flavobacteriales_D > Parvicellaceae. Next base: position 34,582 of record JAZADZ010000099.1, on the reverse strand, counting down.
CGCAATAAAGATCAAGACTTTCAACAAAATTTTGGATCAAAATACTATACTTATCGGCTTGACGATTGGGTTTTTACACCTGATTTTGGCCAAGAAACTTTGTTGACACATTTTGGAGTAAGGTCTTTAAAAGGATTTGGAATTGATGAACTTCCATTGGCAGTTATTGCTGCCGGTGCTGCGCTACATTACTTATCAACAACTGAGCACAACAGAAATCAGCATATTAGCGCTATTCAGCGCATTGAACAAGATAATTATGTCTGGTTGGATAAATTTACCATTCGAAATTTAGAACTAGTAAGTTCAACCAATGAGGGCGGTATATCGTTGTTATCCATATTGGATAAGACAGCTACTCCAATGGGTGCAAGGATGCTCAAACGATGGTTGTTGCTTCCACTGAAGGATAAAGATGCAATCAATCAACGGCTCAATGTTGTGAATCATTTTGTTGAGCACTATTCAGCTGTTGGTGAGCTTTCAAAGATGCTCTCACAAATTGGTGACCTAGAGCGTATGGTTTCAAGACTTGCAGCACTAAAGATCACTCCAAGAGAACTTTCTCAATTGCACTTTTCTCTCAAATCTATTCATCCAATTAAACTCTATTGCAAGGATTCAAATTCACCTCACTTAGAAGAGTTGTCAAAATTGATTGATGACTGTGAACTAGCAATAAATGAGTTGTCCTCTACTTTGAATGATTCGGCTCCCGCTGTAATTGGAAAAGGAGATACTATTTTACCAAACGTTTCTGATGAGTTAGATGAGCTAAGAACAATCTCCAAGGAAGGTAAAAGCTTTCTAATTGATATGCAGAATCGAGAGATTGAAAATACTGGAATACCAAGCTTAAAAATTGCTTATAATAATGTATTTGGTTATTACATTGAGGTAAGAAATACGCACAAAGATAAAGTGCCAGAAGATTGGATTAGAAAGCAAACGCTTACTGCTGCAGAAAGGTACATTACCGAGGAATTAAAAGAATACGAAAGTAAAATTTTAGGAGCTGAGCAAAAAATTTTAGAGCTTGAGCACAAGCTTTTTAATGAACTTGTTTTTTCAATTTCGAATTATATTCAAAAAATTCAACAGAATGCGCAAATAATTGGAAAGTTGGATTGCTTGTTGTCCTTTGCAAAAGTCAGTGTTCTTAACAACTATTGTAAACCTGAAATTAACGATTCATTTGAGCTTAAAATTTCGGATGGTAGACATCCGGTAATTGAACAACACTTACCACTTTGTGAAGAATATATTCCAAATGATGTTCTTTTAAATGCAAAAGAACAACAAATAATGATGATTACTGGTCCTAACATGAGTGGTAAATCTGCTTTATTGAGACAAACTGCTTTGATTGTAATAATGGCTCAGATGGGATGCTTTGTTCCGGCTAAAAGTGCCGAGTTGGGAATAACCGACAAAGTTTTTACTAGAGTAGGAGCAAGCGACAACATTTCTTCTGGGGAATCTACCTTTATGGTAGAAATGAATGAGACAGCGTCCATACTTAACAATATCTCCGACAGAAGTCTTATACTATTAGACGAAATTGGAAGGGGAACAAGCACTTACGATGGAATTTCCATTGCTTGGGCCATCGCCGAATTCATTCATGAGCTTCCAAAGATCAAAGCAAAAACCCTTTTTGCCACGCATTATCATGAACTAAATGATATGTCTTTTCAATTTTCTAGAATTAAGAACTTCAATGTTTCTGTTCAAGAAATCAATAAAAAAATAGTTTTTTTAAGAAAACTCAAGGAGGGTGGAAGTGAGCACAGCTTTGGAATACATGTCGCAAAAGTTGCAGGAATGCCCAAAGCCATTTTAAAACGAGCCGAACAAATGCTTCTTCAACTAGAGCGAGTCCATTCTTCTGAGAATAAACCATCTAAATCTGAAGATGCTAGTGATTTACAGCTGAGCTTTTTTCAATTGGACGATCCAGTTTTAAGCCAAATAAAAACTGAAATTACAAATATTGATATTGACACACTCACACCAATCGAGGCTTTAATGAAGCTCAATGAAATCAAAAAAATTGTAGGCGGTTAGCCAATTTTTTACAAAAAATTTCAATGTTGTATTAACAAAAAGTTAATTTTTTTTATCCACAATATTATGTGTGTATATTTTACACTATCATGGTGTATTAATTACAATAATATTTCTTAAAATTGCCGGCTGAAATTATCGGGAACAGTTTTTTCAGCATAAAAATGGTCTCAAAAAACTCCTAAATAATTTTTTTTAACTAACTAATTTTAACAATAAAAACATTAAAAAATGTCTGAAATTCGTCACAGAGCTTTAACTGGGTTACATGAAAAAGCAAACTCAGGTTTTTCTGGAAATAAAAAATTGGAAAATAAAAAGATTTCTGAAATTTTTGGAACTAATGTATTCGATATGAATACCATGAAAGAGTACCTAACTGAAGGTGCATATTATGCAATTCTAGCTGCTAAAAAGCACAATCAAAAAATTGAAATTGAAACTGCTGATACCATTGCAAAGGGTATGAAAAAGTGGGCAATTGATATGGGTGCAACTCACTACACACATTGGTTTCAGCCTTTAACTGGTGGAACAGCTGAAAAGCACGATGCATTTTACAAACCATCTTCTTCAAAATCTGATGGAATAGAAAATTTGACTGCTGCTGAATTAATTCAGCGAGAACCCGATGCTTCCTCTTTTCCATCTGGCGGATTGAGGTCAACTGATGCTGCCAGAGGATATACTGTTTGGGATCCAACATCTCCAGCATTTATTTTGGAAGTAGAGTCAGGTAAAACCCTTTATATTCCTTCTGTATTTATATCGTACACTGGAGAATCGTTGGGCTACAAAGCACCATTACTTAAATCAATAGAAGCACTAAGCTGTGCTGCTACTTCTGTATATCACTATTTTGATGAGACAGTAAAAAGTGTAATTCCTACTCTTGGGTGTGAGCAAGAATATTTTGTAATCGATGCTGGACTTTTCGAGGCAAGACCAGATTTAATGTTGACTGGAAGAACGTTATTTGGAAGAAAATCTGCTAAAGGTCAAGAACTTGATGACCATTATTTTGGCGTAATTCCAGAAAGAGTTCAAAACTTCATGAATGATTTAGAAGCTGAATCCTTAAAGCTAGGAATTCCAGTTTTAACAAGACACAATGAAGTTGCTCCTGGACAGTTTGAATTTGCTCCAATGTATGAAGAGCTTAATGTCGCCAATGATCACAACATGCTTGTAATGGATTTAATGCATAAAGTAGCAAGAAAGCACAACCTTAGAATTCTTATGCATGAAAAACCTTTCCACGGCTTAAATGGAAGTGGAAAACACAACAACTGGTCAATGGCTACCGATACTGGTATTAATTTGTTATCTGCTGGAAAACAGCCAGGAAACAACCTGCCGTTCATTACCTATTTTGTGAACATCATTAAAGCAGTGAAAGAAAATGCCGATGTACTTAGAGCATCTATTTCTGGACCTGGTAACGATCATAGGCTTGGTGCTAACGAAGCTCCACCTGCAATAATTTCAATTTTCGTTGGAAACGAAATGGCTAGATTATTGGACGAATTTGAAAAAATAGGGCTTAATCCAAACGCACCTGAAGGAAATCCAACTATGGAGTTAGATATTCCTAAGATTCCATCAGCTGTTCTTGACAATACCGATCGAAACAGAACATCTCCTTTCCCATTCATTGGAAACCGTTTTGAATTTAGAGCTGCTGGTTCAACACAAAACTGTTCTCTTCCAATGATGACATTAAATACTCTTGTTGCAGATCAATTGGTAAGCTTTAAGAAGAGTGTTGATGAAAAAGTATTTAGTGGTTCACCTAAAGAACTTGCTATTATCGAGACACTTCAAGGCTACATCACTGAGTCTAAATCTATACTTTTCAATGGAGATGGATACTCTAAGGAATGGGAACTAGAAGCTGAAAAGAGAGGCCTTGCAAATGTTAAGACAACTCCATATGCTCTTGATGCTATGATTACAGACCAGGCAAAAGCGCTTTTTGAAAGAAATAATGTTCTCAGCAACAAAGAGCTTGTAGCTAGATACAATGTCTTACAGGAAATTTATATCAATAAAATATCCACCGAAGCATGTATGGTCAAAGAACTTGCTCTAACGCATATTATTCCGGCTGCAATAGATTACCAGTCTCAATTAATTTCATTGTACAAAGGATATAAAGAGCTAAACATTGAAAACGCTTGCAATGACATTAAAACTCAAATTGAGGAAATTTACAGCCATACACATGCCATTAGAAATAGCATTTCTGAAATGGATAAAGCTGGCGAACAATTGCATGAAAAAAGTTCCATTAGCGAAGAATCTAAATGGCTAAATGATTATGTGAAACCACATTTTGACACCATTAGATATCATGCTGACAGCTTAGAGGTGTTGGTTGATGACAGCAATTGGAAGCTACCTAAATATAGAGAGCTATTATTCATAAAATAAGTTAAACTAAAGACAGGTGCATCAGCACCTGTCTTTACATTCAACTATGCTAAAAAAAATATTTTTATTATTTATCCCGCTGTTTATCCCTTTTACAGGGTTTTGCAACTCTAATAGTGCTGCTTTAAACCACGGAGACACTGCTTGGATGTTGGTGGCCACTGCTTTAGTTGTGCTGATGACTCCTGCAGGGCTAGCTCTTTTCTATGGAGGGTTGACAAGAAGTAAGAATGTGCTAAATACAATAGGCATGAGTTACATTGCCTTCTGCATTGCATTCTTAGTGTGGGTCGTTGTTGGCTACAGCTTAGCATTTAGTGGAGACGGGGCATATTTTGGTAATCTTAGCAATTTTATGCTTAAAGGAATATCAATCAACGATTTAACCGGTACAATTCCAACCTATTTATTTGTTGCCTTTCAGGGTACTTTTGCTGCAATTGCTGTTGCTATTGTAAGTGGCTCAATAATAGAGCGAGTTAAATTCTCCACATGGTGTATTTTTGCGTTGCTCTGGACATTATTTGTTTATTGTCCAGTAGCGCATTGGGTTTGGGGAGGCGGATTTTTAAGTAACAATGGTGAGCTTGATTTTGCGGGCGGAACAGTAATTCACATCAATGCTGGTATTGCAGGATTGGTGGTTTCTTACATTTTGGGTAAAAGAAAAGATTTTACCTATCATCCAACTAGACCTTCATCCATAAAATTAACAGTATTAGGATCTGCGCTATTGTTATTTGGTTGGTTTGGTTTTAATGCTGGAAGTGAGCTTGCAGCAAATTTCATTTCTGCTAATGCATTTTTGGTTACATGTATTTCAGCTTGTGCTGGTGGCCTGGCTTGGCTTGTAATTGAATCAGTAGATTCAAAAAAACCAACCTTAATTGGTTCTGCTTCTGGATTAGTTTCTGGTCTTGTTGCCATTACTCCTGCGGCTGGTTATGTAGATGCTTCAGGAGCACTTTGTCTGGGAATCATTGGTGGAGTTGTTGGATATTTTGGTGCAGTTAAGCTAAAAGTAATTCTTGGATACGATGATACCTTAGATGCATTTGGTGTACACGGATTAGTCGGAATTTTTGGTGCGTTACTTACTGGTATTTTTGCTAATCCAGCAATCAACCAAGGAGCTGGTTTATTGTACGGAAATCCTGCTCAATTTTTTGTACAACTCAAAGCTGTTGCTATTACCATTTTATTTTCTTCCGTAGGAACATTTGTAATCTTTAAGTTTTGTGCATACGTTACAAAGGGAGCTCGAGTAAACGAAATAGTGGAAACTAAGGGTTTAGATTCAATGATTCATGGAGAAAAAAGTTTCGATCTCACTAGATAATTTTCAAACATTTACAGTTAAATAAGATTTAAAATTTTAAAAAAAAATGACAACTATCGTTAAAAAAGAAATTTTTGACCAATCCAAAAAGGGATTCAAAAAACTTGCACTTAAAGGGCTTTTTGATGCAATCGATTCCAATAAAAATGGATACATAAGTCCAGAACAATTTTGGAATGAGCTAAAAAGTCATGGTATTTTAGAAAATGATAAGCGATTAAAAGAGATTAAAAATACATTTAGCAGAGCGTATTCTGAAAACCAAAAGGGAATAGATTTTGATTTATTTTCCAATTCCATAAATCAATCGGTATTGCTAACTAAAGGTCTTCGTGGAGAGCTTGTAATCCCAGATTTCAATGGATTTTGCAAGCAAATCATTGATATTTACAATCAAGTTGAAGGAAATATGGGTGGAGCAGTTGCCGATTACATTCCTCAGCTAGCAAGAGTAAATCCAAAACAGTTTGCAGTATCCATATGTACCGTCGACGGTCAGCGATTTGATTATGGAGATTCTGATCGGAATTTTTGTTTGCAATCTACGTGTAAACCAATTAATTATTGCATTGCACACGAAGAGCTTGGGGAAGATTTTGTTCACAATCACATTGGAAGAGAGCCCAGTGGTCGTTCGTTTAATGAGATGGCTTTGAATAACGATGGCTTGCCTCACAATCCTCTTATTAATGCTGGTGCCATTATGTGCTCATCATTAATAGACCGTAAAGCTCCGATTGCCGACCGATTTGATAAAGTAATGAAAACTTGGTCTGATCTTTCTGGTTCTGACGACATTGCTTTCAATAATTCTGTTTACCTCTCTGAAAGACAAACCGCAGATAGAAACTTTGCTCTAGCATATTTTATGAGCGAAAAGAAAGCCTTCCCTGAAAACACCGACTTAATTGAAACATTAGAATTTTACTTTCAGTGTTGCTCTATTGAGCTAAAATCCCCTTCAATGGCAAGTGCTGCAGCAACCCTAGCCAACGGAGGAGTAAACCCTCTTACAGGAAAAAAAGTATTTAGCGCTTCAACAGCTAAAAATTGTCTTTCGTTAATGAATTCTTGCGGAATGTATGATTTTTCAGGAGAATATGCATTTAAAATTGGGTTTCCTGCAAAGTCTGGTGTTTCTGGAGCAATGCTCATTGTAATTCCAAATGTGATGGGAATTTGTGTTTGGTCTCCAAATTTAGATGAACTTGGAAATAGCGTTAGAGGAGTCGAATTTTCCAAAAAACTAGGCGAACGTTTTAACTTTCACAATTACGATTCTTTGATCAACAACAACGATAAAATTGATCCAAGAAAAAATAAATATGAAAATAAAATCGATAATGTTATTGGATTGATCTATGCTGCTTCACATGGAGATGTGGATGAGATTAAAAAAATAGAAGCCAAGGGAATTGATTTGAATTCAGCCGATTACGATGGAAGAACGGCACTCCACTTGGCAGCGTCTGAAGGCCAGGCTGAGGTAGTTGAATATCTAATTCGCCGAAAAGTTAACGCAGACGTTAAGGACCGTTGGGGAGGTACTCCTTCTAAAGATGCAAAGCGTGGAAAACACAAAATAATTGTTGAACTTTTGGAAAACTATTTGGCCAATTAGTTTCACTATTCTATTTTGTGATTAATTGATTTTCTTTTTTGCTGTCTGTGATTTTTAGTTATTTTTGCCCACCAATTTTATTCTACAAGCGAAAGTAGCTCAGTTGGTAGAGCACGACCTTGCCAAGGTCGGGGTCGCGGGTTCGAATCCCGTCTTTCGCTCAGCCAAACCACACGTTCCTTAGGGAACATTTGTGAACATCCATCCTAGCAATAGGATGGTAGTTGCCCGAGTGGTGGAATTGGTAGACACGCAAGACTTAAAATCTTGTGAACATTTGTTCGTGCGGGTTCAAGTCCCGCCTCGGGTACAAATTATCAGCCTTCTAAATTTTAGAGGGCTATTTTTTTACCCAAATTATGTGTCTGTCTGAATTTAAACCCGATTGAGTTAAGTTTTCTCATTAATAATTTCGTGTTATTCATTTAATAAAATAAATAACTTTACGGAAACCTTAAAACCTAAAAAAATGATAATTGTATTGGCCGTAATTGGAGTTGTGGTATTGGCATTTATTGGGATGTATAACTCACTGGTTCGCTTAAGAAATAACGTTAAGAAATCATTTGCTGGAATAGATGTTCAGCTTAAAAGAAGGACAGATTTAATTCCCAACCTTATCAACACTGTGAAAGGATATGCTGCCCATGAGAAAGAGCTCTTAGAATCACTTACAAATGCTAGAACTTCTATAATAAATGGTTCAGCTAGCGGTAATGTGAACGCAATGGCTGAGGGGGAGAATATGCTCTCTGGTGCTCTAAAATCTATATTCGCCGTAGCAGAAAATTATCCAGATTTGAAAGCCAATCAAAACTTTCTTGAGCTACAAGAATCTTTGGAAGAAACCGAAGACCAAATTGCCGCCTCAAGAAGGATTTACAATGAAAATGTAAATTATTTGAATACTAAAATTGAGGTATTCCCTTCAAATTTAATTGCAAGTATGTTTGGCTTTACACAAGAAGAATTGTACACCGTAGTTGAAGAGGATAGAAAAAACGTAGACGTCAAATTTTAGTGAATGAATCACTCTCCTCAGTTCTCTGTTATAGCAGATTTCGTTGATCAATTCTTCCTTGGGATTCCCGTTTCTAAACTTGATTTATCAAAACATAAAGTACAAGATGTTGATAAAGCACGACAGCTTTGGGATCCAACAGGAAATTTAGATGTCGACCTTGTAGACATGAGGTCTGCTAAAATTTTAGCTAAGGTCAATTTTTTCAAAGAAAATCCAAAACACGCTTCCAAACAACGTACAAAATGGACTCTTATAGGATTACTAATTGGCTTAGTTTTTTCTTTTTTATCTCCATTTGCTGCCATTATTGGGCCAGCGATTCCATTTGGATTATTAACCAGTTATTTCAAAAATTTTGGAAAAGAGGTGGTCAAAATTCAATTAGCCAATAAGAACAATTGGTTGTACGATCCAACTCCAAGCCGCAGAAAACATCATCTTTTGGTGAGTAAGTATCCTCAAATCTTTAAAAAAGGAAACCAAGATCAAAAAATTGACGACCAGTTTTGGGGGATCAATACAGTACGCGAAAAGGAATACTTGTTCAACGCTGGTGTGTTTCAGTACTCAGTAAAAAGTGGAAAAAATAATTCCACTAGCTACACTACTCATTACTTGTTTATTCAATTGCATAAAGAATTAAAATGTGAGTTTTTATTGTCGCCAGAAAGTAAAAGTATTTTTAATTTTTTAAGGTCTAAAGAGATTGATACGGAGTCCGAGGAATTCAATAAAATGTTTGAGTTTTCCTACAACGGAAAAAAAGACGAATCTGCTTTAGAAATTGTGAAAAGTCTTTCACCCGCTGTTCAAACCAAGCTCATAGAGCTTGCTAGAAAAAAAGGTCCGTTCAATGTCCTTTTTTCTAAATCAGTAATTCTATTTTTATTCAAAGGAGCGCTTTTAAGAAACATTAAAACCAACATGTTTAGGAACGTTGAAATAGATGCTGAAGATGCTAGAAAGGTGGAGGAGGAAATTTCCTTTCAAGTTGACTTGGGAACATCAATAGTTAAGTATTTAAACTAACATCAATTCTTTTATTGATAAAGAAAGGGCAATTAAAATATTGCATTAAAAAAGGGGCACACGGCCCCTTTATATAAACTTTTTTAAGTTGACGGAATTTTACTGTTATTTAATTGTTTAAGGGTTATTAAGAACGTCCATTACCTGTTGTAGATCTTCATCATCTGTTGAAGTTTCATCATCGGTATCATTAGTTTCATTTGTTTCATTTGCTCCACCCAACATTTGTTGCACCATTTCTTCAGGCATAATTTGCATCATTGTCATGCTAAAATCAGCGTAATGTGCCAAAGAAGTTATCAATCCCTCGTCATTGAAATCTGCTGTTCCATAAACCTTCAAGTCTGCATCTTTTTCTCCGACTGCAAAGTTCCATGTTCCATAATAACGCACAGAACCGTCCATTTCCATAGAAACAGTATCGATTCCAGGAAGATAAATGGCCTGTTTTAGTGTTGGTTTCATGATGGTCATCATTCCTTCATTCGCAGTTTTCCATTCCTCTTTATTTTTGTCTTGCTCGCCAAAACCAGTTCCTGTTTCAATGAAATCATCTGCCATTAGGGTTAGCGCTGATTCAACATCTTGGTTGTTCCAAGCATCCATCAAGGCTTTGAAATTGGCTAGATTTTTGTTGTAAGTAGCTTCTGTTTCATTGTTTTCATCCGCTGGAGCAGCACAGGAGGAAGCTAAAAAGCTAATAATGGTAAAGTAAAATATTCTTTTCATGATTTTAGATTTTGATTAAAAAGTAGATAATAATTAATAACTATTGTGAAGTATTATTGATAATTCATTAAATATTGACGCAAATATAACTTTGATTTCAATCAATTCTCTAAATCAATAAAAAAATGCGAATAAAAGTAATCTTGTATTAAACTAAATTATAGTTATCTTATGAAATGTAATTAGTTATTAATTTGTTAAAACTATTAATCGATTGTTTTGACTAGTAAAATCAGATTGTATATGAGCTTAAAATCTTTTTTAATTTTTGGTTTACTTGTTGCAATAAGTTCGTGTTCAAAATCTCAAGCTGTGAATTGTAGTAAAGAAAATAGTATTCCGTCAAAAAATTTTAACACTGCCAATGGGATGAAATACCAGCAGCGACATGTTTTTAGCTCTCACTCAAAGCAAGATTGGAACACCCTTTTCCTTAAAACAGGTTATTCTTGTAAAGATATTTTAACTCAATTTTTTTATTGTAACATTTGTTGTAATGCAAAAGAGAATGAACTAATTTCTTACAGCGGAAAGATTTTACATTTTGAAAAGTCGATTTCTGTAGAAACGTTTACAGCTCAATTAATTGAGCAAATTGGAACAATGCAATTAGGCGGCCAGGAGTATGAACTTTTTAATTCACAGTTTGGCAATTAGCTGAGTCAATCTTATTACTTATTGTATTTATTACACTAAATATGTATATTAGTTAAAATATGGTTACAATTAATTTTTTACAGATGTATGAAAAGAATAGGGATTTTAACTAGCGGAGGGGATTGTGGTGGTTTGAATGCTGCTGTTCGCTCAATTTTTTATAGAGCAAAACAAAAATACAATCTTGAAGTTTATGGCATTCTTGAAGGTACCGTTGGTTTAATGGAGAGGCCTCCACTGTATGTTAAACTCACTTACAATACATTTTCTGGAAATCTAATTCGACAAGGTGGAACATTTCTTGGTACTACTAACAAGGGCAACCCTTTTAAATATCCAATGGGAGACGGCACATTTAAGGATCGAACCGCTGAAATTGTTGGCGGGTACCACGAACTAGGTCTTGATGGATTAATAGTAATTGGAGGCGATGGAAGCATGAAAATTCTAAAAGAAGTCGCAGACAAGGGGAAATTAAACATTGTTGCTATTCCAAAAACAATAGATAATGATGTTGGTGCAACGGAAAGCTCGATTGGATTTCACACTGCTGTTAGTGTTGCTACAAATGCACTTGACAACCTACAGTTTACCGCTGCGAGTCACAACAGAACTATGATTCTTGAAGTTATGGGAAGAGACGCGGGTCACATTGCACTGAATGCTGGAATTGCTGGTGGGGCAGATGTAATTTTGATTCCAGAAATACCTTATTCTTTTGATGGAATAATCCACCAACTCAATCGATTAAGCTCATTTGGCATTAATCACTCATTGATGGTAGTTGCAGAGGCAGTAAAACAGGTTGACGGAAATCAAAGTATCATAAGTTTTGCAGACGGTGAACAGCGACTTGGCGGCATAGGAAATTACATTTCAAATGGCATCATGAAAAAAACAGAGATTGAATGTAGAGTCACTTCATTAGGGCATGTTCAAAGAGGAGCACCTCCTACCACTCAAGACAGGATTCTTGCTAGCGCATTTGGTGTTTATGCTGTTGATTTATTGGCTAAAAAGAAATTTGATAGAATGGTCGCTTGGATGGACAGAAGGGTAGTTGACTTTCCCATTGAAAAAGGAATTCAAACCTACAAGAAAGTGGAGAAGACGGATTCACTTGTTAAAACAGCACTTGCACTTGGTATATACATTGGAGACCTAGATTAGACATAATTTTTTATTTCATTAAATAATTGTAATTTTTTTATGTGTAAAAACAAAAGTTAATTTCTAAAGAACCACCTATGCTTAGATATTTATTTTCTTCCTTCGCTTGTTTATTTTTCGTGGTTTCTCTTTTCTCTCAGCAAGTTACGTTGACCGGAACAGTTAAAGACAGCCAGAACGAATCTTTACCTGGAGTTAATGTTTTGGTAAAAGGAACAGCTAATGGAACAACTACAGATTTGAATGGTTTTTACAAATTATCTACACAGAATGCCGACACCCTTCAGCTTGTTTTCTCGTTCGTTGGGTACAATAAAAAAGAGGTATTGGTTGCAGGAAGAACCAAAATAGATGTTTCTATGACTACAGCAACCGAGTCTTTGGAAGAATATGTCGTTGTTGGATATGGAAAGTCTAGTGTTAAAGAATTGACAGGAGCTACATCACAAGTAAAAGGTGAAAACGTTGAAAAACTCAATCTTTCTAGAATGGATCAAGCTCTTCAAGGTCAGATTGCAGGTGTTGCCATAAATACAAACTCTGGTTCACCTGGTGGTTCATCAAGCATTAGAATCCGAGGATTGTCCACTTTTGGCGACAACGACCCCTTAATTCTTGTTGATGGAGTGGTGTACGATTCTGAGGGATTAAATGCATTAAACCCTTCAGATATTCAGTCGATAAATGTTCTTAAAGACGCAACTGCTGGAATCTATGGGGTCAGAGCTGCAAATGGAGTTATAATCGTTGAAACCAAGAAAGGCTCTGTTGGTTCTACACCAAAGTTCGAATTTAGTTCATACTATGGTGTCCAGCAAACTGCTAAAAAGCTTAGCCTTTTAAATGCCAATGAATATGCAGTAATCAAAAACGAAATGTTTGGCCTTAGCGGACAACAGCCTCCTTTTAATAATACCAATTTAGGCGTGGGAACTAGCTGGCAGGATAGTGTTTTTCAAACTGCTCCAATTGAAAGTTACAACATGAGCGTCAGTGGTGGAACAAAAAGAACTTCATACTCAATAGGCGGATCATATTATGCACAGGATGGAATAGTAGGAGGTCAAAAAGCAAATTTTCAGAGATACAATGGAAGAGTGAATCTGAACTCATCGCTCTCCAAAAAGTTAAGGCTTTCAAGTGTGTTTTTATTTACCAATGAATACAGAACAGGTCTTCAAGAAAATGGAATAGGTTCCGTTTTATACAATACGATCAATGCTTTTCCCAATGAACCCATAACTACTCCCAATGGAAATTACAGTTATCTTGAGGAGGTAAGTGATATTATCAATCCAATTGCTCAAATGGAAAATACATTCAATTTTGCTTGGGTAAATAAGTTTGTTGGAAAGGAAGAATTTTCCTATGATTTTACCGAAGAATTAACCTTCACAAATCGGTTCAGTTACAATTATGCATCTGTAGACAATAAAGCATTTTCTCCTTTGGTTTGGTATGGTCCAGGAAAAGGATTTGTCAATACTGCGGCCAATGAGGATCTCGACCCTGTTTTAGTTGAAATAGCAGATAGTGTATTTATTGAAAAAGGTGCAAGTGTATTTGAACAACGTGCCACTTACATTGATTTAAATTATGAGAGCTTTTTAAACTATGATCACACATTCAATGAGCACCACAGATTAAAATCTACATTAGGATTATCCATATTTCGAAGAAAAGGAGATGCTCTCAATGGAACAGGGTTTAACATTCCTAACAACTCTTTAAATTACGCTGATATATCTGCCAACCTTGCCCCGGGTGGCTTTTTAAATAATGCTGGATCTTTTGAATTTGAAGAAAGGTTATTGTCAACTTTTTTAAGAGCAGAATATGGGTATAAGTTCAAGTATTTATTCTCTACGATTTTAAGAAGAGATGGGTCTAGTAAGTTTGGGTCCAACAATAGATTCGGTTACTTTCCTACCTTTTCGGGGGCATGGTTATTTTCTGAAGAAGATTTTTATTCCATAGATTTCATCGATTTTTTTAAACTAAGAATGAGCTATGGAGTTTCTGGAAACGATCAAATTGCAAATTTCGCTTATCGCGCCTCACTGGATGGCGAGGGCGTGTATGTTTTTGATGATATTATTGTTTCTGGTGTAGCTTTAGGAAGAGCAGCCAATCCAGATTTAAAATGGGAAACAACTCGACAGTTTAACATTGGATTAGATTTGACTCTTTTGAAGAGACTAGATATTACAGCCAACTACTTCAGAAAGAATACTTTTGACTTACTTTTTCAACCTGATGTCTCAGGAGTTTTAGGTTCCTACGGTCCAGGTGGGTCATCTCCAATTATAAATGCTGGAGATGTTTCAAACAATGGATTTGAGTTTGAACTTGGGTATGGTTCCTCTGCTGAGTCAAAGCTTCAATACGCTGTAAACTTTAACTTCACCACCTTAAACAACCAAGTATTGAATACCCCAGAAGGAATTGATTATCTTCCTGGTGCTTACTTCAGTGTGGGTGGAAGTGTGGCAACAAGATTTGAGGAAGGCTTTCCCATAGGATATTTTCATGGTTTTCAGACCAATGGTATTTTTCAAACGCAACAACAAATTGACGATTCACCTGTATTTCAAGAAGGAGCTCAGCCAGGGGACTTAATTTTTGTTGATCAAAATGGAGATGGAGAAATCAACTTTAATGACGACTCTGATAAGACCCAATTGGGTAGTCCAATTCCAGATTTTACGATGGGATTGGCACTTACTTTAAAGTATAAAGGATTTGATTTTTCTGCAAATCTTTATGCTGCTCTAGGACAAGAAATAATCCGAAATTTCGAACGCCAACAACCTTATGCAAATCAATTGGATTATGTTATAAACCGTTGGACTGGTCCCGGATCAACCAATGAGCACCCAAGGCTTACAACTGAAGCTACAAGAAATAACGTTTTCTCAGATTATTATGTTGAAAATGGTTCCTTTCTTAGACTAAGAAACCTTCAGATTGGCTATACCATTCCAGAGAAATTTTTAAAAAAGGTTAGAACTACTTCTCTGAGAATATACCTTGCAGCGAATAATTTATTTACCCTCACAGAATACCAAGGCTATGATCCTGATATTGGAGCCACTGCAGGAACTCTTTCGGGAGGCGTAGATTTTGGATTTTATCCCCAGGCAAGAACACTTATGGCTGGTGTAATACTTAAATTTTAGAGATGAAAAAACAGTTTGTCATTATATCGATTCTTTTTTTAGTTGTTTCTATTCAAATTTTGAGTTGTAAAAAGTTTTTGGAATTAGACCCTCCATATGCTCAAGATGCTGAAAATTATTTTCTAAATGAAAGTGATTTTCAATTGGCTTTGATTGGCGCCTATGATCTTTTACAATCAAGTTTTCTCTCAGTTTGGATTGGTGAGATTGCTTCCGACAATACCATAGCTGGAGGTGAAAGTGTCACTGATACGGAAGGACTTCATCAGATTGATGATATGAATCATGGAGCAGTAAATATTGAGCTTAGAAATGTATTTAGATGGAATTATGCAGGTATAACAAGAACGAATTTTATTCTTGAAAACAAAGACAATATCGACTTTCCAAGTAAGCAAGATGTTCTTGCACAAACTAGATTTTTACGTGCGTTTTATTATTTTGAATTAGTGAAATTTTTTGGTGATGTTCCTATGGTATTGGATGAAAGATTAGGTGTTGACCAGGTCCAGCAACTTCAGAGATCACCCGTTTCTGATGTTTATGCTCAAATTGAACAGGATTTAATTTTTGCATCCTCTATTCTTGAACCCACTTCAACAATCAAAGGAAAAGCAACCAAAGGAGCCGCTCTTGCTCTTTTGGGAAAAGCCTATTTGTATCAACAAAAATGGAGTGATGCAGTATCTACCTTCGACCAAATTATAAACAATGGATGGTACAGTTTAATTCCCGATTATGCAGATTTATTTACTGTTGCAAACGAAAACCATGCTGAAACTGTTTTTGATGTTCAGTATTCCGGATTAGAGGGTGGTAGTTATGGATGTTTAGTATGCTTAGAGGGAAATGCAGGCCCTGGATTTCAAGGAATCAGGCAATACAATGGTCCTATTTACGGGGATGGAAATAGTTACAATCTTCCCACTCAAGATTTGTACGATTTTTTTCCCTCTAATGATCCTAGAAAAGGTTATACGATTTTAGATATTGACGCATTTATTGCTGCTCAACCAAATCCTCAAAACATTACATATGCTATTGGAGCTGGAGGACACACAGGTTATTACAACAACAAGTACATCAAAAGACAAGGTGAAATTGGACTGCCTGATAATGATTTGACAAGCCCAGTAAATTACAGAGTAATTCGTTACGCCGATGTACTCTTGATGGCTGCTGAGGCTCACTTCCAAAATGGAAATTCTTCAACTGCTGAACAGTACCTAAATCTGGTGAGACAAAGGGCTGGAGTTGGTGTTCTCAGTGGAATTTCACTTGAAGACATTTACAGAGAAAGAAGATTGGAGCTTTCGTGTGAAGGACATCGATTTTTTGATCTTGTTAGAACAGGGCAGGCAGCAAATAAAATCGATAATTTTGATTCTGGCACACATGAACTTTTTCCTATCCCTCAGATAGAGATTGATTTAGCTGGAGGTAATTGGTCTCAAAATCCTGGTTACTAGAATTTTTAAAATAGAAAAAATGAAAAATTTGAAATTTACATGCTTTAAAACATTCAACCCTTACATCGTTCCATTATTGCTATTGGTTTTCTTTTCATGCAAGAAAGATCCCGAACCTACTCTTTCAGAACCACCAACTGAAGCTGATGCAGTTTTCACCTATGCACCTTCAGCACAAAATGCCAACATTATTGAATTTGCCGCATCAAATTCATCCCTTTCTTGTGTTTGGAATTTTGGAAATGGAACTACTGGAAATGGTCCTTCTGTTTCAGCTACCTATCCAAATGCAGGGACCTACACGGTTTCTCTCACAGTTTTTAATCAGGGAGGTAGTGCATCAAGCTCTCAGCAAATTGTGATTGATCAAACAGATCCAAGTTTATTGGATGATCCGCTATATGTATTTCTGACAGGAGGGAGCAACGGACCTGGATCTAAAACTTGGGTTGTAGACTCAGCATCTCAAGCTCATTTTGGTGTTGGCCCCAGCCCATCACATCCAGATTTTGATGGTTTTTATGCCAAATGGTGGGCTGCAGGACCCAATGAAAAACCAGGTTGTGGTTTTTACGACGATAGGTACACTTTTTATTTAACTAATTTTCAGTACGACATGGTTACCAACGGAAATGTTTATGTAAACAATCAACATGCTGGCGATTTCCCTGGTGGATTCACAAATTTAGGTGACTTTACTTGCCCATTGACAGACCAGTTGAACGAAACTTGGTCCATTACGAAAGCTGCAGACACTATGCTTTCTGTTTCAGGAACTTCTTTTATTGGAGTTTGGACGGGAACTAGAGACTATAAAGTATTGAACATTTCAGACACATCACTGTGGCTTCAGTACTATGATACAGCAGATCCTGATTTATCTTGGTACTTAAGATTAATTCCTGAAGGATTTGTCAGCTCTGGAAGTGGCGGTAGTGGAGGAAATCCTACTCCAACGTATAGTCTTCCCTTAGATTTTGAATCTGTAGAGCCTGTGTTTACAACCTTTGGGAACAGCACCTCTGCTGTGATTAATAATCCAGATGTTTCAGGAATAAATACAAGTTCAAAAGTGTTGGAGACGGTTCATGGCAACGAAACTTGGTCGGGTTTGTATGTTAGCTTAGATTCACCTTTAGACTTTTCAACTCAACCTTCAATAAATTTAAAAGTTTGGGCTCCAATAACTGGAGATTTCCGAATAAAGGTTGAGAACTCTGCCAATTCTAATGATTTTGTTGAAGTCGATGTAACAGTTCAAGTTGCCAATTCTTGGCAGGAAATATCTGCTGATTTTTCTTCTGCTGTATCCGGTGTATTTGACCGTCTGGTTCTATTTCCTGGATGGAACATTCCAAATTCTGGAACTTTTTACATTGATGACATACAACAACAATGATATGCTAGGTAGGTTTCCATTTTTTATTTTTATTCTTTTCTTAGTTGGATGTAAAAAGACCCAGCAAAGCAATTCAGTTGTTTTACCTTCAAATTTAACAACCACAATAAATGCCAATGAGGGTACTGTTCAAGTTTCGGCCTCTGCAGAAAACGCTAATTTCTACACGTCTACTTTTTTTGAAGATGGAGATTCTACTGAAGTTGAATCTTCAGACGGATTCAGTGAGTATACTTTCAACAGTTCTGGAACCTATTTAGTAAATTCTAAAGCACATACCGACTATTACAATTTTATTCAAAAAAACGATTCAATTTCAGTTACTGTCGATCCAGGTTTTACTGGTGGAATTCCAACTTCTGGTTATTCAACTCCAATGACTTACCCTGGATATACGTTGGTATGGAATGACGAGTTTGACGGGAATTCGCTCTCTAGCGATTGGACGCACGAGATTGGGAATGGAAACTGGGGATGGGGAAACAATGAATTGGAATTTTACCGAGCGGAAAATACAGTTGTCGAGAATGGTTTACTTGTTATAACAGCAAAACAAGAAAACTTTGGGGGTTTTCCTTATACTTCATCTAGAATTAAGACTCAGGGCATTCAATCCTTTCAATATGGAAGAATCGACATTAGAGCTGCCCTACCTTATGGTCAAGGATTATGGCCTGCGCTTTGGATGCTAGGCGAAAACATTAGCTCTGTGGGTTGGCCCGCATGTGGAGAAATAGACATAATGGAACTTGTTGGTGGAGGTAATTACAACGACGGAACAGTTTATGGTACCATACACTGGGACAACAATGGTCAAGCTTCCTATGGTGGTAATAATTCATTACCTAGCGGTGAATTGTATGCTGAAGAATTTCATGTTTTCTCAATTATTTGGACCCCAAGTTCAATTAAATGGATGGTAGACGACAACGAATATCATACAGCTAATATCACACCTGCTGCTCTAAGTGAGCTGCACCAAGATTTCTTTTTCATTTTTAATGTTGCCGTAGGAGGAACTTGGCCTGGAAGTCCTGACGCTACAACAATCTTCCCTCAAACAATGGCGGTAGATTATGTTCGTGTTTTTCAATAGATTTTTATGAGATTAAAATCAGTAATCTTAATTCTGTCTCTGGCTCTTTTATTTTGTTTTTGTAATAGTTCCTTTCAAACTGCTTTTAGCGAAAAAGAAAATATAAAATTCAAAGTCGACTCAATAATTGAGTTAATGACCTTAGAAGAAAAAATTGGGCAATTAAATCAATATTCTATTGGCAAAGAAATGACTGGTCCCAATCAATCTTCTGAATATGCTAAAGCAAGATACGCTGACTTAATAAGCGGAAGAGTTGGTTCAGTGTTAAATTTAACCGGTGCTGAAAATACGAGATTAGTTCAACAACAGGTTCTAGAGAATTCAAGGTTAAAAATTCCACTTCTATTTGCCTATGACGTTATTCATGGTTATAAAACGATATTTCCTATACCATTGGCTGAAAGCTGTTCATGGGATTTGAATCTAATGGAACAAACTGCCCGTGCTTCTGCAGTGGAAGCTTCAGCATCTGGGTTACATTGGACTTTTGCGCCTATGGTTGATATTTCCAGAGATCCAAGGTGGGGAAGAGTTATGGAAGGTGCAGGCGAGGACCCTTTTCTAGGAGCACTTGTTGCTGAAGCAAGAATAAAAGGTTTTCAAGGTACTCACCTAGAAGACTCTTCAACCATTGCTGCATGTGCCAAGCATTTTGCTGGCTATGGGTTTGCTGAAGCTGGTAAAGATTACAATTCTGTTAACATAGGGCAAAATACACTTTTGAATGTGGTACTTCCTCCATTTAAAAAAGCGGCGACTTGTAGTGTGGCAACATTTATGAATGCTTTTAATGATCTTGATGGTATTCCATGTACTGCAAATGAATACTTAGTTCAATCTGTACTTAAATCCAAATGGAAGTATGATGGAGTTGTTGTTTCTGATTGGAGCTCAATTGCCGAACTAGTTAAGCACCGTTACGCAAAGAACTTGTTAGATGCAGCAGAAAAAGCATTACTTGCCGGATGTGATATAGACATGGAGAGCAAGGCTTATATTGTTCATTTGGAAGAGCTTATAGAAAAAGAACCTGCTCTTTTAAAGCTTATAGACGAGTCTGTACGAAGAGTATTAAAGTTAAAATTCAAGCTTGGGTTATTTGATGATCCCTTTTTATATTCAAATAAAAGAAGAGAAGAAAATATTTTATCCTCAAATTTATTTGATGAGTTGGCCACTGAGGCGGCAAGTAAATCAATTGTACTATTGAAAAATGAAAATAGTTTATTGCCAATTTCTAGCGATAAAAAAATAGCTTTAATTGGCCCTTTAGCGGATGATTCTGATGCGCCAATAGGAAATTGGAGAGCGAAAGGGAAAGAAAGTTCAGCAATATCTCTATTAGAGGGTTTAAAAAACAACTGCGATACAAAAAATCTTTTTTACGCTAAAGGGTGTAATCTTTCTATTGGACCAAACAACTTTTTTCAGGAATTATCCATCAACAACAGCGACACATCAGGTTTCAGTTCAGCAATTGAAATTGCTTCCAACTGCGATGTTGTGGTTATGGCTCTTGGCGAACCAGCTTTTATGAGCGGAGAGGGTAGGAGTAGATCCAATTTAGATCTTCCTGGAATTCAAAAACAATTGCTAAAGAAAATTTATGAGGTCAATCCAAATGTAGTATTGGTTCTGATGAATGGAAGACCATTAACTATTGAATGGGAGAGCAATAATATTCCGTCAATTTTAGAAACCTGGCATTGTGGAACTATGGCAGGAGAGGCAATTGCAAGAATATTATTTGGAAAAGAAAATCCCTCAGGAAAATTAACCATGACTTTTCCAAGAAACGTAGGGCAAATTCCAATTTTTTACAATAAAAAGTCTACTGGAAGACCAAGTTCCAATCCTGGACAGGTTTTTTATTCTCACCATACTGATGTTTCTAACCTTCCACTTTATCCTTTTGGACATGGATTGAGTTATACCGATTTCACATATTCTGATTTAACCATTTCTTCAAATGAAATGAATTCTTTAGATACTCTAACAGTTGGTGTAACTATCGAGAATAGTGGTACTGTTGTTGGAGACGAAATTGTTCAGCTTTATATTTCCGATCTATTCTCGTCTGTAACTCCCCCAGAAATAGCGCTGAAAGGGTTCAAAAGAATAACGCTTGTTCCAGGGGAACAAAAAAAAGTTGAGTTTAACATACATTACAAGCATTTGGGATTTTACGATAGTCAAAACAAATTTGTAGTGGAGCCTGGAGAATTTGATGTTTTAATTGGACCCAGTTCTGCAGAGCTAATAAAGGAGCGATTTAAACTAATCAATTAACTTATTTATTTTACGATGAACTTGGAGAGATTAATAGATGCTATTGAAAGCCTCGAGCCATCTTCTATTCCCAAGTGGGGAAAAATGAGTTCGGTTCAGATGCTAAAACATTGTAACAGGCATACTAAATTTTATTACAATCAAAAGAAAAGAGGTGTTTTATCAAATTTACAAACACTCACATTTGGTAAAATGCATCTTTTTTACGTGAAGTATTATATTCGATACGATATTAACCGATATTCCAGAAATTCTTACAGTCCAAAATTTCTATTAACCTCCAATTTACAAGATTTAGATTTTGACCATGAAAAAAAAGTCTTAATTGGGCACCTCAAATTTGTTCACAGTTACAATGAAAAGTTCATAAAAAGTCCAGTACATGGAAAAGTTAAAAATAGTACGTTTAAAAAAAATATTGATGCTCATATCCGTTATCACTTAGACCAATTCGGGGTATTAAAAAAGGGTGATTGATTACTCAACCACCCTAATTAAAGATTTAGTCAAAGACTACTCATCTCCGTTAATCAAAAACGGAGTCTTTCCATCTGTGATAATTAGTTTTGAATTAGGAGAAGAAGAAAGCTCTTTCAAAACTTCCAGGCTTCTCCATTCGATATTACTTTCTGTAATACCTTCTTTAATAATCATCTGAGCATCCCTGACACCCTCCGCCTCTATTCTCTTTCTTTCAGCTTCTTTTCGCTCTCTTTGAAGAATAAACTCCATTTGTTGGGCTTGCTGTTCAGCTCTTAATTTAGCTTCTATAGCAGAGTAAAGACCGGATGGAAGTGTAATGCTTTTTAGCAAAACAGATTCTATTACAAACCCTCTTCCCTTTAGTATATCAGCCATTTGCTCTTTTATTGCTTGCTCAATCTCAGCACGTTTTCCAGAGTGCATATCTTTTGCATAAAAGCGAGCACAAACATCAGCAGAGGCAGATCGGAACGTACTTAGTATTAGTACGGTTTCGTAATTTCTGCCCACTTCATTTATTATGTTCATAGCATTCTCTTTTTTAACGTGATACAAAATTGAGATTTTTGCAGCAACATTTAACCCTTCTTTTGAAGGGAGGTTAAGGGTTATTTCTTTATTTACAGTTCTAGTTGGAATTTTCACTAAAACAGTTGTAAACGGGTTTAAAAAAACTAAACCTTGATTTTTTGGATTTCCCTTTAATTTTCCAAAACGTTGCTTGACGCCAACCTCACCTGGACGAACGACGGCACAGGAGTAAAATAAAAAGGAAGCTAATCCAATTAAAAAAATTGATTTTTTCATGATTTTATAATTAGTTAATTAAAATAGGTAATTGAAATTGATACAATCTGATTAACTTCTCTCAGGTGGAGGTAATGGATGCTTGATGTGTGGGCTTTCTGGAATTATAATCTTTTGATAAGATGATTTAGATGAAACAGTTGTATTGTTTATATATCGATTGTCATTAAAAAATAATTCATCATCGTCCAGCTGACTTTCTTCTTCAATAGGCTTATTCTCTATTTCATTTTCTACAGTGAAATCAATAGATGAAATGAAATTTTCGTGTTCAAAAATTGGATTTATAACCACACATATAGACAGTCCAAATATGAGAACATACATAGTAGTGTTTAGAACAAATCGATATTTCATTTTTAGAGTCTCCAAGAAGATTAAAAATGTTATTTTTAGTTAATTATCTTATATGGCTAACGAAAAATTTAATTATTCGGTTTCAGTTGATTGCGTAATTTTTGGTTTTGATGATACTGGGCTTAAAGTCCTGTTGATTAAAAGAGGCGAGAAACCTTTTCTTAACCATTGGGCTTTGCCTGGAGATTTGATTCAATCCAAGGAAAGTATTGATGAAGCTGTTTACAGAATATTGAAAGATTTAACTGGACTTAAAAATGTTTTTATGGAGCAGGTTAAAACTTTCGGTGATGTTGGACGTCATCCTTTGGGAAGAGTTTTTACAGTATCCTATTTCAGTTTAATTAAAATTAGAGATTACATGTTGAGCCCTTCCTCCTTTGCCATTGAAGCAAAATGGCACTCTGTAAAAAGGATTGGTGAACTTGCTTTTGACCACAATAAAATTCTTGCCTCTTGCAAAGAAAAGTTAGTTGAATCTGTAAAGAGCCAACCCATCGGTTTTGAACTTCTTCCCAAAAAATTTACGCTAACAGATTTACAAAATCTATACGAAATCATTTTAGAACAGCCATTTGATAAGAGAAATTTTAGAAAAAAAGTCAATTCCATGAAGATTTTAATCGATACTGGTGAGCTACAACAAAGCGTCTCTCATAGGCCAGCAAAGCTTTATCAATTTGATCGAAAAAAATATAAAAAGCTTAAAAAAACTGGGTTTGATTTCGAAATTTAGTACAAAATTTCTGCTGCCTTTTCCGACATCAGTATATAGTTGTGTCCAATATTAGGTTCTTGTATTTTTTCCCAGTTGTAATAAAATGAGTGAGAATTACATAGTTGTTCACTCTTACTAAAAA
The DNA here is from genome assembly GCA_036123135.1 of Bacteroidota bacterium. Classification (GTDB taxonomy): domain Bacteria; phylum Bacteroidota; class Bacteroidia; order Flavobacteriales_D; family Parvicellaceae. The sequence continues at coordinate 10,571 of JAZADZ010000099.1, read as the reverse complement.
AATGATTGCCGCGAGCAAGTCGGTGTGCTCCTTGCGCATTGGCTTCGGGTGTTTTTCTTAGCGATGGATCGTTAGGATTATTGTCATTTTCTCCTAGATGGACAATTAATTTTTTGCTAAAAAAAAGTTCTTTATCTGCATTAGAAAATAATGTATTTCCAATCCCGTAAGGATAATCTATTAATGAATCAGGAACTGTATACCATCCTGAATTTGAAGCGACAGCTCTAGAAATAGAAGATGAGTTTTTAAAAATAACATAACGGTGAACGAATTGAGCACCAGCAGAATGCCCAAATAAATCGAATTTTTCTGAAGTGTTTCCAGTTGAATTTTTTATGTATTCGAAAAGAGGTTCTACAATTGAATACGTCCAAATATTTTCTGGGTTCAATTGACCATTAGAGTCGAAAACGTTTCCTTCCATGTATTGTTCACTTCCGGGATAGTAAAAAGAACTAAATTCAGGTGCAAAAATTAAAATATTATATTGATTTGCAAGATTAATCCAAGCATCTCTATATTCGGAGGCATTCCGGTTGTTTCCAGAAAAAACAAATAGTATAGGTGATGAAGCTAAATCATTTACAGGTGGAATGTGGTAGAAAACTTCAATGGGTTTAGCACTTAGCGGGGCATAATAAGAAAACGTGAATGAGCTGGTACCTTCAATAGTTGAACTGCAGCAAGAGCTGTTTTGTTCATTTGATGGTTTTCGACATCCAAAAGAAATCAAAATTAGCACAAGACAAATGCCAATAAAAGATGTAAAATTCAGCTTCATTGTGCAATTTAGCGATTATATTTAATAATGTTTATCTTTAAGAAATTACACAAAATGAATAGAACTTTTTTCTTTTTAAGAATCTTTGCGCTATGTTTTTTGATTGTATCAATTGCTTGTTCCAAAACAGATGATGTTGAGCCAATTTCTAATAACTCAGGTTCAGGCTCAGGTTCTGGTGGGTCTGCAGGAACGGGTGGATCTGGTGGTTCTGGCGGTTCAGGAGGAACTGGAACAACAGATACTATATTTTATGGATTTCTTTTGAACGAGGTGCTCTATGATCCACCATCGGGAAGTATTGGAGACGCCAACGGTGATGGGACTAGAGATCCCAATGAAGATGAATTTGTTGAGTTTGTGAATGACTCTGACTCAATTGTAGATCTTTCAGGGTATAAAATATTTGATGAGGAAAATTTATCCATTTCTGTTCCAAATCACGTCTTCTATCCCAATACTATTTTGAATCCTGGCGATGTTATCGTTGTTTTTGGAGGCGGAGATTCTCTCAGTATGGATTGGAACGCATTTGGTGGTGCACAAGTACAGCTATCCTCCAATGTTGTAATGAATCTTAATAATGGCAATGATATATTTACTCTAACTGATCCCAATGATAACGTGGTCATTACTTTTGATATCACTGTTCTCTCTGGAAATCCTGATGAATCCTATACTCGTTATCCAGATTTAGAGGGAGTAGATTTTGTACAACACAATGCGGATACTCCCTCTGGATTGTTGTACTCCCCTGGAACAAAAATAGATGGTACAAATTTTTAATGCTCTTGATGAGGTATTTTACTTCACTTAGTTTATTCCTTTTTTTTCAATTTTCTTTCGCACAAAAAATTGATGTTCTTTTTGTTGGGAACAGTTTTATCTATTACTGGAATCTACCTCAAGTTGTTGAGAACATGGCCAATTTTAGCGGTGATTCTATTAATTGTAAGCAAATTACCATTGGAGGAGCGAACTTAAAAAAACATTGGTCCATCAATTCCTCAAAATCATACAACATCGAAAAGTATGATATTGCTATTTTTAATGACCATAGTACATTCCCTCTTTTAGAGTTGGATACATGTCTCAAATATTTCCAATTTTTCACATCTTTTTGTCATCAAAATAGCGTAAAACCTTTTATTTATGGAACATGGGAATATGCTTTTTTAGAGCAAATAAGTCGAGCTGAAGATAGATCAACCATGAGCATTCTCGACTCAATAGCTACGATAAACAATGCTTCTTACTTACCAATTGGAAATGCATTTGAATATGCTAAACTGAATTATCCTCAGCTTTCATTGTTTGAGGATGACAACAAACATCCTTCTCCAATTGGTACTTATTTGGCGGCATGTATTATTTACAGATCAGTATTAAAAAAAACAACAATGGGTCTTCCAAGAAGATTTTCTGGATTAGATCAAAATGGAAATAAAATTTACTATATAATTACCTCAAAAAAAGCAGCTGAAATCTGCCAAACAATTGCAGATAAAATTGTCAAGATCAATTAGAACTTTATTTGAAAAAGTAACTCTCCAGAGATTGTATTGTTGCTGTTATTTTCTGGATAGTTTAGGTAATTGACAAGCAATTGTATTTTAGCTTGGTTCGAATTTAAATATTGGGATATTCCGATTCCCATTACATCCAAAGGTTGCAACAATGAGTTCTCATTTTCAAATTCTGGAAAGGTCTGCCCGTAACGAAAATCCAAGGAAAATCCCCCTTTGAACAAGTAGCCACTTTGTAGGTTGTAGCTGTTACCTAAAATTAGATACTCACTTATTTGAGTTGGTACTAATAACGTACCAAAAGCATCAATATAGGATCCGTCTAAATTGTAAGCGGCTGAGTTAACATACTCTCCTAACAGCGTGAAGCCCTTGTATTTAAGCATGATATCCACGTAATTTTGTAAGTAGTTTGGAAGGAAATCTTCACCCTGATCCGTATAAAGCGTAAAGTTATCTTGTACCAAGATATCTTCTTTGTAATGCCCCTCTCCAACACTGTTGCTCGCTCCTACATTGTAAGCAGAGGCGTATCCAATAACTACTTTGATCTTTTCTTCTCTGTTTACATCTGAACCAATACAATCATTATCACCTTTGAAAAATCCAAAGGGATAAAAATCAATTCTCCCACCATATTTTAATCCGCCATTATCAACATCATTTGAAAGTACTCCAAAAGAATTTTTGCCATCTCCGGTTGTTACTGATATTTTTGGGGATAATCCCATTCCAAAGATTGAGAAACCACTTTCCAGAAATAAACCAAATTCTCTTCCGGTTTTTGAGTATAAATTGCTCAATTCACTTCTTGAAGCAAATTGTAGATTGTATTCTTGAAAATTCATTTCTCTGTTGTTGGTAAAAGCTAGTTTTTGACCAACTGAAAGCTTGACGTTCTTATGAATGTTCCATCCCATCCAAGCATCTAAAAGGGGATAACTATCGCTGAAATTCGCTTGAACAAGAAAGGATATTTTTTTATCATACATCTCACCAGAAAAGCTCATGAAAGCATTTTTGATTCCTAAGTATAAATCTCTCGGACTGTTGTTTACTTTTTCAAATAAAATTCTAGGTTGAACCATTCCACCAATTATAAATCTATGTTCCCCATCATTTAGGCTTAAATCAATACCATTACCCATTTTAAAAGTGGCTGTGTTTTTTTGATTTTCAGAAATTTCAGCAGAGCTAAAGTCTTGTTCTTGCAATACAGCAGTTTGAATTATTCCCAAAAAAAGTAGGATAAAAATGGTTTTATAAAATTGTATTTTCATGGTGATATATTTGAATGAAATCTGTAAATATATTTAGTCTCTTCTGGAGATATTACATTGTATCGAACAAAACCAGCAATTGCCTCTGGTTCAAGTGTTTCAACAGCTAGGTTAGATTTTTTTTGATTCATATTCACAACAAAGGCACCCTTTGGAATACTAATGTTTTCTGTTTTAGTTGATGCACTCACCACAGTTGGATAGAATCCTTCGAATAAAACATTTGAATTTTGTACACTTTCAATGTTAAATATTTCAACATTTAACATTTTTTCAGCTTGTGTTTTAGAAATATCAAGCCCTAATAATTTTAGCTTTTCTGCAACTTTCTCAAGTTTAGGATCAATTATATAAAATGTTGGTCTTTTGCGTTTTTTGGATGGATTAGATTTAAGTGCATTGTTTACTTCAATAGGAATTTCTATGTACTTTCTTTCGTATACATCAATAGTTGAGAAGTTAAATTCTTCTTTGGTATTATAGCTCCTCACAACGATAGAGTCGCTGAACTTTTTTGCTTTTTCAAGAGCAGATTTAATTTTTTCTGTATTAGAAAAGGTAGTCTCTAAATAAGAGTTGGCCAATAGAAAAGTTGTCATTACTCTTCGATTAAATGATACTCTATCTAATCCTACGCCTCTAATTTCCATTAGTATTGAAATACAATTTGCAAGTGCATAATTTGTGGCACTTGAACGGGGACTTATTCCTCCCAGATTAAATTGAAGTTTTTTATTGTATTTTTTCGACCTAAAGTAGTTGTGATGAGTAAGGTTATTTTTGTCCAAAACTTGTTGAGCATTTTTTACAAAAAGATTTTCAGTAATATTTCGAATGGAAGGCGAAACATTTAAATTTCCTGAATACAAAAACATTGCATCGTACTTTTGAGTAATTCCAAAACTGCCAAAATGAACAAAGTCTGCCCTGTAGGGTTTATACTCATGAAAATCTACCACAACATCAGGGTTAAATTTATTTACTGTTTTTTTTATTAGAACTGATTCAGGTGCAATTAATTTAGTTTGATCTCTATTTAAGTCTAATCCATTTTTTGCGTATCTGTCTTGTTTTTGATAGCCATCAATATTTGCCATTGGAAGAATCGCTAAATCTATTTCTGAGAGCATTTTTTCTAGCGTATCAGCACTCATAAGTTTGGAAATTAGAAAGAGCATACCCTCAGTACTAGCTGGTTCATTCCCATGCAAGCCCCCCATAAAAAAGACCTTTATTTTTTCTTTTTTTGAAGAATTTGAAAAATACAGGATTGGAATTTTAAAGCCATTTTGAGATGTTCCAATGAATTCCATTTGACACAATCCATGACTTTTTTTAATAAAGTCGTTTAGAAAATCCATCATTTCATGGTATTTCGTAAACCCTTTCTTTTTTTGGAAAGCAGGAGTTGGAATTTCAATATCGAAATCAGGGAAGAACTTTTCAGTTAGTTTTTTAGGTTGTTGAGCCACTAAATTGTATGCCACGAAAATGGGTATGTAAAAAAGTATTTTCATTAAAAGGAAACTTGAAACATTACCCTAATCATCCATTCATTGGCTTCTTGTTCAATACCATCAAGATTTCTTGACCCTTCCTCTGCATCAGCATAAACAAAAGAGGTCTGAATTTTGTAACTGTAATCTTTATTTAAATATTTACTTAATCCAATGGTGTAAAAGTGATTTCTATTATAGTATAAAGTGTTGTTCATAAAAGAAAATTCGTCTGGAACAAGTTTGGTAAATCTTGCATCAAAAGAATATAGTTTTTTTGTTAAATAACCAGCTTGGATGTTAATTCCCTTTCCAAGCATCATCCTTCCATTAATATAATTTTCGATGTTCTGATTCCCGTTAGCATCTGTAAATGTTTCAGATGTAGTTCCATTGTTTCTAACTCGTGTTGTAATGTCTTTGGGAACAAAAGATTTAGAAGCAAGGTATTCAGCTACTACAGAAAACCCTTGATATTTAAATAACACATCGAATCCATATTTCATGTAATCCGGTAAACTCTCTTGCTGGTTTTGATTCAAATAGATGATTGCTCCGCTTGCTCGTCCTCGTCTACTACTCATGCCTCTATTGTAACTTAAATTACTTCCAATCATCAACTTCGGGGTAATTTCCCGAATCATATCAACTTGTCTAAATTGACCGAAAAAACGAAACCTTCCAAAGGGTAGAAAGTTTATTCGTGTTCCATATTTCAATCCACCTCTGTCGGTAAAAAAAGTATTCGGACCTTCACCATTGGTAATAACTAAACTAGGTTTAAGTACAGCTCTTCCAGGAAGATTGAAGTTTCCATCAATAAACATCCCAACTTCACGGATACTTGCAAAGGCAGAGGTGAGTCTACTTCTTTCTGGAAGTTGTAAGGTATTAGAGGCAAAGGTAAGCTCTAAATTATCTGTTGGTGTAGCTCTTTGTCCGATAGTAATTTTTACTCGCTTATGAACTTGGTAAGCGACAAAAGCATCCAGTAGCATTCCATTCAATTCACCATCACCCTCCAAGGATTGAGCCATGTTCAGTTGTAAACGGTAGCTTATTCCTGGTCGTAGTGATTTTCCTGCCAAACGAATTCTTACTCTTCTTGCTCTAAATCGATTGAAGTATTTGTCGTCTTTTTCAAACTTTCTAAATTCAGAAAGTGCCTGGGCATAACCTCTTAAAATAACGTGATAGTTTCCGTCGCTGCTAATAAAATTTATTCCCTCTCCGGGTTTGTAATCACCAAGTTGTAGTTGCTGGGCGTTGGCACAAAAGATGGTTAAAAGGGCAATAACAAAACACTCGATTCTTTTTCTCATAGTATGAGTTAAAAAAATAGGTGACCAAATATAATTTAGCCACCTATTGTAAGGTTGATGAAGAAGTTTATTGCATCACAATCAGCTTTTTGGTCGACTTATTATCTCCTTTGTATAATTCAACTAAATATATATCGTTGCTGAAAGACGATAAATCAATTGTGAAATTGTTTGGAGTCACATTATCTAATTCAATAACAATCCGTCCAAGCATGTCACGAATAATTAATTTATCCAATCCGTTTTCACTTTGAACCGTTAAATTATTAGACGCTGGGTTAGGGAATATTCGTGCAAATGGCATTTCACCACTATTGATTCCAACAACACAAGGATCACACGATTCCCAACAAACCGGGTTTAATGTAACATCTGAGGAAGGAACAACAACGAATCTGTTCACATATAAAACACCCCCGTCAACTGTTGCAATAACACATGAAAAGCTTGAATCAAGTGTTTCTTGAACGGCAAAGTTGTCAGCTGCAAAAATATATTCGATTGTGTCTCCAACAGCTAATGATTTGACACATTCCCATGTATTGTCGTTGTTGGAGTCCGTCATGGATACTCCACCACCAGCCCAATTCCATTCTCCTTGAACTTCAGGTGTGGTAAAGTTTACAGCTCCAATCGCGTTCGTCATGTCTACTTGAAACGTAACGTCCACCATTGCGGGGCCACCAGTACATGGATCGCACTGACCATACACTGCGTCAGTAACATCTGGGTCACCAACCTCCCAAAGTCTGTTGGCATAGCTAAAGTAATCAGTCACTGGAGCACATGTTCCACCATTTACCATTGCAGAAATCAAATCTTCTTGAACGCCATCCACCACAAATAGATATTCCATGTTTGCAGAGGGAGCAGGGTTGAATTCAAATGTCCAAGTTCCATTTCCGTTGTCTGTTCCAATTGGGCCGCCATTAGGATCCCAGCTCCAAAATGGACCTGTTAAACGTACTGTATCGGCCATTCCACTACATACTTCAACAGTAATATTGAGAATATTGGGTTGGCAGATTGGATAGATACATGCTGAGTTGGCGATTAGTGAATCTCCATCCGTACAATTTACGCCTCCATACTGCCAATCGCTGACAGTAAACGCAGTATCTGCGCTGGAAGATGATCTGTAAGCCCACGAATCTAAATATTCCCAAGGCTCTCCGGAACCATCAACGTTAACATCTCCAAAGATATCAATTACTGCTCCATTGTTGTAAAGCTCAATTGCATCGTCTCCATTTTGAGAGATTGAACCTGTTGCAACAAGAACAATATCAAATTGATCGAAACAAGTGCCAAAATAACTTGAAATACTTCCAGTATCTCTGGCAAGTAAAATTTCATCACCTGAACTGGCAGCTATTGCTGGGAAGGTATATTCTTGTCCATCAGAACCCCCTCCGTTGTTGGCAACACCAACGCCAAATGTGCTAAGGTCTGCAATAGCACCATCAACTTTGAAGTGAAGAGCTTTTCCTTGTGCACCGCTTACTGGAGGATTTGGTGTTGGAAGATCAAAGTCCATAACTCCCTGAATCATTAAAGTTCCACTTACAACTGGTCCACATGGACTGCACTGACCATAAACATTGTTTACAGTATCTCCTGAACCAATCGTCCATTGTCTATTGGCATAGCTAAAATAATCCGTTACCGGTGTACAGGACCAATCGCCTGAGCTAGTACCAGCTGCTACCATATCTTCTTGAACACCGTCCAGAACTAAAAGATATTCCATATCGGAAGTAGGAGCGGGTGAAAAGGTAAATGTGTAGGTTCCATCGCCATTATCTGCTGCTACAGGTCCTCCGTTTGGATCCCAATTCCACCATGGACCTGTTAGTCGAACTGTTGAACCACCAAAGTTTCCACATACCTCTGTTGTTATCGTCAAGTCAGAAACTGGAGCAGCAGAGCACGGACCACATTGTCCATATACATTATTGACAGTATCACCAGATCCTACTGTCCATTGTCTATTGGCATAGCTAAAATAATCCGTTACTGGAGTGCAAGACCAATCACCTGAGTTTGTTCCGGCAGTTACCATGTCTTCTTGTACACCATTTAACACTAGCAAATATTCCATATCGGTTGTAGGTGCAGGTGAGAAGGTAAAAGTATATGTACCATCGCCATTGTCTGTTGCAACAGGGCCACCAAGAGGATCCCAATTCCACCACGGACCAGTCAATCGAACAGTATCACCAGCAGTTGATCCACAAACTTCTGTTGTGATAATTAAATCAGAAAGTAAAGGTGGACAGAGAGGATATGGACAGCTAGAAGTCTGAGTATTTGAAGAACCATCAGAGCAGTTTGCTCCCCCATAAGTCCAAGAACCGTTGTCTTTGTATGCCCAAGCATCTTCATAATCCCAAACTTCTCCAGTTCCATCTACATTAATGTCTCCATATGTTTCAATTACTAATCCATTTTGAAAGAGTTCTGTAGCATCATCACCATTGTGATTGATTGAGGATCCAATTACGATTACATGTTCAAATTCAGACATACAAGCTCCAAAATAGCTAGCCATTGCAGCTGAATCTCGAACAAGTAAAATGTCATCTCCGGTAGTTACAGCGATTGCAGGAAATGTAATTTCCTGACCATCTGTTCCACCACCATTATTGGCAATACCAATCCCGTAGGAACTGATGTCTGACTCATCAGCAACAGCAGTCAAATGAAAAGCTTTTCCCCCGTTACTTGGAATGTCAAAATCGATTATTCCAGTAAGTTCAAGTCCAATAACAGAAGAACATACAGGGGAACATTGGCCATAGACATTATTGACTGTATCACCAGATCCTACTGTCCATTGTCTATTGGCATAGCTAAAGTAATCAGTTACTGGAGTACAAGACCAATCTGCTGAGCTAGTACCTGCAGCAACCATATCTTCTTGAACCCCGTTAAGTACAAGTAAATACTCCATGTCAGTTGTTGGAGCAGGCGAAAAGGTAAAAGTATACGTTCCATCGCCATTGTCGTTTGCAACAGGTCCCCCAAGAGGATCCCAGCTCCACCAAGGACCAGTTAAACGGACGACATCTCCACCAGAAGTGTTGCAAATTTCAGTAGTTATCACTAAATCTGAAGGCGGTGGTAATGGACACAATGGATATGGACATGAGGATGTCTGAGTTGTAGTTGAACCATCCGAACAATTTGCTCCGCCGTAGGTCCAAGAACCATTGTCTTTGTAAGCCCAAGAATCTTCATAATCCCAAACTTCTCCAGTTCCATCAACGTTAATATCACCATATGTTTCAACAACTGTTCCATTAACAAATAGCTCTATGGCATCATCTCCATTTTGATTTATGGATGCTCCAATGACAATCACATGTTCAAATTCTGACATACAGGATCCCATATAGCTATCCATAGCAATTGAATCTCTTACAAGTAAAATATCATCACCAGATGAAACAGAAATTGCAGGAAGGGTAATTTCTTGCCCATCAGTACCACCTCCATTATTAGCAATTCCGATTCCGTGGGTGCTTATGTCAGCATCATTAGCAACTGCTTTTAAGTGAAATCCTTTTCCACCATTACTAGGAATATCAAAATCTAAAATTCCTGCAAGTTCTAGTGAAGGAGTTGGCATTTCATAGTATAGTTCTATTTTTTGTACAAATACAGTATCTCCGTTAGCAACTCCCCATGGACCACGAATACCAATTCTTGCAATGGAATCGTTAAAAGATCCTGCAGCTGGAGCTGCAGTTAGGTCTACAGTTGCGGTTTGGAATGTGGTAGTGTTTGCTGCATCTCTATCGAAATTAAATGTTGCAAACTGAGCATTTCCTGCAGTATTACTGTAGAAAAATAATTTTCCGACTCCGGCACCAGAAGCTGAATATGGTGTTTTGAACGTAATTTTGGCAGTGTTATAATCAGCAGTAGATGCAAAATTAGCTGCTGTAAGACCACCAGATCGCGCAACAGGAGTGTTATTAAAAGCTTTTACAATTAATGCTTCAGTTCCAAGAACTACGCTTGAACCACCGCCACTTATCCAACTTTCTTTGGAATCTTGAAAATCATATACCAAGGTATTTTCAGGACAAGTAGTACAAATTATTTTTACTTTATCAATATTTAGCGTTTGACCTTGAGATTTTTCAATTGAGAATGTA
>JAZADZ010000098.1:0-6616 GCA_036123135.1 Bacteroidota bacterium | reverse complement strand
GGCAGTACACGTCCAATAATTAATGGTTTTGGTTACCAAGCGTGTGTCTTAATTTACAACGACCAATACATCACGCTCAATAATTTAGAACTCACTAATGAAGCATCTCATTTGGACTCACAGGGGAATGTAAAAAAATTGGTTGGTTTTGGAGGGGCTTCAAACGATTGGGGTTCAGGGATAAATGTTCGATTTGGTGTTAAGATTGTTGCTGATGTTTCATCGCTCAGCAACTTTACGATTGATAATTTAAAAATTCACAATATTTTCCCTACTCCTACCAATTTACAATTGATACATCAGGGTTATGGAATAAAAATTGAAACTAGATCCGACACAACAATTGTTCAATTAAATACCATTTCTAATGTGCTAATTAAAAATACCTCCATTTCAGAAACTGGTCATTATGGAATTTGGATTAAATCGCTAGGGTTAAATGGCATAGATTCAGTAAAAAACAATCAAATTCAAGTAAAATCTTGCAGCTTTGAATTCACAGGAGGGTCTGGATTTGTTCCCAACAAAAGCAAAAACGTTCTGGTTGAAAACTGTACTTTTAATCATACCGGATCAGACATTGATCAAAGAATGTGGAAAAGGGGAAGTGGAATGTGGCCTTTCGATTGCAAAAATGTAGTAGCTCAGCACAACGAATTTAAAAATGCTCATGGTCCACAGGACTCTTACGGATGTCACATCGATTACGGAAATGAAAATGTAGTTTTTCAGTACAACTACAGTTACAACAATGAAGGTGGGTTTGTTGAAATATTAGGGGACAATATCAACTGCGGTTACAGGTATAATATAAGTGTAAACGATGGATACCGCGAAGATCCTAACGGAACACCTTGGAACAAAAAGGGCAAAATTTTTTGGGTTTCGAATTATTGTGGGAATTCTAATGTTAGATGTCCAAATACAGGAACATTCATTTACAACAATACCTCTTTTACCAATGAGACTATTTTTCCTGAAATCTATTTTTGGCCAAATATTGGAGATGTACATGTTTTCAACAATTTAGTTTATGTAAGTCCAAACGGAACTACTATTCCAACTCTAATTCAAAATAATTTAAATACACTTGATATAAGCCACAACCTATTTTACGATAGTGCAAGAATTGATTTGGATGTAGATTTAATGAATAACGCCTTGTACAATAATCCCAATTTACTCAATCCCTCCCCGTTGGGAGTTGACAATCCTCAGTTGTATCAACTTCAAAACAACAGCATTGCAATTGGCGCAGGAAAGCTCATAAATGGAAGCTTAGATAGTACTAATTACCTGCTAAATAATGGTGGAAGAGATTTTTTTGGAAATGTTGTATCCAGCATCGATCCACCCTCCATCGGTGCTTACAATGGAACAACATTAAATCTTTCTACTAACACAGAGGCAAATGAAATTATTGCTTATCCATCGATTACAAACGGAGAAATATTCTTAGAGATTAAAAACAATGGAGAAAAAATTCAGACTAAAATTTACTCCATTACTGGAAACTATTTGACTTTACAAGAAGGAGAAACAATTAATTTGGAATCTTTTCCTGAGGGCATCTATATTTTAATTGTTCAACACGGTACAACTACAGAACAGTTTAAAGTGGTTAAAATTTAATTTCAAAAATAGTTTACCCATAATAAATTGGTCTTTCAACAACATGAATAAAATTATTCTATGCTTCTTTTTTACATCCTTTGCATTCATTTTTACAGCACAGCAAAAAAATAGTTCAAAAGGATTTCAATATGTTTTAAATGAGAAAATGAGAAGTTCATTTGTATTAAATGATTCGATGAAACATACCAATAACCCTCACAACCATTCTGCTTTTAAAATTTCTTTACAAAAACTAAAATGGAAACTTTTTAGCTTTTTTGGACCAAGGTTAATTTCTAAAATTTCATTCCCAAAATCGACAATATCCTTCGTAAAAACAAAACAAAAAATAGTAGCTTTTTCTATAGATGATGGATTTTGCAGAACAAACAACAAAGACGGTTGTATGATTGATGAAATACGTAAACTGTTTGAAAAATATGATGCTAAGGCGACTTTTTTTACAACGGGTTCCCACTGCGAATTCGTTGAAAGAGATAAAGTTGATTTGCTTCTATCGCAAGGACATGAACTTGCCAATCACAATATGTTTGATCAACCCTACAACAAATACAGTTCAGAAGAATTTCAATTAGATTTAAAAAAAACAGATTCAATTCTAACTACATTCAGCTCTTGTATTCCAAAACTGTACCGATCTCCATTTGGAAAATTTTCAAAAAAAATGAATCAGGTTCTTAAATTGAACAACTACATCCACGTTACATGTGATGTATTTGCTAATGATGTGGCTATTGACGATCCTCAGTGGATTTCATCGCACATTCTTAAGACTGTTAAACCAGGATCAATTATACTAATTCACATGCCCGAAATTGGTTTCAGAGAGTGGAATTTTGAAGCAATTAAGCGAACGCTTGAAGGACTCAAGGGGTTGAATTATGACGTTGTTACTGTTTCAGCGCTTTTAAAGGTCAACAATTGAATATGATTTAAATTATACCTACATTGATTACTTAATTTCAATACTATGGATATCAATAAGGATAAAATTAAACATCACTATCACGCTGTTCGACTATATGAACTCATAGTGGAAAAATTAACTCAGCTTGGATTAGACCTAAAATCAATTCAAAGATCTGATTTAGCTCCAGTAGATGAGTTTCATGTTCGCGGAGCAGCTGTTTCAAGGGAGCTTGGAAATAGTCTTTCCTTGACTGGTAAATCTGTGCTAGATGTTGGTTGTGGGTTAGGTGGTCCTTGCAGAATGTTGGCAGATGAGTTCAATTGTCATGCTACTGGAATCGATTTAAGCGAAGAGTACGTTCGAACTGCCTCCGAACTTTCTAAATTGGTAAAACTCGAAAATAAAACTTCTTTCGTTCAAGGAGATGCCACCAACCTCCCATTTGATAATGAATCTTTTGATGTTGTCTGGACTCAACATGTACAAATGAATATTGCTGAAAAACAGCAGTTTTACGCTGAAATTAAAAGAGTACTAAAAAAAGGAGGGCATTTCCTATATTACGACATTTTCAAGAGTTCAAATGCATCAATTAACTACCCAATGCCTTGGGCCAGTGACGAATCCTTGAGCTTCCTTTTTGATTCTGAACAAATGAACGAAATATTAGATGCTCTTGGCTTCATTCATCAAAAAACTACAAATCAAACCCAGCTAGGGTTGGCTTTTATCGAAGAGTTGATTAATAAGATGAAAACTAACGGACCTCCAAAAATTGGTTTGAACCTACTTATGAAAGCGTCTACTCCAATAAAAATAAAAAATGCATTCATGCATTTGAAACAAGGAGATTTGAAATTAGAGAGTGGTGTTTTCATGAAACCGACCTAAACAGCACCACCTTATTTTCAAATTTGAATAAAACAACTTCTAGTTCTGGGTATTTTTTTTGTTTCTTTGTGTATTGAATTTTGCTACTAAAATTATCGACAAAGCTTACAATTCTCTTCTTTCCCCTTCTTTTAGAGTAAAGAGTGAACGTGCAATTCTTGCTGTTGCAATTGCAAGCTACATTGTTCATTTAATTGTAATACTGCTGGTTAATCAAAAGATAATTTCAATAGAATCTAGTTTCTTTTCAAGTCCAATTGCAGCGATTTACACTCCATTTTCTTTCATTTTGATCTATGAAGTGTATTTGCTTATTTTTTTCCTACCAAAATCCATATCCTATTACATAGGAAAACAATATGAAATTATAATGCTTATTGTAATTCGTAAAATTTTCAAAGACATATCAAACATTGAGCTTTCCTCTGACTGGTTCAAAATTGAAAGTGATTTACAGTTTACTTACGACGTATTAACCTCTCTAATTTTATTTTTTCTAATATTTCTTTTTTACAAAAACATAATCAATAAAAAAGAACAAGAATCTGAAGACACTATTGTACCAAAAATTAGAAGCATTAAAAAATTCATTTCTTTTAAGAAGATTTTGGCAGTACTTTTAGTTCCAGTGCTGGTTATTTTATCGATCTACACGATTTCAAACTGGTCTATGCTGATGCTTAGTGATTACCAATTTGGACTTTATGAATTTAAAAACATCAACAACATATTCTTTGATGAATTTTTTACCATCCTAATCATTGTTGATGTCTTACTTCTACTCTCCTCCCTTTTTTATTCAGATAAATTTTATAAAATAATTCGAAACTCAGGATTTGTCATCTCTACGATATTAATTAAAACATCCTTTTCTGCTGAAGGTTTGGTAAGTAATGCGCTGATTATTGGTTCGGTTTTATTTGGACTACTAATTCTAGTAATTCACAACTTTTATGAAAAGAATACAGCTTATTTCTCAAGAAAGTATTGATCTTTTTTAGTCCTCTAACGATTCCCCTTTCATTAAAATGAAAATACCAGATTCCAATAAAATAACCCAAATTGAAGTTCATCAAAAAATTCAGTCATCGAAAGAAACTGTTTGGAACGTAATTTCATCTGCTGAAAATTTAAATCTTTTCCACCCCTTTTGTAAGGAAAATAAAGTGATTCTTTGGGACAATGAGAATTCTAAGGATTCCATTGAATATTACAATGGAAATACTTT
The DNA here is from genome assembly GCA_036123135.1 of Bacteroidota bacterium. GTDB lineage: Bacteria > Bacteroidota > Bacteroidia > Flavobacteriales_D > Parvicellaceae. The sequence continues at coordinate 1,952 of JAZADZ010000098.1, read as the reverse complement.
AATTCGATTTTTCACACATTGGTTTGAGGGTGAGGGATACAATTTAATTATTGGGAAAAAAAATACTGCTTTTGCTAAAGTGTTTTGGAACATAACATCCACTAATCAAGATAATTGTATTATTTCGATTCGAATAGACCTTTTTTCGGACTTGATTTTATCCAAATACCCATCTATATTTAATGGAGTGATTTCTTCACTCTACCTTGGACCAACAATGAAAAAATACCTAAAATCTGTAGTAAGTGGACTTAAATTTTATGTGGAACAAAATAAGGTGGTTCAAAAAAATCAGTTCGGAACAAACCGTTTATTTTCTACTTAACTGCACAAAAAATGTCCCATCAAATTTTTCAAGTAGATGCATTTACAAGTGAACTATTTTCTGGAAATCCTGCCTGCGTTGTTCCACTTAAAAATTGGCTCAAAGAAGAGAAACTTTTAAAAATTGCTGTTGAAAATGCAGTTGCGGAAACTGCATTTTTCATTGATAAAGGATTCGAAATAGAATTGAGATGGTTCACTCCCGACTTGGAAATTGATTTATGTGGACATGCCACATTGGCTACTGCACATGTATTAAAATCAGTGCTTAACCATTCAATGGAACCCTTAATATTTAATACACAAAGTGGAATACTAAAGGTTCATTCAAAAAATAATTATTACTATTTAGATTTTCCATCAAGAAAACCTCATCCAGCTAAACTTCCTATTCCGATACAAAACGCGTTGAACATTCAACCAACTAATGTCTTTAAGGCAAGAGATTACGTGTTGGTTTATGAGAATGAGCAACAGATTAAAGATATTAAGATCAATCGACAAATTTTTGATACCATTGACTTGGGTATTGGAGGTGTAATTGTTACTGCAAAGGGAAAAGAAACCGATTTTGTATCTAGGTTTTTCACTCCGCAAGCAACCATACTTGAAGATCCAGTAACAGGGTCTGCTCATTGTTCACTCATTCCATATTGGTCTGAAAGGCTATCTAAAAATAAACTCATAGCTAAGCAGCTTTCTGAAAGAGGTGGTGATTTAATATGCGAAAACCTTGCTGATAGAGTTTTAATTGGAGGGCAGGCGAAACTTTATTTTTCTGGAAAATTTAGCTTATAAAATTTAGAGTGCTCATAAATTTATTCTAAAAGTCTTTACTTATTTCGCTTTTATAAATCTTATATAATTCGTTAAACAATACCTTTAAAAAATCTTAAAATTTAAGAATCAAACAGATTTTGCAATAGTTTTACTATTGTGAAAACCAAAGCACATAAGCACACTGGATTTGTTTTTGAGCCATTCAAAGCAGAAGATCAATCCCCTTTTGACAAACTATTCGAAATTTTTAAAGAGCTCATAACATTTACATCCGGAGACTTTGATGAAACCATCGATTGGATGAGAGAATTAGATAAGGAATACAATCTAACGGACGAAGAATATACTATTGATGATTTCGTAGAGGATTTAAAGAAAAAAGGATACATCAAACAAAAAATTGACCCAAATGGTGGTACAGAAACGACACTCTCTGCCAAAACAGAGCAAGCGCTCAGAAAAAAAGCTTTGGATCAAATATTTGGTAAAATAAAAAAAACGGGGAAAGGAAACCATAAGAGCAAAAAACAAGGGCTTGGAGATGAACCCTCTGGTGAGCTGAGAAGCTATGCATTTGGAGATTCTTTGGATAAAATATCCATTACAGAGTCCATTAAAAATGCTCAGCTTAACAATGGTATTGATCACTTTCAGCTCTTTGAAAAAGATTTAGTGGTAGAAGAATCCTTTCACAAAAGTCAAATGAGTACTGTTTTAATGGTAGACATCAGTCACAGTATGATTTTATATGGAGAAGATCGAATTACACCTGCCAAAAAAGTAGCAATGGCGCTTACAGAATTCATCAAAACTAGATACCCAAAAGACAGCATTGAAATTATTGTATT
>JAZADZ010000097.1:0-52631 GCA_036123135.1 Bacteroidota bacterium | reverse complement strand
TTAAAAAAACACGGGAAGACAAACAAGCTTTCGCAACCCATTGTTTTTCTTGCTGTTATTGGAATTGCTCTTGGTATTGCGGTGATGTTGATTTCTAGTGCTGTTGCTACAGGATTTCAAAAAGAAATAAGAGAAAAAGTTGTTGGCTTTGGTGGCCATATTCAAATTGAGTCTCAGTTTGGTAACGAGTCCTATGAAAGTAATCCAATGCTAATTCCATATAATCTTAAAGATGAACTGGAAAAAGACTCAAAAGTTAGGCTTACTCAAAACTATGCCTACAAGCCGGCAATACTTCAATCTAAAAATGGTGAAAAATTCAATAACAAAGGGGAAATCATTAGAGATATTGAAGGGATTATTTTTAAAGCAGTTGATCATAATTTTGATCCTTCTTTTTTTATAAAACATTTAAAAGCTGGTTATTTTCCATCCTATAAGTTAACACAATCAAGCGATAGCATTGTTGTATCCAATTACATTGCCAACCGGTTAAATCTTTCGATAAATGAAAAAGTTTCAACATTTTTCGTTAAAGAAAAAGGACCAAAACAAAGAAACTTAATTATTGCTGGGATTTTTGAAACAGGATTAGAAGAATTTGACAAAAGATTTGGTTTTATAGATTTAAATCAACTTCGAAAAATTAATTCCTGGGGAATTCAAACATACTTAGCAGTTGTTCCAACTTTAAATGAAAACAGTCTGACTATCAAAGCTTCTTGTTTCGGCGGAAATGATAATTACAAATACAGCTGGAACAATGGTGCTTTTACAAATTCCAGTGAATTTTCAACTCCTCTTTTAAAAGATACATCAATTATTGTTGTAAGTAGTGATTTTGAGAAAGGGTTTCCATTTGGAGAAACAAAAATGATTTCAGTTCCTGACACTGCAATTCTAGATTTAAAATTTCAAAAGAAATATAAGCCCTCTACTGACTGCAAAAAGTTGTCAAAAAAAACAATAACACAAAACGAAATCATATTTGAAAACGATTGTTTTCTTTTGGAATCAAAATTAAAAACTTCTTTAGGAAGTGGTCAATTTTACACTGGTGGAATTGAAGTTTTACTAAACAGCTATCAAGATTTATTTCAAGGTGAAAATATTGTAAAAGAGCTTGTTGGACCTGAATTCAGAACCTCAACAATTGTTGAGAGAAATCAGGAAATATTTAATTGGTTGGATATGCTGGATCTAAATGTTTTCATAATTATTGGTTTGATGATTCTTGTTGCTATCATCAACATGACTGCCGCACTGCTTGTAATAATTCTTGAAAAAACACAAATGATTGGAATTTTAAAATCTCTGGGAGCCAACAATTGGAGTATTCGAAAAATATTTATACTTAATGGAGGTTACCTAATTTTAACTGGACTACTAATTGGAAATGCAATTGGATTATCTATCATTTTTTTACAATCTAATTTTGAGCTAATTACCTTACCTAAAGAAAATTATTTTGTAAGCATTGTTCCAATGCATTTGTCTTTAATAAACGTTTTAGCTATAAATTTTGGTTCGTTGGCAATGTGTATTGCCTCACTCGTAATTCCATCTTATTTTATTACGAAAATTGCTCCAATAAAGGCCATAAAAAAAGACTAACATTTTATAAAAAAAGTCAGCTAGCTGGGATTAAAAAAGTGTACTGATAAAAGTTACAGGTCAATTGTTATAAGTGTAAACTTCCTAGAAAAAGCTATCTACAATTTAGTTAAGAGCCAATAAGGCTTCAGAGATTCTTCTTAATGCTTCTCTTAGTTCTTGTTCACTTGCAGCATAGGAGATTCGTATACAATTTGGTGCGCCAAAAGCAGCTCCAGTAACCAAAGCAACATTCACTTTATTTAAAATATATAAACTCAAATCGTCAGCATTAGATACAACAGTTGTTCCATCAGATTTCCCAAAAAATGAGCTTACATCTGGAAATACATAAAAAGCTCCCTCAGGAACATTTGTTTTAACTCCAGGTATCTTGTTTAGTTCAGCCAATACCAATTCTCTTCTTGAAAGAAATGCAGCTCTCATTTCGAAGGTAACACTTGGATCAGCACTTACAGCAGCAATTGCGGCTCTTTGAGAAATGCTTGATGCTCCTGAAGTGAACTGACCTTGAATTTTAGTACATGCACTTGCAATCCATTCAGGCGCTCCAATGTAACCCAATCTCCAGCCAGTCATTGCAAATGATTTAGAAACACCATTTACGGTTACAACTTGTTCATACACATTTGAAAACTGAGCCAACGAAGTGTGATGTCCTACAAAATTGATGTGCTCATAAATTTCATCACTAATAACTATCATATTTGGATAATTTGAAATGACTTCGGAAAGTAACATCAACTCCTGCTCACCATACACAGACCCAGTTGGATTACAAGGGGAACTGTAAATCATCATTCTTGTTTTTTCAGTAATGGCATTTTCAAGCTGATGTGGTGTAATTTTAAAATCGTTTTCTATAGATGCTTCAATGATGACAGGAATTCCCTCTGCCATTTTAACAATTTCTTCATATGTAACCCAATATGGAGCTGGGATAATCACCTCATCACCAGGATTCACAATACTCATTACAACGTTTGCAATGGATTGTTTCGCACCTGTAGAAACAACAATTTGAGATGGCTTGTAATCAAGATTGTTGTCTCTTTTAAATTTCGCACTAATGGCGACTCTTAGGTCTTCGTACCCGTTTACTGCCATATACTTGGAATAATTCTGAGCAATCCCCTCATTAGCGGCAAGTTTGATGAAATCAGGAGTGTTAAAATCTGGCTCTCCAAGGCTTAGGCTAATTACATCAATTCCTTGCGCCTTCAATTCTCTACTTTTTCTGGCCATCGCAATGGTAGCAGACTCAGAGAGTCTAGTTAAACGATCTGAGACTTTATTTAAAACATCTATTTTCATGCGGCAAAATTAATTATTTACATTAGTTAATTTTGAACCAAACAAAAAATAATTTGAAGTATTTTCAAATATTTTGTAACTACCAAAAACAATCACCGTTACAAGAAAACATTTTAGGATTTAAAACATGGATCAGCTTATCGAGTTAATAAAAATTACACTTCCGTCATTAATCGTTTTTGGTGTTGTTTATTATTTATTAAATCAATTTTTTAAAAAAGAAAAAGACTTGAGAGAACAAGAACTTAAATTGATTTCAAGTAAAGATTATTTTCCGGTTCGAATGCAGGCCTATGAAAGAGCCATCTTGTACTTAGAAAGAATTGATCCGAATAATCTAATTTTTAGGATTCACAAAAGAGGTATGAGTGGAAAACTATTACACGCTGAATTATTACGAGTAATCAGAGAAGAGTATGCACATAATATGTCTCAACAAGTTTACATTTCCAACACAGGATGGAATGCTTTAAAAAAGAGTAGAGAGGAAACTGTTCAGGTCATAAACATGGCAAATGGTAAGCTAAAGGAAAATGCTAGTGCATTAGAACTCAGTACTGGAATTTTTGAAATCCTATCTAAAATGGATAAGATACCAACCGACAAAGCAGCCGAGATACTAAAAAACGAGTTTCAGAAAGGATTACAATAAAATTATAGTCAATAAAAAAGGGAACTTAAAAGCTCCCTTTTTTTTATAAGATAAAATAAAAATTAGTTCTCAGATGCATCTGCTGGAACTTGCTCAGTACTAGGATTGTCAATTGGCTGAGCAACTTTTTTTCGTTGAGTATTCACCTGCATTTCTTTAATTAAATGTCCGGCCCCTGCATATTTATCAATAATGAATAAAGTATATCTTATGTCAACTGAAATTGTACGCTGAATATTTGGTTCGAAGTAAATATCTCCACTCATCGCTTCCCAATTGCCATCAAAAGCAGTTCCAATTAATTCTCCATCCGCATTAATGACAGGACTACCAGAATTTCCACCTGTAATATCGTTGTTGGAAAGAAAACAAACAGGTAAAATTCCATCTTCGTTCGCATATGGGCCATAATCTTTCGCTTGATGAAGTTTCTTCAACCTATTAGGAACATAGAATTCATGGTTTTTATCGTCAGTCATCACTTCTTTTTCCATAACACCCTTCATTGTGGTATAATGTTTAAATGTTACACCATCTTTTGCATCGTAAGGAAGAACATTCCCATAAGTAACTCTCATGGTTGAATTGGCATCAGAAGCCTTATTGTAACCCATTTTATTTAATCCATCAACAAATAGACGCATACCTTTATTGAAGTCACTTTCAAAAGCAATTGATGGCATCATAATGGATTGAATGTAAAACTGCAAAAATGAATTGGCTAAAGAATAAACGGCATCTTTCTCAAGTGCTTCCTTACTCAGCTTAGAGTCAAGCCAAGATGCAAATTTATCTTTAGAAACAAATGGTGATTTAGAGTAGTACTTTTCAGCAAATTTTTCAAAATTGTTCTTGTATTTTTTGGCCAAATCAGAAAGAGCTTCAGGATGAAATGAAGAGGGGACATCATCGTTATAGACCTTCAACATTGCTGCCATCAAATTTTGATCGATTTCCTGGTTGTAGTTTTTATAAAATTCATCAGCTTTTTCTAAAAGTGCATCTTTCGCATTCTGAATTTCTTTTTGGTCACCTGAATTTAGCGCCGCAGCCATGGCAGATCTTGATCCGAAATTGTTTATTAAAAATCCAAACAATTCAGGTCCTTGATATATCGCCTCCATAAAGTATACATTAGGAATAATGAAATCTTGAGATGCTTTTTTTGATTTGTGAACGAGCTCAATAGCACTACCGTACATGAGCTTTCTATCTTCAGATTTTGAAGCCCAAGTCAAAAAGTCTTTTTCAATTTTTTCTTTCTTGGCAAATACATTATTACGAACCAACTGTTCAGACTGGCCAATGAAATATTTCCAATAGTTACTCACCCTAGCATGCTTAGATGCATATTGAATTCTAATTTTTTGCTCTTTATTCATCCCCTCTTCCATGATATCCAGCTTCATTCTTCTCACCTTTACCCTTGCAGGCTGTTCAATTTCAACTGCTTGCTGTACGCCTAAAGAGGTTAAAAATCGATCTGTACTTCCAGGATAACCTAATATCATGGCATAGTCGCCTTCTTTCACACCAGCGGTTGAAACTGGTAAAGAATGTTTAGGAGTGTAAGGAATATTGTCTTCAGAGTAAGCAGCGGGATTATTGTCTTTGTTTGAATAAATTCGAAACATTGAAAAATCTCCAGTATGTCTTGGCCACATCCAATTATCGGTATCGCCTCCATATTTTCCAATAGAACTAGGTGGTGCACCAACTAAACGAACATCATTGAAAATATTGTACGTAAACATGTAATAAAGATTTCCATAGTAAAACGGTTTGACCTGAACAGCAAACTCATCTCCTTTGCCTTCAGAGGCTTTTTCCTTGATCCTGGAAATAGCTTTACGGATTGCATTAGAGCGTTGATCTTCGGTCATGTCACTGGTTACGGAATCTAAAACCATATCAGTAACATCTTTCATTTTATCTAAAAACCAAACCGAAAACTCTACAGGAATTTCTTCACTTTTGTTCATTGCCCAAAATCCATCGGAAAGATAATCGTGCTCGGTTGTACTATTTTGTTGAATGGCATCATATCCACAATGATGATTGGTAAGCATTAAACCCTGACTGGAAATAATTTCACCAGTGCAAAAACCTCCACCTAAAGCGACAATAGCATCTTTAATACTTGACTGATTTACAGAATAAATTTGTTCAGGTGTTAATCGAATACCACACTCTTGCATATTTTTATACGTTTCCCCTCCCAATAAAAAAGGAAGCCACATTCCTTCATCAGCTGATGATTTTTGAATTGATCCAATGAACAATAAAGAGGCAATCAATACTTTAGCAATTTTTTTCATCTTATAAACATTTATTAAAATTCAAACTTTCTTACTTGAAAATGATTCAAGAATTTTTACGGAAGGTAAAAATAGCAAATTCAGTGGTTTAACACCATACACATCATAAAATCATACTTTTCTTAATACCATGAGTCCATCTCTTACAGGAACCAATACATTTTCAACTCTTGAGTCCTCATTTACTTTTTTGTTAAATTCAACAATTCCGGAGGTCTCATTGTCATTGGATGAAATTTCTTGAGTTACCTTTCCGCTCCACAACACATTATCTGCAATGATAAATCCCCCTTTTCGAACATTCTTTAGAACTAATTCATAATAATTTAAATAATTTTCCTTGTCCGCATCTATGAAAATCAAATCCCAAGTTTCTTCTAGCTGTGGAATAACATTCAAGGCATTGCCAACAATGAACTCAATCTTATCATTGAATTTAGATTTCGAAAAATATGTTCGGGTAAATAACTCAAGCTCTTTGTTGGAGTCAATGGTAATGATTTTACCATTTTCAGAAATACCTTCTGCAATACACAAGGCGCTATATCCAGTATATGTCCCAATTTCCAAGACTCTACTGGGGCGAATCATGTGGGAAAACATACTCAATATCCTTCCCTGCAAATGGCCAGACAACATCCTAGGTTGTAGGACTTGCACATGCGTTTGCCTATTTAAATCTTTGAGTAAATCATTTTCTTCAGATGTGTGGGATAGAGAATAATTTTCAATTTCAGACGATAGAAAATCCATAATAGAAATCAATTAATTGTTTGATTCGCTAATATATTAATTCATTTCGTTGGACCTATTTGTTGAGCTCTTCTTTAACCACTGATGATATTAAACCTCCATCTGCTTTGCCTTTAAGTTTTCCCATTACTGCACCCATAACTTTACCCATTTCAGAGGGACCTTTTGCGCCCAATTGATTTATTGTTTCTTTAACAATAAGCTGAATCTTTTCTTTACTCATCATTTTAGGAAGATAAGAGGCAATGAAAGAAGCCTCTTTGATTTCTACATCGGCTAGATCTAATCGGTTCTGTTCTTGATAAATTTTTGCGGCATCTTTCCTTTGTTTAAAAAGTTTTTGTAAAACCCTCAGTGCCGTTTCATCATTGACACTTCCATCACCACCTTCTTTGGTCATTTCCAACAGCAAAGCTGCTTTTATTGATCTTAATGCAGCTAACTTTTCTTTTTCTTTCGCAAGCATAGCATGCTTGATATCAGAGTTAATTGAATGCTGTAAACTCATTTTAATCTACATTATCGTGCAAAAATGAATTGTTGTCACTCAAGCCTGAATTATTTCCATTCTCGTCTTGGTTGCCTAAAGAAAATCTTGATACGTTAGAATCATCTGATTTTGGAAAATCCTCATCCAATTTTATGTTTCTTCTCTTGTACGCAGGCTCATTTTCCATTTCTGAAATTCCAAGTGGAGATTTCATTTTTTGAGACTCTTTTTGAATTCTATCCAGTCGTTGCTTTGTAAGTTCTTTATTTTCCTCAACTGATGGTTCACTAAGCGAGATAGTTTGTTTATCTTCAATTGATTGATTCCAACTTTGCTCTTCATCAGAGTCTGATTGTTCTTCATCTTCAAGATTATCCTCTAGAAAGAACCGAATCTTACCATCTGAGCTTGGTTCAACATTATCGATTTCTGGTTTTTTTTCAGGGAATTCTTCTGAAAAAATGGTTACTGGTTTGGTAAACTCACTTTCATCCTCTAGATTAAATTTCTTCACAACAAAAGGTTCCGAATCTTCCTCTCTCAACTCAGAATCTGAAGTTCCGTCGCTGTAAGGCTCAATGGGAGATTCTATTGGCTGAGTAATCATGGTTGGACGGCTACTATCTTCTAAGTCAATTTTTTTCTTTTGAGGTTCTTTCTCGGGAAGACCAGTATTAGGAGAGGTTTTAAAACCTGTAGCAATTATTGTAACACATAACTTTTCTTCAAGATTTTCGTCATATCCGTGCCCCCATATAACATCTGCAGTACTACCTGCTTCTTCCTGAATATAATCTGTAATTTCAGAAATTTCGTCCATAAGAACAGCATTTTTACCATATGTAATGTTCAGAAGTACATACTTAGCACCTTTTATATTGTTGTCATTAAGTAGCGGCGAAGCCAGTGCACTCTCCACACATTTTAATGCTCTATCCTCTCCATCTGCTTCAGATGAACCCATTATTGCTACTCCACTATCCTTCATAACAGTATTTACATCATTAAAATCAACGTTAATTTGTCCTGTAACTGAAATGACCTCAGCTATTCCCTTAGCAGCTATGGCCAACACATCATCTGCTTGCTCAAAAGCATTAATTAGTGAAAGATTACCATACTTCTCTCTTAATTTATCATTGTTAATGACCAGAAGTGTATCCACACAATCACGCATTTTATCTAACCCCATTTCTGCTTGAGTTCTTCTTTTTCTGCCTTCGAAGGTAAATGGTACTGTCACGATTCCAACAGTTAGTATACCTAGCTCCTTAGCTGCTTGAGCAATAACTGGTGCAGCACCAGTTCCTGTTCCACCACCCATTCCAGCAGTAACAAAAACCATTTTGGTGTTTTTTTCTAGAATTTCTTTGATGTCATCTAAATTTTCAATTGCTGCGTTTTTACCAACATCAGGAATTGAACCAGCACCTCTGCCCTCAGTAAGGCTTTGACCAAGCTGAATTTTTACTGGAACTGGACTAATATCAAGTGCCTGATGGTCAGTATTACAGACAATAAAATCAACTCCTTTAATTCCTTGTCTATACATGTGGTTTACAGCATTGCTTCCGCCGCCACCAACTCCAATCACTTTAATGATTGAGGATTGGTCTTTTGGTAAATCGAATTTCATCATAACGTTTTAGTTTAAAAGTTTCTAATTATTCTACTTTATCGTCAAAGAAAGTCTTAATCTTTTCAAAAAAAGTTCCTTTGTTTTTTTGTGAATGTGTTCTGGTACTAATTTTCTCTTGTCTGGACTTGAGCATGTCAAATTGTTCAAATCCTTTAGCAACAAGACCCACACCAGTTGCAAATAAAGGAGAGGTAACATTTATATTGGTGTTTGAACTTAAATGTTCGTTTGGGTAACCAATTCGTGAATCCATTCCAGTGATGTACTCAAACAATTGATTAATGTGTTTTAATTGAGACCCTCCACCAGTCACAACAATACCTCCTATCAGCTTTTTCTCAAAACCCGAATTTTTAATTTCATAGTAGATATGTTCTGATATCTCAGTAATTCTAGCATTGATAATATTTGATAGATTTTTTACAGAAATTTCTTTTGGATCCCTCCCCCTTAATCCAGGAATACAGACGATTTCATTTTCTTGACTAGCTTGTGTGATGGCCGCGCCAAATTTGGTTTTAAGAAGCTCTGCTTGACGTTGCATTATGGTGCACCCTTCCTTAATATCCTCAGTAATAACATTTCCACCAAATGGAATTACAGCAGTATGTCGAATAATTCCGTCTTGAAAAATTGCAATATCTGTGGTGCCGCCCCCGATGTCAACTAAAGCTACTCCTGCTTCCTTTTCTTCCTCACTTAAAACTGCCGAAGAAGAGGCAAGTGGTTCTAAAATAAGTTCTGCCACCTCTAAACCTGCTTTGCTAACACATTTGAAAATATTTTTTGCAGCAGCTATCTGACCAGTAATGATGTGAAAATTAGCTTCGAGCTGAACACCAGCCATACCTATGGGATCTTTAATTCCTTGTTGTCTGTCAACGATGTACTCTTGAGGAAGTACATGGATAATTTCCTCTCCAGGAAGCATTACTAACTTATACATATCTTCAATAAGTTCATCTACATCCTTTTGAGAAATTTCTTCATCAAAATTATCTCTAGTAATCATTCCTCGGTGTTGCAGACTTTTTATGTGCTGACCAGCAACACCAACATTGACAACTTTTACATCTACTCCCGATTTTGCCTCAGCTTCCTCAACAGCAATTCGAATAGACTGGACAGTTTTTTCAATATTTGAAACCACTCCTCTTGTAACTCCTACACTAGGAGCCTTTCCAACCCCTAAAATTTCTATTTTCCCATGATCGGTTTTGCGGCCTACCAAACAAGCAATTTTTGTGGTTCCGATATCTAAGCCTACTACAATTTCTGGTGCATCCATAATCTTTAATTTATCTTTTTGAACAAATTATTTGAGTGTTATACATTATGTTTAACGTGTCATAGAGATTTAACTCTTTTATATTTATTCCCTTAGTGTAAAAGGACTTTAATTTTTTAAACTTTTTATCAACGTTTTCACCAGAACCAAAAATCACTCTGTGGTTTCCAATCCTTGGAATCAATTCGAAATGTCCTTTTTCAGTACAGTAAACCTGTACAATCTGAGAGGATAAAAACTGATCTTTATTTATTTCATTGGCAATGTCATAAATTCCTTTTAACAAAACGTCTTCTTTAGAATTGCTTTTATTCACAGCATTTGGAGTAAACTGACTACCATATTGAATTGCACCATTAAAAACTGGTACCCTAGCAACATATGTATTGCTAAGTGCCATAACCTTCCCTTCTAAATCCAAATAATAACTTAAATAGCCGTTTTGGTGAAGAATTCTTGCGATTGGTGTTCTTTGCTCAATATCAATTTGCAATACTCCATTATTGAAAAAGAAAGCCTCTACATTTTTTGTCCCAGAATATCCTTTGATTATTTCTTCGATTCTTCTACAATTTAGTTTTCCATTTAATTCACCCTTTCCTTCAATTCCAATGTCACTTAAGGTCCTTAAAACCTGAGCTTTATTTATGAACGAATGCCCATTAGACTTATCAATGTTAACTTCTATTCCGTTTATCTTAATATATTGGTAGTCTGAGTCCACAAAACTCAAAAGAAGACCAGCTCCAACAATGAGAAAAGACCATATCGTTATGTTAATTGCTTTTTTCAATTTTTTGCAATTTTAGAGTCTAACATATCTTTAATTGGATCAACTAGTCGATCTATATCTCCTGCCCCCATAGTTAGAACTACTTCTAAAATCCTATTTTCAAGTTCAGGAATTAATTCCTCTTTACTTACTAAAATTTTATTTGTACAGTCTATCCTATTTAACAATGCATTTGAAGAAATTCCTTCAATTGGCAGTTCTCTAGCTGGATAAATTTCCAGTAAAATGAGTTCATCTACTTTGGATAAACTTGAAGCAAAATCATCCATAAAGTCACTCGTTCTACTAAACAAATGGGGCTGGAAAATGACCGTTATCTTTTTACCTGGAAAAAGTTGTTTTACTGAGTACAAGCAAGCCTCAATCTCCTTTGGATGATGAGCATAATCGTCTATATAAACTAAAGAGCTGGTTTTTAGCAGGTATTCAAACCTCCTTTTAACTCCTTTAAAAGTTGCCAAAGCAGATTTAATAATTTTCATTTCAATTCCAAGGTGAATTCCAAGAACAACCACAGCAGCAGCATTGTATACATTATGATATCCTGGGACACCTAAATGAATATTTTCTACCATTACATCATTATATGACAAATCAAAATAATGCTCATGATTCTCAACTCTAATGTTTTGAATTCTGAAATTAGCCATGTTACTTTCTCCATAGAATAGGGTGTTATTTGCTGAAACATCTAATCCATAATTGCTAACAAGTATTCCAGACTCAGAGATTAAATCAATAAATTTTTGAAACCCTTTTTTAATATTTTCAATGCTTCCATATACATCTAAGTGATCTGCGTCTATGGAAGTCAATAAAACAATATCCGGACTCAAGGATAAAAATGACCTATCGTACTCATCCGCTTCTACTACAACATTGTTTGACGATTGGTTTAAAATTAAATTGGAATTGTAGTTTGAAGACATCCCACCCAAAAAAGCGGTACAACCCAACCCAGAATATTCCAACATATGAGCAACAATTGAAGAGGTGGTTGTTTTTCCATGTGTTCCAGCAACTGCAATACAAAAATTATTTTTTGTCATTAAACCTAAAAGCTCGGCTCTTTTAATCACTAAGTCATGATGTGCTAAAAAGTAACTAAGTTGGTTGTTCGATTTAGGAATAGCTGGTGTGTAAACTACAACATCAATATTTTCTTTATCTAAAATAAAATTGATTTGGTCATCATAAAAAACATCTGCACCTTTTTGAACAAGCTCTTTTGTAATTGATGATTCGGTTCGATCGTATCCACTTACTTGAACCCCCTTTGAAATGAAATATAGTGCAAGACTACTCATGCCGATTCCTCCTATTCCTAAAAAATGAGCTCTATGTATGTCGTCAAGTTTCAATTTCAGTTTATTATTTCAGCAATTTGATCAATAATTTTAACTGCAGCATCTGGTTTAGCTAACGTCCCAATATTAGAGGAAAGCTCCGTGCAAAGAGCTTCATCTCCAATCAGATTTAATGCAGTTTTAACTAATTTCGCACGTGCATCAACATCTTTTACTAGCAGTGCTGCTTTTTTATCAACAAGTGATTTTGCATTTTTTGTCTGATGATCCTCAGAAACATTGGGAGATGGAACTAAAATTGCTGGTTTTCTAACGATACACAATTCACTTACAGAAAGTGCTCCTGCCCTTGAAATAATTATATCAGCAACTGAATATGCAAAATCCATATTCTTTATAAATTCTTTTGGGAAGATTGTTTTTATACCACTTTCTTTTACTGCATTATTAATTTCAGAATAATACATACTACCCGTTTGCCAAAGAAGCTGAATGTTATCAAGTTCTAAAGTCTTAATATTTTCTTTTATACTATCATTGATGGTTCTAGCACCAAGACTTCCGCCAATTACTAAAATTGTTTTGAGCGATGGGTTTAGACCAAAATGCTCCAAAGCCAAATCTCTTTTACCTTCAAGATCAATAATATCATTTCTAACAGGATTGCCTGTAATAACAATTTTACTTTCTTCAAAAAATCGGTTCATCCCATCATAAGCAACACAGATTTTCTTTGCCTTTTTGGCAAGTAATTTATTGGTTAACCCTGCATATGAATTTTGCTCCTGAAGAATGGTTGGAATTCCCAACTGGCCTGCAACTCTCAAGGTTGGTCCGCTAGCATATCCTCCAACACCAATGGCTATATTGGGATTAAAATCTTTTACAATTTTCCTAGCACTCAGTAAACTTTTAATTAATTTAATTGGAAATGCTAAATTTTTCAAGGTTAATCGCCTCTGCAAACCAACTACCTCCAAACCTACAATATCGTAACCAGACTCAGGAACTTTAACCATTTCCATCTTTCCCTTAGCACCTACAAATAAAATATCGCTTTTTGGATATCGAAATTTTAGCTCATTAGCAATCGCTATAGCAGGAAAAATATGTCCCCCAGTACCTCCACCACTTATTATGAATTTATAACTCATTAGACTAATTGTTGTCCTTATATATCGTTCTACTTACGTTTAATATAATCCCAAGAGACAGACAAGTAAATAAAATTGATGTTCCGCCCATACTGAGTAAAGGGAGGGGTTGTCCTGTAACTGGAATTAAATTCACTCCTACTCCAATATTAATCATGGCTTGAAAAACAAGCAAAAAGCCCAAACCAAATGCCATGTATCCTCCAAATTCACCCTCAGATTTTGTCATAATTTTAATCACCCTAAAAAGTAGTACCAAGTATAAAAATATCACTCCAACGCCTCCAAATATGGATCCAAATTCTTCAACAGATGAGGAAAAAATAAAATCAGATTGCGCTGAATATAAATTATTTTTAATGGTTCCATTTCCAGGACCCTTTCCCACAACGGAACCATTAGCAACAGCTCTTAATGCAAGTTGTGCTTGATAATTCTCCTCCTCTAAGCCAGACTCAAAGCTTGTTAATCGTTTTGACCAAGTATCTACTCTTGGAAGTAGTCCAGGAACTGCTATATTCAACAATAAAGCCATACCGAAAAGCAATATTGCTCCAGCAACAATTGAAAGTAAATGTGTCACCTTTCCTCCAGCAACGAAAATTAAAATAAAACAGACGGTAAAAAGCAATGCTGCAGTGGAAAAATCAGCAGGAACAATTAATGAACAAATTAGTATAACTGGCCAGACAATTGGAACAATTCCTTCCTTGAAATTTTTAATGTATTTCTTTTTCAAAACCACCATTCTTGCTACATAAATCACACAGACAACTTTGGCAAAGTCAGATGGTTGAAAACCCATTATCCATCTTGAAGCATTCCCTTTATTTACTCCAAAAACTAACGTAATTAAAAGTAGTAAAACAGAAATGTAGATTCCTAACTGAGACAATCTAGAAAAATATTTATAGTTGAAAAATTGCAAATAAACGATAATAACAATTCCTAAAACAAGAATGATAGCGTGTTTAAATAAGTAGGGTGTAGCATCTCCATCCATGAGTCTGTAAGCCAAATTAGAACTTGAACTATAGGCCATAATTACAGAATACAAAGACAGCAATAGAATAACTCTCCAAATTACTTTATCTCCTTTTAAATATTTTTCAAGAATGCTTTGCACTATAGCAGCTCATTTAATAACCTATTGAACTCAACTCCTCTATGTTTGTAATCGGTAAAGTCATTACCACTTGCACAAGCTGGAGAAAATAAAACTGCATATCCGTTCTTACTCCAGTCAAATGCAATTTTTATTGCATCCTCTAATTTGTTCTTGTACGCATACCCGTCGACCACACTGCTCAAAGAGTACTTAATGGAAGTATCAAAATTTCCAAAACAAATAATTCTACATACCTTCAAACGAACCAATTTTTCAACCAAAGAAAAATCTTGTTTCTGTTGGTTCGCACCAACAATCCATACTACAGGTTTTTGAATAACTTCTAAAGAATATGCAGAGGTTTCAATCGTAGTAGATTTTGAATCATTAATCCATTCAATACCTTGGTGCATTAAAACTGTTTGTAATCTAAAATCTGTCTCAGAAAAAGATAGTCTCACTTGTTCTCTTGATGAGATTAATTTTTCAGATAACTTTTCAATTTTATTTTTTTCCATATCCAAATAATTAAAGGTTTCGGACTGCTCTTTTAAACTTTGTTCCTCTCTCTTCGTAGTCTTCAAATAAATCAAAGCTTGCGCAAGCGGGAGACAACAATACAGCATACCCCTTTTTAGCCAGTTGGTAACTTATTCTGACTGCTTCTTGTGCAGAACTTGAATCATGAATGTCATCAACTATTTTTCCAAAAGATCTATGAATTTTTCTGTTGCTTTTTCCAAGACAAACAATCCCTACAACTTTTTGCTTTACCAAGCCCTCTAGCATGGAGTAATCATTTCCTTTATCAACACCACCAACAATCCAAATGGTTGGTTTCTGCATACTTTCAAGCGCATACCATGTTGAATTTACGTTTGTTGCCTTTGAATCATTGATAAATTCAATCCCGTGAATTTTGGCAACAAACTCAAGTCTATGTTCAACATTTTGAAAATCTGAAAGACTTTCTCGTATTATCTCTTTTCTAATATCCAATACTCTAGACGCAATTCCAGAAGCCATTGAATTATAGGTGTTGTGTTTTCCCTGTTGTGCTAGTTCGTGTATAGACATAATTATTTCTTTGGTTTTAATATTAATTTGTATTTGATTATTATGATTTAGTATTGCTCCATTGTCTAGCTTATTTTCAATTGAAAATGGAAGTTGACAGGGAGTTATATTTCGTTTTTTTAGTTCATTTTTAATTACCTCGTCATCAGCATTGTATATGAAATACTGGTGCTCAGTTTGGTTATTTAGAATTCTAAACTTACTCTGGATGTATTGATTAAAATCGTTGTTGTATCTATCAAGATGGTCTGGGGTGATGTTCAATAAAATCGCAATGTCAGCTTTAAAATCGTACATGTTATCCAACTGAAAACTGCTCAATTCTATAACAAAATAATCGTGATCTCCATCTGCTAAAACCTGAGCAAAGCTGTCTCCAACATTACCTACCGCAACTACATCAAAACCTGCTTTTGATAAAATATGCTTTATCATTAAAGTTGTAGTAGTTTTACCATTACTTCCTGTAACGCATATTTTTATTCCTTTTGAATATCTGCTTGCAAATTCAATCTCTGAGATAACAGAAATATTTTTGACATGTAAGTCTTTCACAATTTTGACGTCATTTGGAATTCCAGGACTTTTCACAACTTCTGCGGATTGAAGTATTCTATTAGATGAATGACCATTTTCTTCCCATTCTATATTCAAATCATCCATTAAATTCTTGTATTCTGTTTTGATTTTACCATAGTCGGAGACAAAGACATTTAACCCTTCTTTTTTTGCTAAAACTGCAGCCCCAATTCCACTTTTTGCAGCACCTAAAACAGTTATTTCACGTTCTTTTGTCATCGAAGTTTTAGGGTTACAATTGATAATACAGCTAGAAGTATTCCTACAATCCAAAATCTAGCAACGATTTTAGATTCATGCATTTGCTTTTTTTGGTAATGATGATGCAATGGAGCCATCAAAAAGACTCTTCTTCCTTCGCCATATTTTCGTTTGGTGAATTTGAAGTAGCCTACTTGAACCATTACAGATAGATTTTCAATAACAAAAATTCCACAGATAACAGGAATAAGAAGTTCTTTTCGTATAGCAATTGCAAAAGTGGCTATAATCCCTCCCAGTGCAAGGCTCCCGGTGTCACCCATAAAAACTTTAGCTGGATAAGAATTGTACCAAAGAAATCCAATACAGGCGCCAACAAAAGCACCTATAAACACCACCAACTCACCTGAATTGGGGATATACATTATATTGAGATAATCTGCAAAAACAGCATTTCCAGATAAATAAGCGAATATTGCAAGTGTTGTACCAATTATCGCAGAGGTTCCTGTTGCAAGACCATCAATTCCGTCCGTAAGATTGGCTCCATTTGATACATTAACAACAATAATTATTACAATTAATATGAATGCAATCCATGTGTACTCACCAAGACCAAACCAGCTGTAATCGAATTCATTGTTTTTAAAAAATGGAATGGTTGTTTTGGTTGACTTAGATTCGACCCATGTAAATTGTTTCGATTGATCAACAGAGATCTCCGTCGACTGATTTACAGCAACTTTTTCTTTTACTACGACAGCATCGCTGAAATAAAGCAAAGACCCAACAATAATTCCAACTCCAACCTGACCAACAATTTTAAATCTTCCTGCTAAACCCTTTTTATTTTTCTTGAAAACTTTAATGTAGTCGTCAATAAAACCAATTAAGCCCAACCAAATCGTAGCAATTACCATTGTAATGGTATACACGTTATCGAGTTTTGCAAATAACAATGTAGGAATCAAAATAGCTCCCAAAATGATCAGCCCACCCATTGTTGGAGTTCCTGCCTTTTCAACCTGACCATCAAGACCAAGATCTCTTATGCTTTCTCCCACCTGCTTTTTTCTCAACAATTGAATTAGCTTGTCACCAAAAAGCATCGATATTATGAGCGAGGTTATTACTGCCATTCCAGCTCTGAAGGAAATGTACTGGAACAATCCTGCTCCAGAAAAATCCGTTATTTGTTGCAAGTTTTCAAATAGGTGATACAACATTATTTATTCATTATTTTAAAATTTTCTTTAACCATTTCCATATCATCAAATGGCACGATTTCTCCATTTATTTCTTGATATTTCTCGTGTCCTTTTCCTGCAACTAATAGAATGTCTCCAGAGTGAGCAATACTACATGCAGTTTTAATTGCTTCTTTTCTATTTACAATTGAAAGTGTTTTACTTACATCGTCATCGGCAACTCCTTTTTGCATTTCTAGAATGATATTATCGGGGTTTTCTGATCTTGGATTATCTGAAGTAAAAATGACTTGGTCACTTAACCTGCAGGCAATCTCTGCCATAATTGGTCGTTTTCCAGTATCCCGATCTCCGCCACAACCCACAACGGTGATAACCAATTCTTTCCCATTTCTAATTTTATTAATTGTTTTTAGAACATTTTCCAATGCATCTGGTGTATGCGCATAATCAATAATTGAAGTAATGTTTGTCTTTGAGGTGATGTGCTGAAATCTTCCTTCAGGAGCTGATAGACTACTCAATGTTGTTAAAACATCAATTTTATTGTGCCCAAGTAAACTACCTACCGAAAAAGCTACTAGTAAATTATATGCATTAAAATCTCCAATCAACTTAGTATCCAATTGAGTTCCATCGATGTCTAATGTCATTCCATTAAATCTGTTTTCTAAAATTTTAACCTTGAAATCACACACCGAATTCATTCCATATGAAACGAGTTTTGCGTTGGTATCTAAGACCATTGTTTCGCCATGTTTTTGATCAACATTGTATAAGGCGAACGCGTCAGTTGGAAGAACATCAAAAAAAGCTTTCTTAGCTGCTATATAATTATCAAATGTTTTATGGTAGTCTAAATGATCGCGAGTAATATTCGTAAATACACCTATCTGAAATTTCAATCCTGAAATTCTATGTTGATCTATAGAATGAGAGCTTACCTCCATAAAAACATATTGACACCCTTTTTCAATCATTTTATATAGCAACTCATTAATTTCCATGGAATTAGGCGTAGTATGGGTGGATGGGACTACTTGGTTGTGAATTCTATTTTCAACTGTAGATAACAATCCAACCTTAAATCCAAGCAATCTGAAAAGATGGAATAAAAGTGTTACGGAAGTTGTTTTTCCGTTGGTTCCAGTGACACCTATCAACTTTATTTTTTCTGAGGGATTGTCGAAATAGTTTGAAGCAATTAAACCAAGTGCCTTCGCTGTATTCTTCACTACAATGTAGGTTACATCTTCTTTAATATTTTCTGGAAGCTTCTCGCAAACTATGCAAACAGCA
This sequence comes from Bacteroidota bacterium, assembly GCA_036123135.1. GTDB lineage: Bacteria > Bacteroidota > Bacteroidia > Flavobacteriales_D > Parvicellaceae. The sequence goes on along the minus strand of JAZADZ010000097.1, from coordinate 33,837 downwards.
CCCGATTGAACAGCCTTTTGAATGTATTGATGTCCATCAACCTGAGTCCCTCGAATGGCAATAAATAATGAAAACTTTAGTACTTTTCTTGAATCAAAAGCAACATGGTCTATGGCTATGTTGGTAGACCCTTTAAGCTCTAAAATATTTACACCATATGTCAAATCTTTTAGCAACTTCATTATCCTAAATCAATTTTTATGAGTTGTCCCCTTATTGCTTTTTGACCTGGAATTATCGATTGATTTCGAACAAATCCACTTCCATTAACCTTAACTTGAAGCCCCATATCCTCGAGCAAGTAAAGAGCATCTTTTAAGCCCATTCCAATAACATTGGGGATTTTTTCATTTACAATTCTTCTGTTCTTCAGTTGAATTCCATTTTCAGATGCTTTAGTAACTAACCATCTACCAACACCAGGTTCTTTTTGAATCGGAATTTGCATTTTAGAGCAAGCAAAAACCATATCCTGTTTATTACCATGTTTTGAAAATGGATAATACAAATCTTGCATCTCGATTTCTTTATTTTCCATATTGCCCATTGCATAGACTTTATCTGCGATTTCCTTGAAAACAGTTCCTGAAACAATAGAACCGTAAATATTTTTAGTTGGACCTTGAATGACCACAATACAAGAGTACATAGGGTTATCTGCTGGAAAATAACCACAGAAAGAGGCTTGATGTTTTGAGCTGTATCCCCCACTAACGGAGACAATTTGTGAGGTTCCAGTTTTACCCGCAATTTCAAAACCTCTTGCCTTAATATTTTTAGCAGTTCCTCTTTCAACAACCCCCTTTAACATGATTTTAACATCCTTAAGCGTAGATTCACTACAGATTCTAGGATTAATGATTTCAGCGCCAAATGAAGTTGTTGACTCATTTGAACATTTTATTTTTTTGACAAATTGAGGTCGAACCAAAACTCCATTATTAGCTACTGCATTGTAAAAAGCCAATGTTTGCAGAGGAGTAATTTCTACACCATATCCAATTGACATCCAGGGGATTGAAATTCCCGAAAATTGAGTGTCATCAGCGTCAATAATTTCAGGCTTTCCCTCACCTATAATAGGAAGTCCTAATTTTTTATGTAATCCAATAGACTTTAGACCATCAATAAAATCTTGAGGATTATCCTTGTAGCTTTCGTTAATTATTTGACTGATTACATTTGAAGATTTTTCAAAGGCATATTGAATTGTATTTCTTCCAAATTTCTTTGGATCTGTTAGACGTTCTCCAAAAAAGGTGTAGGAACCAGTCATATCAACACTATCCGATATTTGAATCCTCTTATCCTCTAGAGCAACCATCAGAGAAGCCAACTTAAAAGTTGACCCAGGCTCTGATGCTAGTCCAACTGCGTGATTTAAGCTTTCGTTATACGAAGACTGATCTTTGCTCATTGTGAGATTTGCAATTGCCTTTACAAACCCTGTCTTTACTTCCATTAAAACAACACATCCCCTCTCAGCTCTCTGATTTTTCATTTGTTTCAATAAAGCTGCTTCAGCAACATCTTGTATGTTAATATCTATTGAAGAATAAATGTCACAACCAGGAACAGGCTCTCTTGATAATTCACTTTCAACAGGCTTCCATTCGTTGCCATTAATTCTTTGCATAAGCATCTCTCCATCTTGACCTTTTAACTTTTCGTTAAATGCTCCCTCTAATCCGACATATATGTTTTCTTTTTCATTTGTATATCCTATGGTTCTTCGAGCAAGGAGATTGTAAGGCTTGATTCGTTTGTTCTCTTTTAAGACAATTAATCCCCCTGAATATTTACCCAAACTGAAAATTGGAAATTTTTTAATTCGATTTAATTCATCATTCCTAACTGATTTCTTTAATAGAAAATATCGATTCCCTTTAGCTCTCTGGCGCATTAACTCATCTAACCACTGAAGCTTAGATTTTTCGTTAAAAATGGTACTTAAACTGTCTGAAAGATTGGCTACTTGATCATCAAAAACATTTTCTTTAATGGTCATTAAGTCAAAACGAATTTCATATCTTGGAACAGAAAGAGCAAGAGATGTTTTTTGATCATTATCTGCAAAAATATTTCCTCTAGGAGCTTTTACGATTCGTGTCCTGTAAATCTGCTTATCAGCTTGTTCAACCAGTTCCCCTCCATCAAAAAATTGGACAAATGAAATCTTTACTAAGACAGCAAAAGCAAATGCTAAAATCAGCACATATACAAAATAAACTCTAACAATTGTTTGCCTACTACTCATTTATAAGTTCAATTTTTTTTGGAGGATCTTTTGACTCATACACTCCCCATTTAGCGGTCTTTTCTGCAATTTTGCTCTGTAAGCTTTCCTGGTCATAAAGCTCAAGGGCAGTTTGCAGTTCTGAATGCAGTTGTTCGCTTCTCTTGTCTAGGCTATTAATTTTTCTGTAAGTATTATCCACGTAATAGCCGTAACCAATGTAGACAAGCATTAAAAGGGTTAGAAATAGTAGAAAGGGCAAATTTTTTTCAATTTTACCTCTTTGAAGCAATTCTCCAGACATTATTTGCTGAAAAGGATTTTTCACTACTTTTTTAATTATAATTTTTGAGCTATTCGAAGCTTTGCACTTCTCGCTCTGTTATTTTTTTCTATTTCTTTTTCTGTAGGCAGTATTGGTTTTTTTGTAATTTCTTTAAATGGGCTTTTCACATTACCGTATAGGTCTTTTGTTAGCTCGCCCTCTACATTTCCAGATCTAAAAAATCTTTTAACCATCCGATCTTCAAGTGAGTGATACGTAATTACAACTGCCCGTCCTCCAGGGGCTAACATTTCAATCGTTTGATTCAATAAGGATTCCAATACCTCCATTTCTTTATTCACTTCAATTCGAATTGCTTGAAAGATTCTAGCTAGGAATTGATTTTCTTTCTTAGGAGAAACTAACCCCTTAGAAATTTCAATTAATTGGCTAGTTGTAAGAATTGGGTTACTCAATCTAGATTGAACTATCCTTTTGGCTATTTTTCTTGATTCTCTTAGCTCTCCATAGTCCCAGAGCATTGATGCTAAATTGTCTTGTGAATATTCATTCAAAACTATCCTTGCGTCTAGAGAACCATTTTTGTCCATTCGCATATCCAATTTTTCATCGAAGCGAAAAGAAAAGCCTCTATTTTTTGAATCAAATTGATGTGATGAAACTCCAAGATCAGCTAGAATTCCATCAACTTGATTCAGTTGCATGAGCTTTAAATTATTGGATAGATACTTGAAATTTTGAGGTACTAGCGTAAAGCGATTGTCGTCTATGCTATTTTTTTCTGCCTCCTCGTCCTGATCAAATGCAATTAAAGTTGCATCAGATCTAAGTCTAGATAAGATTTCCTTAGAATGACCTCCTCCTCCAAAAGTAACATCAACAAAAACTCCGCTTTTATTGAGTACTAAACCATCTACTGCAGCATGTAAAAGAACTGGTATGTGATAACTACCTTCACTCATTTTCAGAAGAACCGCCCATAACATCTGCAGCTAAGTCATCGAACTCATCCCAGTTCTCACTCATCAATGCTTCGTATTTGGATTTATCCCAAATCTCCCACAAATCAACATTTGCTACAATTACGATTTCTTTCTGAATACCAGCCCAACCTAAAAGACTTTTAGGTAGAAGAATCCTACTATTTGAATCAACAGGAATTTTAGTTGCTCCCTTTTGAAACATTCGGGCAAATTTTCTATCCTTTACCTTAAAACGATTTAGATTTCTGAGCTTGTCTACAACAACTGTCCATTCAGACATCGTATATAATGACAAACACTCGTCAACTCCTCTTGAAATAACAAACTGTTCTTGATCTAATGGATCAAGTTGCTTTCTTAATTCCGAAGGAAGCATCAATCTTCCTTTTGAATCAATTTTGCAATGATATTCTCCAATGAAACCAATCATACGTTATTTCTATTGTTATCAGATGTAAAGCTAATAAAATTTACCCACATTTTCCCACTTTTATATAATTGTGGATAACTTTCAACGATATTTACCAAATTTAGGTTTCATAATTTAATTTTTAAGTTCAATTATATGAGAAAATATTATTTCTTTAATTAGTGGGAAAAAGTGGCATTAAAATTATAATTATTAACATTTTTTCGCAGTTATTCTTATTTTAATACCTTTGGATTCCAATAAAAATGGGAACTAAAAGCTCTTCCATAGAAAGAGAAGTCAATCTAATTGACATCGAAAAAGCTTTCATTGATAAAAATCCAACGCTCTATAAGTTTCTCCCAAAGTTCATTCTGAATAGATTAAAACGATTAATCCATCAGGACGAAATCAATGAAATAATTCTCGCCAATAGTGGTAAAAAAGGAATTGAATTCTCAACGGATAGCCTAAATCAAATGGGCGTTAAAACTTGTTCTTTAGGCTCTGAAAATATTCCTAAAAAAGGTGGAGTCATTGTAGCTGCCAACCATCCGTTGGGAGGATTAGATGGCGTTGCTATTATAAAAGAGGTAGGTAAAATTCGACAAGACATTCATGTTTTGGTAAATGATATTTTACTTCAAATCAAAAACTTTGAACCCATTTTTGTTCCAATAAATAAAATTGGTAAAAATCCCAGGCTTTATCTAAAGCATGTGGATGATTTATATGCTTCAAACAAGTGCATTATACTTTTTCCTGCTGGAATGGTTTCAAGACGGCAAGAGCAAAAAAAAATTAGTGATTTACAATGGCAGAAAAGCTTTATTACAAAAGCAATCAAGCACAAAAGAAATATAATTCCTGTGTTCATCAGTGGGAAAAATACAAAGCGTTTTTATAACATTGCTTACTGGAGAAAAAAAATTGGAATAAAATCCAACATTGAAATGCTTTTCTTGGCCGATGAAATGTTCAAGCAAAAAGGAAACACAATAATGTTTAAATTTGGAAAAGCTATTCCTTGGAAAACTTTTACCAATAGCAATAATCTAATTTGGGCTCAAAAAATTAAAAAGCACGTTTATTTATTGGAAAAAGACCACACAGTTTTGTTTGATGAAAATTCATAATTCACTGTTTTATGAACAAAATAATAAACCCAGTTCCAATAGATTTACTACAAAATGAACTTACTGAAGAAAGATTTGTTCGAAAAACAAACAATGCCAATAACGAGATATACATTGTAAATCATCACAACAGTCCTAATGTAACTAGAGAAATCGGAAGACTTAGAGAAGTTACTTTTAGAAATGCTGGAGGAGGCACTGGGAAAGAATGCGACCTTGATAAGTATGATATTCGAGATGACGCCTTCTACGATCAATTAATTGTTTGGGCACCAGAGTCCAAAGAAATTGTTGGAGGTTATAGATTTATAAAATGTATTGATGCTTTAAAAAGTGACGTTCAACTTGCTACAAATGGTTTATTCACATTTACAGAAAATTTCAATGCCCAATATCTACCATCAACAATTGAACTAGGAAGATCATTTGTTCAGCCCAACTTCCAACCCTCGCAAGGAAGCAGAAAAGGAATTTTTTCTTTAGATAATTTGTGGGATGGACTTGGTGCCATTGTTGTTGACCATCCAGAAATTCATTACTTTTTTGGGAAGGTTACCATGTACTTAAATTTCAACAAACAAGCTAGAGATTTAATCCTAGCTTTTATGTATCATTTCTTCCCTGACGAAGAACGACTTGTTTATCCCATTGAATCACTAAAGTTTCATTCAAATCCATCAGACTTTATCAATGAAATTCGCCAACTTGAATACAAAGACGCTTTCAGAGTGCTCCAACAAAAAGTCAGAAGCTTAAATGAAAATATTCCACCACTTGTTAGTGCATACATGAATTTGTCTTCAACAATGAAAACCTTTGGAACATCTTTAAATAATAGCTTTGGAGCTGTTGAAGAAACAGGAATTTTGATTTCTATTAATGATATATTCAATTCCAAAAAGGAAAGGCATATCAATAGTTACATTAATCCAACTTAGAAATGTCAATTACAGCATCCTTTATTGAGAGTAATACTGACTGGAAAAAATGTCCAGATCCCAAATATCCAGAATATGCATTAATTGGAAGATCAAACGTAGGCAAATCTTCATTAATTAATATGCTTACAGAAAGGAAAGCATTGGCCAAAATTTCAGGCACACCAGGAAAAACACAACTAATCAATCATTTTTTGATAAATAATAATTTTTTTATTGCTGATTTACCTGGCTATGGTTATGCAAAAACCTCAAAAAAAAATAGAGCAAAATTTGCAGAGTTTACATTGAAATTCTTGGAAAATCGGAAAAACTTGATGTGTGTTTTAGTACTGCTCGATAGCAGATTAAAACCGCAGAAAATAGATCTTGAATTCATGGAATATTGTGCCATCAAAAAAATTCCCTTTGTAATGTGTTTTACTAAAGCTGATAAGCTTAAAAAAAGAGAGCTAGAGATAAATGTTCAGTCTTACAAAGCTGAAATGTTAAAGCAATGGGAAAATCTTCCTCAATTGTTCATTAGCTCATCTAAAGATGGTCGTGGCAAAAAAGAACTTTATGATTTCATTTCTCAAACAAATTCATTATTTGTCCATTGAGTGTAAAGAAGAAGATTTTAATAGCTCCTTTGGACTGGGGGTTAGGACATACGACAAGATGTATACCAATAATTGAAGCACTTTTAAAAAGAGGGCACAAAGTCTATAGCTGTGGAAATAAAAATAGTGAGCTTATTTTTAAAGAGCATTTTCCAAAACTCCATCATATAATAATAGATGGATATCAACCCAGATACAGCAAAGGAAATAATCAAGGGCTATCTATGCTTGCACAATCTCCAAAGTTTTTTAAAAGAATTATTCAAGAAAAAAAAACAGCGGAAGAGATTGTCTCTAAATTCAAAATTGATTACATAATTTCCGATAGTAGATTTGGATTTCGTTCATCGAGAACTACTAATGTATTTATTTCTCATCAAATACATATTCAGGGGCCTGGTTTCCTTAAGCCATTATTTTTAAAAATTAATTTGAAGTTCATTAATAATTTTCACTATTGTTGGATACCAGACTATAGTGACAATTCTCTTTCTGGAAAACTAACTCAAAACCCTCTTCCAAAAAATACGAGCTTTATTGGACCTGTCTCCAGATTCAATCAAAATGCAGAAAATAATAAAGAGAAAATATTCAAATATTTGGGAATAATTTCTGGACCCGAACCACAACGATCAATGCTTGAAAACATACTTTTTAGTGAGCTATCAAAAGAAAATTTTCCATGTGCAATAATAGGAGGTAATATGAATAAATCAGTTCATACAAAAGATAACATTTCATACTTTCCTCATCTTAGTACAGATGCTTTTTTTAAGCTGATTAGTGAAAGTGAAAGCATAATATGTAGACCAGGATATAGCTCAATAATGGATTTGCATATTTTAAATAAAAAAGCTGTATTTATTCCAACTCCTGGACAAACTGAACAGGAATACTTAGCAAAGTACCACAGCCAAAAATCATCTATTGGGTGGATTCATCAAAATTTATTTAAATTAACTGAAACGTTACCATTTGGAAAAATTAGAACTGGTCGTTCAACTTCCTTGTTGAAAAGAGAAATGGAAAAAATAGGTTTATAATACAACCTAGGATAATACTTTTGTGAGTTGCAAATTCTTACAATGAGATTTTGTAAATTTTGCTATGCTTTTTTTAAGGTAAATGAAAAAGTAGAGCCACTTCCAATTGTACTTCGAACGTTTATTGTTTGACCATGCGCCTCCACGATGTGCTTAACAATTGCGAGACCTAATCCAGTTCCTCCTTGATTTCTTGCCCTACTTTTATCCACTCGGTAGAATCGTTCAAATAACCTAGACATGTGTTTCTGCTCTATACCCATTCCTTGATCTGAAACTTCGACAAGAACGTTGTCTTCGATGTCGAAAAAACGTAGCTCAACGGTTTTTCCTTTTTCAGAATAATTGATTGCATTATTGATTAAATTTTGGAATACCTGACCAATTTTATCAACATCACAAAGTGTAAGAATAGGATTTTGATATTGCTTGTTGAAAACCAATTTAATCTCTCTTTCTTTAGCTTTAATCTCCATATCCTCCATGATCTCGTTCGCTAAATCAACAATATTACAAGCTTGTAGGTCTAATTTTATTCTTTGAGATTCAAATTTTGTAATTACATCCAAATCCTCAACAATTTTTGTAATTCGATCAACCCCTTTTGAGGCTCTACTAAGAAATTCTCTATTCATTTGCTTATCCTCAAGTCCACCCTCAAGTAAAGTCAGAATGTATCCCTGAATGCTAAAAATTGGGGTTTTTAATTCATGAGATAAATTGCCAAGAAACTCTCTTCTAAAAATCTCTTGTTCTTTAAGCTTTTCAATTTCTTCTCTGTTAGAATCTGCCCACTGCATTACCTCGTCTTCTGCTGCTGAGAGCAAATCTTCATTCATCTCAATTGGAAAGTTATCTTTTGTGATTTTATAGTTGTGGATTGTCCTGTAGAGTAACCTTATTTTTTGAGTTATCATTTTTTCTAATAGAAAATAAACCACTGCAAAAGTAATTGCCCAAATGCACAGCGAAATGACTGTAGGATAAAAATAATCAGCAGAAATTCCTGAGAATTCGAAATACAGATACTGAAAAAAAAGAAAAGACAAACTTATAACAGAGGAAACAAAAAGAGCAAATTGAAGCGGCGTTTTAACGAATTTCATTAATACAAAGTTAAGTTAATTATTACATAGTTTAAATGTAATTTTCATGAGTTATGATACCTTTGGAGGCATGAATAAAATTAATATTTTAGTGATCTGTACAGGGAATAGTTGCAGAAGTCAAATGGCTGAAGCATATTTGAGATATTATGCTCTTCAAAAAAAAGTTAACTGCTCTGTTCATAGTGCAGGAATTGAAGCACATGGAATAAATCCGAAGGTAGTTGAGCTACTTACAAGAGACAATATTGACACTAGTAAACATACCTCAAATACTATTGACGAATACGATCACATTGAATTCTCTCACGTAATAACGGTTTGTGACCATGCCAATGAGAATTGTCCTATTTTTCCTATAAATGCAAAGAAAACACATAAAAATTTTTATGACCCTACTAAACATGAAGGATCAGAAAAAGAGATTAATATTGCTTTTCAAAAAGCCAGAGCAGAAATAAAAGAATTCTGTGAAAAATTTATGACACGACTGAAAAATGAATACTAAATCAATTTTTTTTGGTGAATTTATCGGTACGTTTATCCTTGTATTTATAGGTTGTGGAGCTGTTTCATTAGCAGTTATTTATGCCTTTTTTGACTCTCTACTTGAAATCGCACTTTGTTGGACATTTGGAGTTACTCTTGGAATATATAGCTCATCAAAACTCTCAGGTGCTCATCTCAATCCAGCGGTTACCATTGCCTTTTTAGCTAATAAAAAAATATCAATCACCTCTTTATGGGTCTATATCTCAGCTCAGTTTCTTGGAGCCCTTCTTGCAGGTTTTATTCTGTTTCTTAGTATTGAAAATGATATTGAAAATTTCAATATTGGAACAGCATGTATTTTTGGTGAATATTTTCCAAATCCAGGATATGAAAATCTAAGTTGGGTAACACTCCCCATTGCCTTTCTTGTCGAGCTAATAGCAACTTCTTTGCTGATTTACTTAATATTCGTTGTGATTAGTATAAAAAAACTTGGTAGATTCTCTCCAACTTTGATTGGGATAATTGTTGGAATATTAATTTACATTTTCGCACCTTATACACAATGCTGTATGAACCCAGCAAGAGATTTTGGACCAAGAATTGTATCCTACTTTTTCGGATGGCAAGAAATAGCATTTTCATTTAATGGATTGGGCTGGTTGTTGGTTTACATTGTTGCCCCATTAGCCGGTGGATGGCTTGGAGCATTAATGTTCTCAAACACGCTTAAAAATCGACTTTCTTAGCAATTCATAAATGATAACATTTGAAAACAATAGAAGCATTCCATAAAAAACATCTTCTACTGGAATCGTGAAAATTCGAAGCCCTAAATTGTAATTGTCATTGTACCAAACAACTTGATCCTCTATGCAAGAGCCAGTTAGAATTCCATTGGTAATAATAAATGGAATCATTAAAATTAGATATGCTCTGTAAAATTTTGTTACGTTAACTAAATAAACTCCTATCAAAACTACTACTGAAAGCGAAATAAATGTAATTGAAGTGTACCATTTTCCAAGAAAGAAAGTACCCAATACGAAAAGAGTGATAGAGAATAAAATGGAATATCTTTTGGCGTATCTGTGTTCATTCACTGGAAACACACATTCTAAAACGTGATACGTAAAAATACATGCGTAAGGAATGCAAAAGAAAAAAAGTATTTCTTCGATAGGCAATGAAAAAATATGAATTCCAGTAATGTAATTAGGGTTAAATCCCCAATACCCATTTTGTGTAAAATAAATATCCCATACGACAAAAATTATTCCAACTAAAAAGGTTGAAAAAAAAAAGGATGGATACTGTTTAAAAAACTTTAGTCTTGGATGAAAAGTGTAAATAAGAGGAATAAGAATTACAAAAAAATTAATGAGAAGGTAGGTGTAATTCATTGTTTATGTCTGAAGAATTTAAAGTATTTCAAGGGAACAATTAACATTCCAAAACACTCGCCGTCTTCTTTGCCAAGTTGTTTATGGTGAACTTTATGACCTCTTCTTATACCTAACAAGTAGGGATTTTTTGTTTTTTTAAGGACTTTCACTCTTTGATGAATGAACAAATCGTGAACAAAAAAATAAGCTGCTCCATATAGTGTTATACCAATTCCTATCCAAAACAGAAAAAAGTCAATGCCAATTTGTGAACCGAATATGATGAAGAAAGAACCTGGTAAAGCAAAAATAAGAAAGAAAAAATCGTTTTTTTCGAAGGGAGAATGATTGGATCTATCGTGATGATCTTTGTGCAACACCCAAAGAAATCCGTGCATGACATATTTGTGAGTAAACCATGCGACACCTTCCATTAAAAAAAAGGTAAATACACAAATAAAAATGTTGAATAGCACTATAAAAGGTTTATCCTATTAATTAACATAGTTTGGCATGCAAGCACTAGCTTTTTAGAATTGTTTATTCTAACTCTAGTGCTCATGATGTGCTTTGCAGGGACAGATTTGATTTTTTTAAAAAGAGAAAAATAGTACCTGTAAGCGATAAAGACGCCTAATCTTGAAGTTCTAGGCAACTTTCTAATGCCTTCTAAAGCGTCTGTAAAGTCAGCTTCAATATCATTCTCAATGTTAAGCTTGTCTTCGGAAGAAAAATTATTCAAATCAACGTTAGGAAAATAAGATCTTCCAAGGGTGTGAAAATCAGCATTAACATCCCTAAGAAAATTAACTTTCTGAAAAGCTGCTCCAAGTTTTCTAGCAGGAGCTTCAAGTTCATTGTATAATTTTTTATTTCCTTCCACAAAAACCATTAAACACATCAAGCCAACAACTTCGGCAGACCCAACAATGTAATCATTGTATTTATCTGTTGAGTACTCGATTTTAGATAAGTCTTGTTCCATACTTCTTAGAAACAAAACAATGAGCTCGTGGTCAATGTCGTATTCTCTAACTGTTTCTTGAAAACAGTGGATTACTGGGTTAATACTCAAACCTAGCTCGAGCGCTTTAAATGTCTCTTGTTTGAACTCATCGAGTAATTCTCTTTTGGGATAATCGTGGAAACTATCAACGATTTCATCTGCCAAACGGACAAAACCATAAATGGAATAAATGGCCTTATGCAGTCTTTTGTTTAAAAAATTAATCCCAACAGAAAAGCTTGTACTATACGTTCTAGTGATAATTTTACTCGACTCAAAAGAAATATCGTCATACAAATGTTTCATACAGTAAATTTAAAAATATTTATTGATTTGGCTTGCAACTACCTGTCCAGAGATGATTGATGGAGGAACTCCTGGTCCTGGAACAGTTAACTGACCGGTATAAAATAAATTCTTCAGTTTTTTGTTCCGCAAAGTTGGTTTCAAAATAGCAGTCTGATCTAACGTATTGGCAAGGCCGTATGCATTCCCTTTGAATGCATGGTAATCTTTTACAAAATCACTTACGCAGTATGACTTTTTGAACACAATACTTCCGGCAATGTCATTCCCAGTAAGCTGATGGATTCGCTCAAGCATAATATTAAAATATTTTTCTCTCATTTCCTCAGCATCATCTAAACCAGGAGCTAGTGGAATAAGTAACATTATATTTTCCATTCCACTGGGAGCAATTGAATTGTCGGTAACAGAGGGACAACTCATGTAGAACAGTGGTTCGTTTGGCCATTTTGGATTTTGATAAATTTCCTTGGCATGGTTGGAAAAATCTTTATCAAAAAAGAGCGTATGATGTGTAACATTTGAAAGTTTTTTATTTAAACCCAAATAAAACAACAAACTTGAAGGAGCGAGCTTACGAGAATCCCAATATTTTGAGGTGTAGTTGCTGTATTTTTTTTCTAGAAGCATAGAATCAACGTGGTTGTAATCTGCACCTGCAACAACTATATCGACAGCAACGTCTTTGTTGTTTACTTTAATACTTGAAACTGCTCCGTTGGAGACGTTAATTTTCTGAACTTCAGAATTAAAATTAAAGGTAACCCCCTTTTCATTTGCCAAACTGACAAGCGCTTCAATTATTTTGAAAAATCCACCCTGAGGGTAATAAGTGCCTTGTTTTAGTCCAGAATAGTTCATTAAACTGTACATGGCTGGGGTGTTACTGGGAAGAGATCCTAGAAACAAAATAGGAAACTCCATTAGCTTAATTAATTTTTCATGTTTGAAATATCTTCGGACATATTTACTGAAAACAGTAAAAATATCTAGATGAAATGCGCCTTTAATAACCTTTAGGTTGATGAACTCGAAAATGGATTTTGAAGGCTTGTAGACCAAGTCTTTAACGCCAATTTGGTATTTCTTTTCGGCTTTAGCTAAGAAAGTACGGAGTTTAGCTCCACTCCCACTTTCAATTTTTTCAAAGGTTTCTATGAGTTTTTCGTAGGATTCAGGAATATCGAGTTTGTTACCGTCTTCGTAGTAAATTGAAAAACCAGGGTCGAGTTTTGTTAGCTCGTAATAATCAGATACTTTTTTGCCATGTCTAGCAAAAAAATCTTCGAAAACATCCGGCATCCAATACCAACTAGGACCCATGTCAAAAGCAAAACCATCTTGGGTGAACTGTCTGGCTCTACCACCAGGAGTCTGATTTTTTTCAAAAACTTCAACCTCGAAACCTAATGCCGCAAGCTCAATAGCTGAAGTTAAACTTGCAAATCCTGAGCCAATGACACCTACTTTTTTCAATTAAATCAGATTTTTGTAATATTCTCTAAATTCTGCACAACCACTAAATACTTTTCCTTGAACGCGTACAAGTTTAAGCAAATCAAGATTACCAGCAACAGTTAACTTACCTTTTACGTTGTTTTTAGCAATGCCATCACAAAAGGATTGGATTTCATTTATTTTGTGACCAACAATTACAGTGGTAAACAAAAAGTCAGGTTGTATTTTTTTTATACACTCATAAATACTTTCAATTGAAATTGATTTGCCAATATTTATTACGTTGAATCCCAAAGATTGTAAAACAATATCAGAAAATATCAAAGCAAAATCATGACTTTCCCAAGGAGGTAAAAATAAAAGTACCGTTTTTTCGGTATTAACTTCTGGATTAATTCCGTCAAGCATTGAGTAAAGCTTTTGCTTTAGCATGTTGGATAGAAAATGTTCTTGAGCCGGGAAAAGTTCTCCCGATGACCATAAAAAACCAATTTTATTAAGAGATGGAATTAGAACAGACTCATACATTTGATCAAAACCAAAAACCTTTAACGATCTCGCAAATGTAGATTCAAAAAGATCTTTGTCAAAAGTTAAAGTGGAGACAATTATATCGTTAATGAATAATTCACTATCAGAAGATACCACTGATTTTTCTCTAACTTTGAGTTCAATATCTTGGTTGTCAAGTTTAGCAATTTTGCTGATTTTTAATCCATGACGTATCAGAAAAGAAATATTTAAAATTCGTTTAAGCTGAAAGTCATCGTAAAAACGGATATTAGAATCCGTTCTATTAGGCTCAACAATATTGTACCTTTTTTCCCAAATACGTATAGTATGAGCTTTTACGCCGGAAAGCTTTTCTAAATCGGCTATTGAATATACTGACATTTTGTTTAATTTTGAGCTAAAATAGTTAAACAAAAGTGATTTTCAAATTTTTTGTTTATCTTTTTATAAAAATACTTAAACAAAATGAGATTCCTTTCTGTTGGACTGTTATTCATTCTTTCATCCTACTTATTTGGGCAATCTGGAACTTTAAAAGGTAGAGTTGCTGAAAAAATAAACAACGAACCCATCCCTTTCGCAAACATTTTCATTCCTGAATTAAGCGTAGGAGTTTCATCTGATTTTGAAGGAAACTATTCCATAGAAAACATAAAACCAGGAATATATAATATCAATTTTTCATTTATTGGATTTGAAACATATACGGCCTCTGAAATCATTATAAATTCAAATAAACCAACCATTATCAATGCGAAACTTACTGAATCTTCCACATCACTAGAGGAAGTCGAAGTTAAAGCCTCTCCCTTTGGCAAGTCTGAAGAAAGTCCAGTCAGCAAAAGAAACATTAGTGCAACTGAAATTTTTAGAAATCCAGGGGGAAATAGGGATATCTCTAAGGTAATACAATCACTTCCTGGTGTTGCATCGACTGTTTCATTTAGGAACGATATTATAATTAGAGGAGGAGCCCCCAACGAAAATAGATTTTACCTTGATGGAATTGAAGTTCCAAACATAAACCATTTTGCAACACAAGGCTCGAGTGGTGGTCCTGTGGGAATGATTAATGTTAATTTCATCAGAGAAGTTGATTTATACTCCGGGGCTTTCCCAGCCAACAGAGGAAATAGCCTTAGCTCTGTAATGGAATTCAAACAAGTGGATGGAAATAGCGATCGATTGGCATCATCATTTACAATTGGATCAAGTGATATTGGGATGACTCTGGATGGACCAATTGGCAAAAAATCCTCTTTTGTACTTTCTGCAAGAAGGTCTTATCTCCAGTTTTTATTCAAAGCCATTCAACTTCCCTTTTTACCAACTTACAACGATTTTCAATACAAACAAACCATAAAACCAAACAATAAAAACTCCATAACATTGATAGGTCTTGGAGCAATTGATGATTTTGAACTCAATTTAGGATTAAATGATAACGTAACAGATCAAGAGACTTATCAAAGAAATGAATACATACTTGGATATTTACCAGTAACTACTCAATGGAATTATGCACTAGGTGCAAATTGGACGCATTACAATGAAAATAGTTTTCAAACAATTGTGTTTTCAAGAAATCACTTAAACAATTCTTCAAAAAAATATGCCAACAACATTGAAAACGATGAATTCTTATTACAAGATTACAACTCACAGGAAATTGAAAATAAATTTAGATTTGAAAATACCTTTAGAAAAAATGGATGGAAATTAAATTATGGGCTTGGTTATGAATATTGCATATATACCAATTCAACTTTTCAAAAAATTCCCTTTTCAGATTCCAGCTTAACAATAGACTTTAACTCCAACTTTAATTTCCACAAATTTGCTTATTTCGCACAAGCTAGTAAAAAATTATTTGAAGATAAATTTATTTTATCTCTTGGAATAAGAACCGATCACAATTCTTACTCTAAAGATATGGCAAACCCGCTCAGACAATTATCTCCAAGATTTAGCATCGCATATGCATTTTCAACAAAATTCAGTTTCAACTTTAACATTGGAAGATACTATCAACTTCCTGCATACACTGTCATGGGATATCGCGATAGCTCTAATGTTCTTGTCAATAAAACAAACAACATTACATATATATCAAACGATCACATTGTTGCTGGGATTGAATATAACCCTACAGACTACAGCAAATTAACCATTGAAGGATTTTACAAAAACTACAACAATTACCCCTTCTTGGTAAATAAAAATATATCTCTTGCAAACCTTGGAGGTGATTTTGGTGTAATTGGAAATGAAGAAGTTAGAAGCTCTTCTTCAGGAAGAGCATACGGGATAGAATTTCTTGCACAACAAAAATTGAGTAAAAACTTCTATGGAATTCTAGCATATACTTGGGTTAGAAGTGAATTTAAGGATCAGTTCAATAATTTTGTACCCTCAAGCTGGGACAATGGACACATTATTAGTCTTACTGCCGGAAAAAAATTCAAAAAAGATTGGGAAATTGGATTAAAATTTAGATTCTCTGGAGGCGCTCCATACACACCATATGATACATTAATTTCTTCCTTAATTCAAGTTTGGGACGTTTCAAATATGGGGTTATTTGATTACGAGAGACTTAATGAGTTAAGGCTGAATGCCAACCATGGTTTAGACTTGAGGATTGATAAAAAATGGTTTTGGGAAAAAGTAGCTTTGAATGTTTATCTTGACATACAAAATCTATATAATTTTCAAGCTGAGACACCTCCAAGTTTGATTGTATTGACCGATGATGATGGAAATAGACTCATTCATCCTACAGACAACACTAGGTATCAAACTTCATTAATTCAAAATACTTCAGGAACTCTTCTACCCTCAATAGGGTTACAATTTGAATTTTAATTTTCGACAGACTCAACACCTGAAATCTCAGGAGCTGCAACCTTTAATGATTCTTCGAGTCCAGCTTTGAGTGTAACTGGTCGAACAGAACAACTTTTACAAGCGCCCAAAAAACGAACAAGCACTTTTTTTTCAGGTGTTATGTCAACTAGCTCCATATCACCACCATCATTTTTTAAATAGGGTCTCAAATCATCAATGGCGTCTAATACCTTTTGTTTTAATTCAATTTCAATCATTATGTTGAGCATTTAGGTTCACCGTATTCAACTGGAACGACCTTGGTAGGTTGAATGTTGTTGTTTCTCCAGTCAATTCTTTCAATTACTTTTTGGCACATATTCATAAGTGCATCTTTTGAAAGTGAAGACGGTTGTAATATAGCTGGTCTTCCAGCATCACCACTTTCTCTAATGGATTGAACAAGAGGAATTTCACCAAGAAGTGGAATATCGCTCTTTTGTGCTAAGTATTTTGCACCTTCTTTTCCAAAAATGAAATATTTAGATTCCGGAAGTTCTTTTGGTGTAAACCATGACATGTTCTCTATTATGCCTAAGATTGGCACATTGATATTATCAAGTCTAAACATACCAATTGCTTTTTTTGCATCAGCAAGAGCAATATCTTGTGGAGTACTAACGATAATGGCACCAGTCAATGGTAAAGATTGGACAATAGATAAGTGAATGTCACCTGTTCCAGGAGGAGAATCAATAATTAAATGATCAAGATCACCCCAATATCCATCAAACAGTAATTGAGTCAAAGCCTTAACAGCCATTGGACCTCTCCAAACAACCGCCTGGTTCACTTCAGCAAAGAAACCAATAGATAATATTTTAACTCCATAATTTTCTGCGGGAACAATCATTTGCTTTCCATCAACATCTTTAGAAACAGGTCTATAATGTTGACAATCAAACATTAATGGAGCTGAAGGTCCATAAATATCAGCATCAAGCAAACCCACCTTATATCCTTTTGATGAGAGCCCAACTGCAAGGTTGCTTGCAATAGTTGATTTACCAACACCACCTTTTCCAGATGTTACCGCAATAATATTTTTTATATTTGGCAAGACTTTCTGAGAAGATTGCGCCTTTTTCATACCAACAACGTTTACATCAATCTTGAGTGATTTTCCTTCAAAACGCTCGATAGCAAATTCACATGCCTCTACCATTCTTTTTCTTGCATGCATGGCAGCATTTTGTATGGACACAGTAAAACTCACAGAATCTTCAGAAATCTGAACATCAGAAACCAAGTCTAGCGAAATAATGTCTTTTTTAAGATCTGGTTCGATGACTGTGGATAATGCCTTGAAAAGACTTTGGTTATTCATAGAAATAACTTAAATTTTTTTAAAAGTACAAAGATTTGAGAACTTAAATGGAAAGCGTTGAAGTTGGATCCCAAAAATAATTTTCAAAATCCACAACTAAATCATTTTCAATATTTATACCTTCACTTTCAAGCATTTCTTGCATCGATGTCGGGAATTTAAAATGATTTTTTCCTGATAATAACCCAAATCTGTTGACTACTCTATGAGCAGGAATAGCTGAGTGTCCTTTGACTGAATTGAGAATCCATCCTACTGTCCTAGAACTTTTCTTAGACCCTAAATAAGCTGCAATTGCTCCATAGGTAGTGACTCTTCCATAAGGAATTAAACATACAACATCCAATACATCTCTTCCAAAAGTAGAAGCATTACCTTTTAACAAACTTGATGATTTTTTCATTAGGAGAAAGTAAAGAAGAATATTTAAGCAAGTATATCCCTGCTTTATAATTGGAAATGTCTATGTACAAAAAATCCCTTTCTACTTGAAAATTATCTACATTCTGACCAAGTAGATTAAATATTTCAATTGTATAATCAGCTGCACCAAAATGGTCGTGAACAAAATAAATGTACTGCGAAGAGGGATTTGGGAAAACAAGAAAATCAGTGTCTGAATTAACATCAGGTGGAGGGGTAAATCCAAGTAAAAAAAGCCCATTTAGTCGATCAGAAATTAAAATTCTCCCGCTAGGTAGATTTGGATATACTCCCCAAACACCTCTAAATAAACCGCTATTTGAACCTTGATAGCTATCGTAATATCCAACTCGCTTGGGAAGATTAATGTTTCGAACATCAAAAATTTGAAGTCCATCATTGTAGTAACTAACGTAGGCTATACCATTTTTCAAAATTACATTGTGAGGCAATGTTTGCTCATAAAAACCAGATGTAAAAAGAGAAGCAACTTGAATATTTGAAAGATCTGAAACATCAAGAACTTTGACTTTCATTTTTTGTGTTTCATCACACATAACGTATGTTTTTCCATCTTCACTAAGCCAGCCAGAATGATTGTAACCCTTATCAGGATAGAATTCTAAATTCCCCAGTGGAATTGGAAGGATTGGACTAGAAAAATCGACAACAACTAAACCTTGAGCACCACAATTTAAATACGCACTATCGTTTCTAACAAAAGCATCATGAACATAATTTACAACATCATAATCTGCAAGAAATACTGGGTTTATTGGATTGGAAATATCAAAAATTGACATTGGAAAGGTTCCACTAGTTTTAGAAACTCCACATGCGTAAAGTCTTGCAGTAGCACTATCAATGAAAATATTGTGTACTCGAACCATTAATGAATCACTATCGTAAACCACATGTAAGCTATCGGGCAAATACTGTAAATCAATTATTTGAAGAGAACTTGAGCCCTCATCACAAACCGCATATAGAAACCCATTATAATCATGGTAATCTCTGTGTACGGCATCAGTAGCTACATGCTTTCCTTGAATAAAACCAACTGAATCAAGTGTATTATTGTCATTAACTAAAAAAAGATGTGCCCCTGCTGTCGACCCAATTACAGCATATTCATTAGAAGATTGAACAAAGCCCCAAACTTCATTAAATACAGATTCTCCATCACCAGTAACAGGAAGTCCAGAAGTTGTCCATGAATCTAGGTAATCCACAAATTCTGACTGTGAATAAAAAGCAGTAGAAAATAAAATTGTAACGATAAATAAACAAATCTTCATACTTCTAAGTTAAGAAAGAATCACTGAGCAAAAAATAAAAAAAAGCGTTAAAATAAGTTAAGATGTATTTATAAAATCTAAAAATAAATCAAATAA
This sequence comes from Bacteroidota bacterium, assembly GCA_036123135.1. Lineage (GTDB taxonomy): Bacteria > Bacteroidota > Bacteroidia > Flavobacteriales_D > Parvicellaceae. The sequence continues at coordinate 13,908 of JAZADZ010000097.1, read as the reverse complement.
AATAGTTCATAATGTATATTCAATTATATTCGTTTTCTCATGAGCAGTTTAGTTATTATCCCAACTTACAACGAAAAGGAAAATATCGAAAATATTTTTCGCAAAGTGATTTCTCTTGAATCAAATATTCATGTTTTAATTGTTGACGATGGATCTCCAGACGGCACTGCAACTATCGTAAAATCTCTACAAAAAGACTTCCCTAATCAACTTCATTTGATTGAGCGTCCATCAAAACTTGGGTTGGGTACAGCATACATTACTGGATTTAAATGGGCATTATCCAAGGAATACAATTATGTATTTGAAATGGATGCTGACTTTTCTCACAATCCTGACGATTTAATAAGATTACTTGAAACTTGTCAAAACGAGAGCATTGATTTATGCATTGGTTCACGATACATTAACGGAGGTAAAGTTGAAAATTGGCCTAGATCTAGATGGCTAATCTCCTACTTTGCTTCAATTTATGTAAGAATAATTTTATTCATGAATATAAAAGATACTACAGCTGGATTTAAATGTTACAATAGCTCTGTTTTAAAAAAAATAAATCTAGATAACATATGGTTCATGGGTTATGCCTTTCAAATTGAAATGAAATATTCTGCCTATAAGCTTGGATTTAAGCTTAAAGAAATTCCAATAACTTTTAAGGACAGACAATTTGGAGAATCTAAAATGAATATGAGTATTTTTAAAGAAGCGTTTTGGGGAGTTCTTAAGCTCAGAAATAAAAAATTCTAATGAGTTCAACTTTAATTCAAAAAGTTTGTATTGTCAATCAAGGAACCTCAACTGTAGGAAATGTATTAATTGAAGGAAATTACATTTCAAAAATTTCGAAAGAAGAAATTAGTGGAAATTTCGATCGAGTTATAAATGGTGAAAATTTACACCTTATTCCTGGGATGATTGATGACCAAGTGCATTTCAGAGAACCTGGTTTAACCCACAAAGCAACTATTAAAACCGAATCACGTGCAGCTGTTGCTGGTGGCATTACAAGTTTCATGGAAATGCCAAACACTGTTCCCAATACAGTAACCCAAGAGCTATTAAGTAGTAAATACGAAATAGCAAAAAAAAATTCATTAGCCAATTTTTCGTTTTACATGGGTGCAACCAACAACAATTTGGATGAAGTTTTAAAGACTGATCCAAAGACAGTCTGCGGTGTTAAAATATTTATGGGCTCATCTACAGGAAACATGCTGGTTGACAACAAAAACACATTGGAAGATATTTTTAAAAATTGTAAGCTGCTCATTGCCACCCATTGCGAGGACGAGCAGACAATTATTAATAATTCTTTGCATTATAAAGAAAAATTTGGTCACGACCTTCCAATAAAATATCACCCTCTAATTCGAAGTGAAGAAGCATGTTACAAATCGTCTTCAATGGCTGTTGATTTGGCGACTAAGCACAATACTAGGCTACATATTTTGCACATATCAACTCAAAAAGAGTTGGCGCTATTTAACAATAACATACCCTCAATTGATAAAAAAATTACAGCAGAAGCATGCATCCATCACCTATGGTTCAACGATACTTATTACGACACCAAAGGAACTTTAATAAAGTGGAATCCTGCAGTAAAAACCGAAAACGACAGAACTGCAATCTTAAATGCTGTCAACAACAATACAATCGATGTTATTGCTACTGATCATGCACCCCACACGATTGAAGAAAAAAATAATTCTTATTTTGAAGCTCCCTCTGGAGGACCTCTTGTTCAACATGCAATTTTAACATTACTTGAGTTGATGAAAAAAGGACAGATTTCTCTTGAGAAAATTGTAGAAAAAACAAGTCACTCTGTGGCAGATATTTACCAAATTCATAAAAGAGGATACATCAAAGAAGGCTTTTTTGCGGATTTAGTACTCATAAACCTAAATGCCCCTCAAAAGGTATCGAAAGAAAGTCTTCATTACAAATGTGGGTGGTCTCCGTTTTTAGATACCGAATTCAGCTCAACAATTGAATGCACTATTGTTAATGGCCACATAGCTTATTCAAATGGAGTATTCAATACCAATAACAATGGAATGAGATTAACTTTCAATAGGTGAGATTGTATATGTTCATATTAATTCTATTTTTTTCTTGTACTGAAAAACCATTTTTTGACCCTAACATACCAACTGTAAACCAAGAACTTTTATCTAACGTTTTAGCAGATCTCCACTTGATGGAAGTACACATTAATCAATCAGGAATAAATTTGGTAACTTACAAAGACTCTCTTCATTTTTTTAAAACCATTGTGCTTCAAAAACATAGGGTCAACGAAAAAGATTTTCACCAATCTTTATCCTATTATGCTCAATTTCCTGAAAACTATAAAACACTTTACGACAAAGTCAAAGAAAAGCTTTTGGAAATTGAGCTGCAAATCCCTGATGTTGATGAAGATGAAAATAGATTTGAGTCCACTACTAATTCAACAAACATAAAATGAAACACTTTCCAGCTTACCTCTTTGTCATATTATTTTCATCTTGTAGCAGTTGGTCTGAAAAAGATAGCTCCAAATTTATGGACCAGTGTGAAAAAACAAATTGGGAAAAAGAAATTTGTGATTGCACACTTGAAAGAGTTAAAAAACAATTCAATAGCTTTTCTGAAATGGCTGAAAATGAAAACTACATGTCTTCAATGCTAATTGAATGCATTAATGAAGAGAAAGACAATTAAAGCTCTTGTTTGCTCAATAAAAGTAATGTACTCAAACACAAAGCTAAACTTATGGCAATATTTAGTACTCCCTCAATGTTTTGGCCTGACTTGAACAGCTGAACGGTCTCAATACTGAATGTTGAAAATGTACTGAATCCACCACAAAATCCTACAAAAATTAAAAGCTTCATCTCCTGTGAAAACCACTTTAACCCTACAGCATAGTATAGGAGAAGTCCAAGAAATAAACAGCTTAAAAAATTAGATAAAAGTGTTCCAAATGGGAATTGATTCCCAAGAAAATTTTCAGAAAGTCTTCCGATTCCATAACGTGATACAGCTCCTAGTCCCCCTCCGATAAAAATGTATAGGTACGCTAACATTCCACCCATTTGAATTCATTAGAAAGATAATAAAGAAATTGAGCGATAACAATTCCGACAATACCTCCAACAATTACATCTGACGGATAATGAACACCCAAATAAATTCTACTAAAAGAAATTAGACTTGCCCAAAATAATAGCAACCAGATAGATTTTGGAAATTTATTTTTAATGTATTTGTAAAATAAAAAAGATAGGGCAAACATATTACAGGCATGGCTTGAGATGAATCCATACAAGCCTCCAATGTAAAAAGTTCCATCAGGTTTATTTAAGAAAGTCAGCTGATCCTTTAAAATCAAGTTGTGAGATGGACGAAACCTTTGAAAAATCTCTTTAAAACAATATTTTGCTGTCAAATCTGAAAGTACTACAACCAATACCAATAAAAATGTGCATGTAATTGCAGATCGAAATGGTTTGTTTTTAAACAAAATATAAATGAAGATTAAATAAAATGGAACTCCAAAAAGCTTACTGCTAAACGTCCACATCAGATTATCTAAAAAGGGGGAGCTTAAACCATTTATGAGTAATAACAGTTGTATATCAAGGGCCTCAATCCACTCAATAAAAATCATTTGTTAATTTTTTTCCAAATTAAATCTTTTAGCTCTTGAATACCCTTTTGAGCGATTGATGAAATACATATAACATCTACATCTTTTGGGAATTCATGGGATAACTCAGCTTTTAATTCTTCGTCTAGCATATCACATTTAGTAACAGCAAGGATTCTTTCTTTGTCTATCAGCTCAGGATTGTATTGTTTAAGCTCATTTAATAAAATATTATATTCCTTTTCAATGTGATCCGAATCTGCCGGGACCATGAATAACAGAACTGCATTTCTTTCAATGTGTCTCAAGAAACGATGCCCTAAACCCTTTCCTAAATGTGCTCCTTCAATAATTCCAGGAATGTCTGCCATTACAAATGAACGATGATCTCGATAACCAACAATTCCAAGATTAGGAACCAGCGTAGTGAATGGGTAATTTGCTATTTCCGGTTTGGCTTCTGAAACAACAGAAAGTAAGGTTGATTTTCCAGCATTCGGAAAACCAACCAAACCAACATCTGCTAGTACTTTAAGCTCAAGTATTTTCCATTCTTCTTTTCCTGGTTCTCCAGGTTGAGCATACCTTGGTGTTCTGTTCGTAGAAGATTTAAAATTATCATTTCCCAACCCACCTTTTCCTCCGCTAACTAAAATCTCTTGCTGATTGTGTTCTGTAATCTCAAAAATAAGCTCTCCAGTAGCTGCATCTTTGGCGACAGTTCCAAGAGGAACCTCCAATATTTCATCGTCTCCATCTTTTCCTGTTTTCAAACCACTTGAACCAGGCATCCCATGACTTGCAATAACGTGCTTTCTATACTTTAAGTTTAAAAGTGTCCAAATTTGACTGTTACCTTTCAAAATTACATGACCACCCCTTCCACCATTTCCTCCGTCTGGTCCACCTTTAGCAGTGGTTCTATCTCTGTGAAAATGAGTTGACCCAGCACCGCCTTTGCCTGACCGGCAACACACCTTGACGTAATCTACAAAATTTGAAGATGCCATTATTTAAAAAATAAATTATTGGTCTATGGCTTGAAACAACCTTTCTGTAATTTCATGGATTGCACCCAAACCATTTACAGAACAGTACTTATCCTGTGCCATATAGTGGTTAGCAACAACAGCAGTTTGTTCAAGATAAACTCGAATCCTATTTTCGATTATTGATTTATCTTGATCGTCTGCACGTTGACTTTCTTTTCCTCTTAAAAGTAAACGTTGAATTAATTCGTCTTTTGGAACTTCTAAGGCTATCATGAGGGAAATTTCTGAGGAAATAGAATTTAAAAACTCGTCCAACGCCAGGGCTTGATGTGTTGTTCTTGGAAAACCATCGAAAATAAATCCATTGGAAGAAGGGTTAGCATTAACTTCCTTTTCAAGCATTTGGATTGTAACTTGATCGGGAACCAAATCTCCTTTATCCATGTAAGATTTAGCTAGATTTCCTAACTCAGTTTCCCCTTTAATATTGGATCTAAAAATATCACCAGTAGATAAATGAACCAGTTTGTATTTAGATATAAGTTTTTGCGCTTGAGTTCCCTTCCCTGCACCTGGAGGGCCAAATAATACAATGTTTAACATATCGGTTTATTCAATTATTTTATAAATATCTTTTAAATTTCTTCCGGAACCATCGTAATCCAAACCGTATCCAACAAGAAATTCGTTTGTTACAGAAAGTGCTACATAATCTACTGAATACTTTTGTTTGTACGCATCAGGTTTAAACAATAATGTTGCAATTTTTACTGAATTTGGAGACTGGGCATTTACAATTTTTAGAATTTCGTGAAATGTATTTCCAGTATCTACAATGTCCTCAAGGATAATTACATCCCTTTTATTTAAATCAATGGAAAGTCCCAACAACTGGCTCACCTTTCCAGATGAAACTGTGCCTTGGTAGGAAGACAGCCGGACAAAGGCTACTTCACATTCACCATTGTATTGTTTGATTAGGTCGGCACTAAAGAGAAATGAGCCATTCAAAACTCCAACAAAAACAGGAGATTTCCCAACATAGTCACGATTGATTTGGTTTGAAACTTTTGCAATACTTTCTTGGATTTGTTGATAAGAGATGAATTTCTCAAATTTCTTATCATGAAGTTGAACAATTTCCATACTATTGTTTAGGCCTTCAAAGGTAATCAATTCATTTTACTGAAAAATGATTGTTTCTTTAATTTGGTAACTTACATTTGCATTGAATTTTTTAATTCCTATTGGGAAATGCAATTTTTTAGCTCAAATTTTAAACTTGGAATACTTGGTGGAGGACAACTTGGAAAAATGCTTTTGTCAGAAAGCACCAGATACGATATTTTTTCAAAAGTCTTGGATCCTAACCCTAATGCTCCATGTTCAACAATAGCCAATGAATTTACAGTTGGAGATTTAACTAATTACCAAGACGTTATCAATTTTTGTGAAGACGTTGATGTAGTAACAGTTGAAATTGAAAATGTAAATTCAGATGCATTAGCTTTTCTCGAAAGTAAAGGCAAAAAGGTGTTTCCCTCTGCATCAACCCTAAAAACCATTCAAAATAAATCTATTCAAAAAGATTTCTACAAAAACAATAATTTACCAACTTCAAAGTATAAGAACTACAATTCATTAACAGAACTGCTCAACGATTTCAACAAGAATAAAATACAACTACCAGCAGTTTGGAAAAGCGCTAGGTTTGGGTACGATGGGAAAGGAGTAAAGATTATTGAAAATTCCGATGATCTTAATTCATTGCCTGACGTTGAATGCCTAATTGAAGATAAAGTAGTTATTAAAAAAGAAATTTCAGTAATTGTAGCACGTAATGAAGATGGTGAACAAGCTTGCTTTCCAGTAGTTGAAATGGAATTTAACCCAACTTCAAACCTTGTTGAGTACATCATGTGCCCTGCAGATATTTCCAAAGAATTAGAGGATTGTGCAGTTAGTGTTGCAATCAAAACTGCTCAACGATTGAACTGTGTTGGTTTACTAGCTGTTGAACTTTTTATCACTAACGAAGACGAGATTTTAATCAATGAGGTAGCTCCAAGACCTCATAATTCTGGGCATCACACGATTGAATGCTGTATGACTTCTCAGTTTGATCAGCACATTCGAAGTATTTTAAATCTTCCATTAGGAAATACCGCCATTAAAATCCCTGGAATCATGGTAAATTTAGTTGGAGAAAATAAAGTTGAGGGTGATGTCGTTTATCAAAACATCAATAAAGTATTTGAAATGGACGGAGTCTACACTCATATTTATGGTAAGAAAAAATCTAGACTTAACCGTAAAATGGGACACATCACCGTTGCTAATAAAGATATTAGCGAAGCAATACATATTGGCAAAAAAATCAAACAAATTGTTAAAGTAACCGCATAGAAATGAAAAAAGTTGGAATCATAATGGGAAGTAAAAGCGATCTCCCTGTCATGCAAAATGCCATTGACATTCTTCAAGAATTCGGAATAGAAACTAAGGTAAATATTGTGTCTGCTCACCGAACTCCTGAAAAAATGTTTGATTATGCTAATAATGCTAAACATAACAATATTGGTGTAATTATTGCTGGCGCAGGCGGTGCAGCACACCTCCCAGGAATGGTAGCATCAATAACTCCACTTCCTGTAATTGGTGTCCCGGTTAAATCCAGAAATTCTATTGATGGTTGGGATTCAATGCTTTCAATTTTACAAATGCCAGATGGAGTACCAGTTGCTACAGTTGCTTTGAATGGCGCAAAAAATGCTGGAATACTAGCAGCTCAAATTCTTGGGGTTGAAAGCTCTTCAATTTCACTCAAAATTAGTGAATACAAGGAAATTCTTAAAAGTAAAGTGATAGAATCTGATAACGATTTAGAAAATTCCTAATTATAAGCATAGGATGATAAAAACAGACATTATTATTATTGGAGCTGGACCAGTTGGTTTATTTACAGTATTTGAAGCAGGTTTAATAAAGCTAAGGTGCCATTTGATTGATGCTCTGCCTATTCCCGGTGGTCAGTGTGCAGAAATTTACCCAAAAAAACCTATTTATGACATCCCTGGTTATCCATCTATTCTAGCAGGAGATTTAGTAGATAACTTGATGGAACAAATCAAGCCTTTTAAACCTGGATTTACACTGGGTGAAACTGCAGCAGATATTGAAAAAACTGCAGACAATCAATTTATTGTTACTACAAAACAAGGAACTAAACACCAAGCTCCAGTAGTTGCTATTGCAGGCGGACTAGGAGTTTTTATTCCAAGAAAACCACCCATTAGCAATCTTAAAGATTTTGAAGATAAAGGGGTGAATTATATAGTAAAAGATCCCGAAACTTTCAAAAATAAAAAACTTGTCATCTCTGGTGGTGGAGATAGTGCCCTTGATTGGGCTTTGTTTTTTGCTAATCAGTTCGCTTCGGAAGTTACATTAATTCACAGAAGCCAAAGCTTTAGAGCACATTTAGATTCGGTTCAGAAAGCAATGACAATGGCTGAAAACGGAAAAATCAATTTATTGCTTGACTCTGAAGTAATCGAGCTAAACGGAAATGGATCCTTAGAGAGCGTTGTTGTTCGAAATAAATCAAAAGAAAAAACAACAATAACAACAGATTTTTGGCTCCCTTTATTTGGACTTTCCCCAAAATTAGGTCCAATTGCAAATTGGGGACTTGAAATTAAAAAAAATGCCATTGTTGTTGATAATGCAACAGACTACAGTACCAACATTGAAGGCATATATGCCATTGGTGATGTAAATACATATCCTGGAAAGCTAAAACTGATATTGTGTGGTTTTCACGAGGCAACTGTAATGGTTCAGTCTGCGTTTAAAAAAATTCATCCAGACAAAAACAATGTGCTGAAGTACACCACCGTAAGTGGAGTAACTGGATTTGATTAAATAACTCATACTGCTTGGAAAACAATACCGTTTTAATAACTGTAATTGACAGAGATAATAACCAGCACCGGTTAGAAGCTCCAACAGATATGAACATGAATATAATGGAGCTATGTAAGAGCTATGAGTTACCTGTTGAAGGTACTTGCGGTGGAATGGCAATGTGCGCCTCATGTCAAGTATACATTGAATCCAGTCATGTTTCATTTGAAAGAAGTGATGATGAACAGGCAATGCTCGATGAAGCTTGGAACGTTCAAGAAAACAGTAGACTTGGTTGCCAAATTCAAATATCCAAAGAATTAAATGGACTAATTATTAGTCTTGCACCTGATGCTGATTCAAATGATGATTGGTAAAAGAGTTTATCGAAAATCATCTGGAATTTCACAAACTGGGATAGGTAACATTTTATGCTTGTTGGCTTTGTTCAGTTGTGAATAGATTTTCAATACTTCTTTTTGACGTTCAGAGAAAAGGTGGGTTTGTGGAGAACTTATATGTTTCATTGCCCACTCCAATTCATCGTATGATGCACCAATTTGATCTTCGTCTGACCGATCGTCGCCCCACAAGCCGTCTGTAGGCTTAGCCTTTAAAATTTCCTGAATTACATTTAAGTGTTTCGCCAATTGAAAGACTTCAGATTTCAATAAATCGGCAATAGGAGAAATATCTACTCCACCGTCTCCATATTTGGTGTAAAAGCCTACTCCAAAGTCTTCAACCTTGTTTCCTGTCCCAGCAACTAAATAGTTATGTGAGCTTGCAAAAGCATATAAAGTAGTCATTCTTATTCTAGCTCTTGCATTGGCCATGGATAGTTCATCTTGAACACTAGATGGAAGCTGATTTTTAAAGACTCTAAATGGATCTGATAAATCAATTTTAGCACCAGTAACGTTGTTGAACTCATTTTTGAGTTGAGCAATCTGCTTATCACTTCTCTTAATATGAGAATCAGCCTGAAAAATAGGCATATTCAACAATAACGTTGGAAATCCTGTTGAGGCTACAAGTGATGCTGTTAAAGCAGAATCTACTCCACCAGAAACTCCGACAACAAAGCCATTGAGATTACTTTTGTTAAGGTAGTCTACCAACCAAGATTTGATATGGCTGGCTATTCTTTCAACCTGCATAAAATTATAATTCTTTAAAACAATACACCAACAGTTAAGGTAACGCTTCCAGGAATGGCTTTAGCACCAACCGTAGCGAACTCCCCAGTGTCAGAATTATAGCTCCTTAGAAAATCTTCGGAAACTGACCTGGTTAAAGCATTTGTTATAAAGTAATTGTAGTGCAACGAGAAAAACAAGGATGTTGAACCAGAAATATTGTATTCTGCTCCACCGCCAATTCGAATTCCCACACGAATGGGTTGAGTGCCCTTTGCCAAATCCAACTCCTCTAAACCAGGATAGTTGGCAATATCAAGTGAAAATGTTGAATCAACTCGATCTGCAACATCATCTACTCTTGCCTTAGTTTTAAAACCTAAAACAGCTCCAAATTCACCAAAATAAGTGAAGTACCCAATTTCTTTCGTTTTCATTTTTAAAATGAGCGGAATATTGACATAATTTATTTTGTATTTTCTTTCTTTGAGTTGGTACATCTGTCCTGAAGAACTATCAACTGGAGCCAATGACTCATCCCATTGAACAAATTGAAAATCAGAATTTAGAAGGTAATAAGTGGGCTTGTAAGCAGCAAGTTCATCATCAGCGTAATTTAACTTAGCGGAAAAATTCTCCAAGTTTAGTCCAGTAGCAAAAGAGGTAGTCTTTCCTAGTCTAAATTCCATTTGTAAACCCCAACCTAGTCCTAAACCAACACCGGCAGATGAAAATCTACGTTCATCATCTGGAGATAGCCATCCAAGAGATGCATCTCCTTTGAGACCAAATCTAAATTTCTTAGTTTCATCTCCTTGCGCATAGAAGTGATTAAATCCTAGCAAAAACAGAAAGGCAATTGAAATTTTTTTCATAACTATTTAATATATTTTAGTTTCAAAAATAGTGATTTTTTAGAGCAACAAATTTTACATTTATACAAATTTATTTTCAATGTTCATTTCACGAATTAGTATAATCTTATTTATTTTTTTGTTTACTCAATGCAGTGAAAATTGCATCAATCTAGATGTGGATATTAAAAATCAAGATGTTGATTTACTGTATTTTCAATTCGAGAAGGAATTGTTTTCTTCTAAAATGCAAAATCTAGCTAAGCACCATTTCCTACTTGAAAAGTATAAGAGGCTTTATGCACTTTTTTATGCCGAAATGCTCAACGAGGGAAATCCTTACTCTGAAAAGGCACCTAATCGTCTTCAACAATTTATTGAGCACCCTTCCACCGAACAAATCAGCTCTTCAGTTTTTGAGCAATTTAAAGATTTTTCCACCTACCAAAATAAAATCGAATCAGCTTTTAAGCATTTTAATTATTATTTTCCAGATAGTTCTTTACCATCAATCACTACAATGTATACAAATTTCAATGCCAATACTATTGAAGTTGACAACACCATAGCCATAGGACTTGAAATGTATTTGGGTGAGAAAAATACTATAATTCAAAGCTTGCCTTCAGATTACTTTCCACAGTTCGTAAAGCAAAAAATGGATCCTAACTTTTTAGTTTCAGATGTGATACATTGTGTATTACACAATAGATTTCACCAACAGTTAGGAGAAGACTTTCTTTCTGAAATTGTTTCTCTTGGAAAAATTACTTACCTTATAGAAGTCATGACCCCTGAAGATGATAAAAATCTAAAATTTAGGTATTCAAATGATGAGCTAGCCTGGTGTCAACAAAATGAAAAAAACATTTGGGAAACTGTAGTAAACCAAAATTTGTTGTACTCTAAAGATAAAAAGCAACTCAACCATTTTATTTCAACTGCTCCATTCACTAAAGGTCTTCCAAAAGAATCACCGTCTGGAGTTGGAATATGGTTAGGCTATAGAATTGTTAAGGATTATGTTGAAAAAAACTGTATTGATGTTAAAGCCCTAATCAATGAAAAAAACGTAAAAAATATATTAAAATCATACAATCCAAATGAGTAATAAAAGCAACTTAAACATAGAATTTGATTTGGACGAGAACCAAATTCCAGAAAAAATAAACTGGGAGTCCATTAGTGGGTCTGAAAATATTAAACATGAGGCAAAGGCAGCTTTCCTTTCCTTTTGGGATAAAAGCGATAACAATGCCATGAGCCTAAACCTTTGGACAAAAGATATTTCTATTGAAGAAATGAGTAAATTTTATTTTCAAACATTTTTAACTATGGCAGATAATTTTGAAAAATCTACCAGCGAAGACCAGCTTGCTTTAGCAATAAGAGATTTTGCTGATTTTTTTGGTGAGAAAATGGGGATACTACCTAAGTCTGGAAAATTTGAATCTAATGGGAAAGGATAAACTTAAAAAATTTTCTGAACTCAACACATTTACCAATGTTCTGCAGCCAAGCTTGAATGAAATCCAACCTGCTCACAAGATTAAAGGAAAATGGAATTTAGAATTCAAAAATGATAATCCTATTGTACTTGAACTTGGCTGCGGCAAAGGAGAATATACTATTGGATTAGCAAAAAGAAATCCCGATACAAATTTTATAGGTGTTGATATAAAAGGAGCAAGAATATGGAAGGGTGCAAAAACTATGAATGACCAGAAAATTGAAAATGTTCGATTTCTTAGAACAAAAATAGATTTCATAGAACACTTTTTTTCTAAAGATGAAGTATCCGATATTTGGCTTACTTTTTCTGACCCCCAACCTAAAAGACCTAGAAAAAGACTTACTTCCCCTTTGTTTATTGAGCGATATAAAAAATTCCTTTGTCCCAATGGGACCATTCATCTAAAAACCGATAGTAATTTACTGTACAATTATACTCTTGAGGAAATCAAAGAAAACAATTATACAATCATTGAAAAAAGCACTAATATTTACAGCGAATTAATCCCAAGGGCAACAAAAAAATTACAAGAAACATTAAGTATTCAAACTTTTTACGAAAGCTTATGGCTTAAGGAAAATAAAACCATTAAGTATATCGCTTTTGTGATTTAATATTTTTATGTTGATTAACCTCATCACTGAAAAATTATAATTAAATTGTGATTATGTATAGAGTTTCTCTAATAATTGCAATTCTCCTTTTTTACCAACATTATTTTTCACAAATTCTTTTTGACCAAGGAGCAACAAGTACAGCAATTTGTGGGGCAAACGTGACACAAACTGACGTATGGTCAATTAACAACAACATTGGAAGCCTTGCTCAAATTGAATCTATTTCCCTAGGTGTTTCAATAAATAATAGATTTTTAATATCAGACTTTTCTACAGGTGCTTTAGCATTTGTCCTTCCAGTAAAAAAAGGCGCTTTTGGATTTAATTACTCTAACTTTGGAAATCAAAATTACGCAATCCACTCTTCAGGTTTTGGATATGCAATGCACCTAGGAGAAAATTTTTCTGCCGGAATCAAAATAAACTATCTTTTCCTTGATCTTGGTGAAAATTATGGATCAAGATCAATTTTTTCAGCAGATATTGGATTAAATACTCAGTTATCTTCAGCTTTAACCATGGGAGTAGTGCTCAAAAATCCTACGCTATCAAAGCTTTCTGAATTTGATGATGAAAGAATCCCAACATCAATTCAAATTGGTTTAGACTATGCCGTCTCAGATCAACTCAATACAATTATAAGTTTTGAAAAAGACCTACTTTTTCCCTCATCAATTAGAGCTGCAATACTATATCGTCCAGTTGAAACAATCATTTTAAAAGGAGGTGTAGGAACTAATCCAACATCATTTGGATTTGGAATAGGTACCAATATTAGAAAATTTACAATTGATATTGGCTCTCAATACCACCAAATATTAGGCTTTAGTCCCGAAATTTCTATATCAACTAATTTGCATAAATAAAAATTGGAAATACGGCTGTTAAAATATTCTGTCATTGTATTTTGTTTTATTTGCTTTCGAATTATTGCGCAAGACACTTCCAAAGGCTACAACTATAGAATTAAAGTCAATAAAAAAAGAAACTACGGTAAAGAACTTCAAAAGCAATTTATTCTAGAACAAAGTATTGAAACAATTGCAGAAAATTCTGAAGACGAAGATCTAGATTACACTACTTTATTTGACTTATTAAGCTATTATTATGAGCATCCCATTAACTTAAATAAAAAGAACATATGGGAAGATTTGGCACAACTTAGACTATTGGATCAATTTCAAGTAAACGCCATTTCTGAACACATTGCTAAACATGGGAAATTAATTACCATATATGAACTTCAA
>JAZADZ010000096.1:0-21140 GCA_036123135.1 Bacteroidota bacterium | reverse complement strand
CGAGGAGAAAACTCTTGAGTAATTCCTAACATATCGTGCAATACCAAGACCTGACCATCGACATCTCCACCAGCACCAATCCCAATAACAGGGATGGTAAGTTCATTTGCCACTTTTTTAGCAAGTGCAGCTGGGACTTTTTCTAAAATAAGGGCAAAACATCCCGCTTTTTGAAGCAAAAGTGCGTCCTTTATTAAACGTTTAGCCTCTGCATCCTCTTTAGCTCTAACGGTATATGTACCAAATTTATAAATGGACTGAGGCGTTAATCCCAAATGACCCATAACAGGAATTCCAGCCTTTAGAATTCTTTCAACACATTCAATAATTTCAGAACCGCCCTCTAATTTAACTGCATGTGCCTCTGCCTCTTTCATGATACGAACTGCAGACTTTAAAGCCCCTTTAGAATCGCCTTGATACGACCCAAAAGGCAAGTCTACAACAACTAAAGATCTTTTTACTGCACGAATGACCGATGATGCATGATAGATCATCTGATCTAAGGTTATTGGAAGAGTTGTTTCATGACCAGCCATTACATTGGAAGCGGAATCACCAACAAGAATAACGTCCATCCCTGACTGATCAACAATTGAAGCAGTAGAATAATCATATGCGGTAAGCATAGATATCTTTTCACCTCTTAACTTCATTTCCTGAAGAACATGAGTTGTAACTCTTTTAATTTCTTTATGTTGAGACATAGGAAAAGTTTTTTTCAAATTTAACCATTAAACGCATACTGAACATTTGGAAAGACTGAATTCAATAAAAAGCCACAATTACCACAAAAATATCTTTTTACTTTTATGGAACAATTGTGTTAAAACATGAAATTCTGGTTTACTTCATTTATTGTTTTACAATTCTTTTGCTCGATTAATGTCTATTGCAGCTACATTAAGGGAAAGGTTAATGATGAAAACGGGAACCCTCTTCCTTTTGCTACGGTTTACATACACAATACCACATATGGTGTAACAACCAATTCTCTTGGTGAATATTTTATAGAACTCAGTCCTGGAAATTACAAAATTACGTACAGTTTTATCGGATATCAGTCAGTACTACTTACAGTTGATCTCTCCTCGAAACCCATGACAATTGATGTTGAATTAAAAACAAGCTCTACTCAACTCAATGAATTTGAAATTTATGCAAACACAAAAAATAAAGCAAAAGAGGTCATGTCGAATGTTCGAAAAAATAGAAAAAAATACCTTGGTTCTATTGAATCTTATAAGTGCAGTACTTATGTAAAGAATTCGCTAATAAGAGAACTTAAAAATGCACAAGTACCTGTCAAAGAAAAAGCTCCAAATGACTCCATAGAGGAAGAAATTTTAAACCTCATTGAGAGCTACAGCATTACCAATTTCCAATATCCAAATAAATACAAAGAGGCTTTTTTTGGATATCATGATTTCGCCGATACTGAAAAAGAAAGTGGCTTGGATATTAGCGCAGAATTTGGTTATGGAGAATATACAATTGTTCCAGATGATCAAGAGCAAGAGGATCCATATCTATTATACACTGAGGTGTCATCAGGAGATTTTAACCTATACAAAAATGCTGTTGAAATAAAAAATGTAGTTGAAAAGCCAATTGTATCACCTCTTAGTTTAAATGGATCGGTTTATTATAAGTTCGATTTTAAGGGTTCGTTCTACGATGATAAAAACAACAAAATTTTCAAAATTAAAGTAACTCCACTATTTAAGGGCGAAACTTTATTTAAGGGTGTTCTTTTCATCGAAGACAGCACCTTTTCGCTAAAATCCATTGAGTTAAGCATAAGCGGACCTATGCTTTTTTGTAAAAATTTCAATTTAATTCAAGATTACAAGAGAATTGATAGCAACATTTATTTACCCAACAGAAGAGAAATTAATTACACCATAAAAGATGGGAAGTATCAAATTATTGGAAATGCGAGAATTGCCCACACTGACTATACAGTAAACAATCCTTTTGATAAAAAGTTTTTTAATTCTGAGCTTAAAACTTTTGATGACAGTGCTTACAGCAGAGACTCTAGCTATTGGAATACAATTCGACCCATAACACTACAAGAGAGAGAATTGCATTACATCAAAACACTTGATAGCCTAAGAGCATTTTATCACAGCGAGAAATATTTATTGTCACAGGACAGCGCAATTAATAAAATCACCCTTGGCAGAGTACTTTTTTCGGGCATTTATCGCAGAAACCTCTTTAAAGGAAACGAATTTTACATTGAGCCGCTTGTAAGTCAGTTTAATTTTTTAGGAATAGGTGGTTATAGGCACCGAATAGGTGCTCACTTTAATAAAGCTTTTCAGAACGATTTCTTGCTCGAGACAGATGGAGAAATTGATTATGGATTTAGAAATAGTGACGTAAAAGGAAACGTAGGGATTGGTCTAACTTATGTTCCTAAGAAATTTGTCCGTACTTATGTTGAATTTGGAGATTACTACGACTTAATAAATAGTTTTGCTTCCCTTACTTCAGCATTTTCAAGGAGTAATTATGTTAGAAAAAGAAGTATAGAAGTATCTCAGCGCATGGAGGTCTTTAATGGTTTTTATGCAGAAGCAAAAATTGGCTATACAAGCATGATCTCTTTGGCAGGTTTAGAATTTGCAAGTTGGGAAAATAATATTAGTTATGAGGACAGCTTAAATACACCGACCGATTTTCAAGATTATTTAAAAACAGAAATTCGTCTGCAACTTACCTACATTCCTAAACAACAATACTATTTCAAAAGAAATAAAAAGGTTATCCTTGGCAGTAAATTACCGACATTCAATTTGATATACAGAAAAGGTATCCCTGGGATTTTAAATAGCGAGGTAAATTTTGATTACATAGAGGCAGGTGTTTTTGATGAAATAAATTTTCCATTACTAGGTTCTTCAAAGTGGAACATTCAGCTGGGTAGTTTTTTAAATAAAAAAAATCTAAGAGTTATCGAGTGGAAATATTTCAGGGGCTCTGATTTATTTTTCTTTAGCAATCCACTAAAATCGTTTCAGCTCATTGGTCCAACCTTAAGTACATCCTCTGAATATATAAGAGGAAATTACATGCACCATTTTGAAGGAAATATTCTAAATAAAATTCCTCTGATTCACCACTTGAAACTCTCACTTGCAGCTGGAGCAGGTTTCTTACTTATACCAAAGGATAATAAACGTCACGGAGAAATATTTGCCGGAATTGAAAGAGTAACCAGAATTAAAGAAACCTTATTTCGATTCGGGTTTTATGCAGTAACAGCAGAAAATAATTTGCAAGTTCCCAATTTAAGCTACAAAGTAGGAGTTAGCTTTTACAACCCATTTAGCAGAAAATGGGACTACTAATTTTTTTCTGGAATTCGCTTTAAAACTTCCAATAGAAATTCCCAAAATTTAGCTACAGAACCAATGTGCACTTTTTCATCTGGTGAATGAGGATTTTTGATGGTTGGACCAAAAGAAATCATATCTAATCCTGGGTACCTTTCATTTAAAATACCACATTCCAGTCCTGCATGACAGGCTTGAACCCTTGGCTGTTCGTTGTACATATCCTCATACAGCGGTTTCATTATTTCTAAAATTTCTGATTTTGGATTTGGAGCCCAACCTGGATAAGATCCAGTGTGTTCAACCGATGCACCCATCAACTTAAATACTGCTCCAACGGAACTTGCAATATTCATTTTGGAAGAATCTACTGAGCTTCTTTGTAAACTTTGAGTATGAAAATTACCATTTGAAACTATAACTCTTGCTAAGGAAGATGAAGTTTCAACCAATCCTTCAATTGCACTACTCATTCTGAATACTCCATTGTGAACGGCGGCAATGGAATGTATCACTTTAAGGGAGTCACTATGAGACATGGATTGGCTTGGCAGATTTATCTTGTTGTAAGAAATGGCCAAATCTCCATCAGAAATGACAAATTCTTTTTTAATATTAGCAATTAGATGTTCTAATCTATAAATGGCATTTTCATCATTAATTATGATGGAAGCAAAGGATTCTCTAGGAATTGCATTTCTTAAGCTTCCTCCTTCTATTGAAACAATTTTGATACCGAAATCAACTAATTCTATCAATAAACGATTCATGATTTTATTGGCATTTCCTCTCTCTAGATGGATGTCCATTCCAGAATGCCCCCCTTTTAGACCTTTTACAGAAAGTTCAAATGCAAACTCTGATGATTGGGTTGAAACTTGTTGATAGGCATAAAAACTATTGGTGTCTATTCCTCCAGCACAACCAATGCTGAACTCATCGTCGTCTTCGGTATCTAAATTCAATAATATTTCTCCATCAAGGATACCTTTTTCAAGCTCAAATGCTCCAGTCATTCCTGTCTCCTCATCAATGGTAAATAGAGCTTCAAGTGCAGGATGAGCAATGGTTGAAGAACTCAATAAGGACATAATTGCAGCAACTCCCATTCCGTTGTCAGCTCCAAGAGTTGTTCCCTCTGCAGTAACCCAATCACCATCAACATACATTTTAATTCCTTCTTTTTCAAAGTCAAAAATTGTATCTGAATTTTTTTGATGCACCATATCCAAATGACTTTGAAGAATTACTGTCTTTCGATTTTCCATACCCTCAGATGCAGGTTTTTTTATAATCACATTTCCAGCAGAATCAACATAAGTAGATAGGTTGTTGTCTTCTCCAAATTTTCTCATAAAAGCAATTACTCGTTCTTCTTTTTTGGAAGGTCTTGGAATGGAATTTAAATCTTCAAAATGATTCCAAACAATTTCAGGTTCTAAATTTCTGACTTTCATTTAATTAATATTTTGGGGTTCTTTTGTAAAAAACAAATCCTCCTTTTTTGTAAAGTAAAGAAATGTTTTCGTTTTCATCCAGCATGTGATTTCGATCAACTCTTGAAATGAAATATACTGGTTTATCAATCGTACCATTTTTAAACCAATCCAACAAAATTGAATTGTATTGCTTTGCAGCTATTTGATTAAATGTGGTATGTTCTTGCATAACCTCTCGCTTAGCATCTATTTTTTTTTCAAATAAACCATCCGATTTTTCAAGCGAGTTGATCTTGGTGTAAAAAAGGTGTGCATAACTTTTATAACCAACAGTTGTAACATATGCGTCATCACTCTCAATTGATTCATAAAATTCAATTGCTGGACCCTGAGTGTAAAGTTCAATTTTAGGCAAAACAAATTTTCCTAACAACAAAACTGTACATCCAAGACCAAACGCCAATGCTATTAATGAACCTATTGTGTATTTTTTGTGAAGTAATACAACAAATACTACAATAGTTATCAAATAAACAATTGAAATCATCCATTCAAAACCATTCCAATTGATGTCCAACTCTAACTGTGAAAGAATAAACTTATCAGAAACTAAATTTGATAATAGCTCTGGTTGAAAATTAGCTAAATAAGGAATCGCAAACAATGCTGAAGAAATCAATAAGCCTACAATTATTAATAATGCATTGAGCCACTTTTTCGAAATCCTTTTCCAATTATTTATTTCCATGGCAGCTAAATAACTCAACGGCAAATAGCACATTGATGAATAGTGAACAATTTTAGTTGAAACAATTGTAAATAAAATTAACACCACCCAAAACAGTACTTTCATCCAGCGATCAAAGGATAATTGTTCGTTCCTATTAGGCTTTAAAAAACTAGTTAGAGCTAGAACAGATATAGGCATACAGCCAAAAAATACAACAACAAAGTGGTAATAAATTGGTTGCTGATGTCCTGCCACTGGTTCAGAGAATAATTCAAGTTGATATTTTATAAACTCAACTAAAAACCAAGGTCCATTGTTTATGAATTCATGGCCAAACCAAAAAGCTGAAATAAAAAGAACAGAAAGTCCAAATATTAACAGCTCTTTTAAAGAGAAAAAAACTTTTCTTATGTATAGAAGCCAAAAAATTAATACAGTTAAAAGTAGAAGTAAAAATCCTACAGGCCCCTTTGTAATAACTGCTAAGCCAATCAGGCAGCCAGAAAAAAATGCAGAAATACAACGATTACGATTTTTTTCACTAGAAATCCAATTTGCTAGAAAATAAATACTTAGGAATATGAATAGATTAAAAACTGGATCAATAATCCCAGATTTATAATAAATATGAGGAAGAAGCGATCCTAAATAGACCAGGGACCAAGTCCATCCAAATCGAGAATTTTTTAAGACACTTCCTATCTTGAATAAAATTAGCAAGGAACAAATTCCAAATAAAGCATTGGGAAGTCTAGCTGAAAATTCATTGACACCAAAAAGCTTCATTGCAACTGATTGGAGCCAAAAGAAAAGCGGTGGTTTCTCCTGAAAAGGTTCGTAATTTATTTGGACTTGAAAAAAATTCCCACTTACAAGCATCTCCCTTGAAGATTCCGCGAAGTTAATTTCATCCCAATCAAAAAGGTGAAAGCTTCCTAAAAAGGGAACAAAAAAGACAATTCCAATTATAGAAAGGATAACATATGGGAAAATATTGGATTTAACGTTCAAAATTAATTTCTTTTGAAAAGAGGTTGCTCAAATAAATTTCTCCATTTTAATGAATCAAAGAAGATAAAAGCGATAATTGTTCCAATACACCCAATCAATGATCCGACATAGATATCTTCAATAAAATGCAAAGACAAATAAACTCTTGAAAAGGCAGCTAAGCTTGCAAAAACAATAAAAACAATCCCTAAAGACTTATTTTTACTTATCAACGTTAACAGGCAAAACATGCTAAATGCAGAAGTTGCATGACCGCTTGGAAATGAGTTGGTGGTTAATAATTCTACACCATCCACCCTATGCCATTGTCCACTTGAAAACTCGGAAAAATATTCATGAGCTGGTCGCATAGAGTCAGAAAAGAAAACTCTCTTACAAAGTTGAGTTAAAATTGCAGTAATCATAAACGATCCAATTGCATAGATACCGTATTTCAATTTTGGACTAAAAAATATCAGTAAAACTGCAACTACAAATGCTGACCATCCATCTCCCAAATGGGTGATGTATTTAAAAAATGAATCTAGCTGAATGTTCCAATGCTGATTTATCCAAAAAGCAGAAGTTTTTTTATCAAAAGAATATAAAACGATTCCAAAAAAAACCAAAAACAACGCGTATCCAACAAAAAAATAAAGCTGATTTGTAAAAATATTTTTAATTCTCAAAAACATCTACTTGTTTTTAGAAAGTAGTTTCCAATTGTAAACTCCAATTCTGGTTAAAAAGTGTTTCAAAGATGTAGAAAGTACGCCAAAACCATATGTTATGCTCCTGGATAAGTTTATCGAAGAGGCCTCTTCAAAATATTTTGTTGGACAAGTAATTTCTGCAATTTCAAAATTGTTGTATATAATTTGAGATAGCATTTGATTATCAAAAACAAAATCATCAGAATTTTCATTAAAAGGTATGGCATTTAAAACTTCTTTGGAGAATGCTCTAAATCCAGTATGGTATTCAGATAATTTTTGACCAACCATTACGTTTTGAAAAAAAGTCAATGCTCGATTTGCTACGTATTTGTATATTGGCATTCCACCTTTAAGCGCACCTTTGCCAAGAATTCTTGAACCTAACACCACTGGATAGACATCATTTGCAATTAAATATGCCATACTTTCAATTAATTTTGGAGTGTATTGATAGTCTGGATGTAGCATTACAATAATGTCTGCACCTATCTCTAAGGCTTTATTGTAACATGTTTTTTGATTGCCACCATACCCCATGTTTTTTTGATGTCTGATAACATGGTTTATTCCTAAAGATTTTGCAAGATCTGTAGTCTTATCGGTTCCAAAGTCATCGACAAGAATTACTTGGTCAACAATATCAAATGGAATTTCGTTGTACGTTTTTTCCAATGTCTGTACTGCATTATAAGCTGGCATAACAACTACAACTTTTTTACCTTTTATCATTATCCAATTTTTATGCAAAAATAAAATTATATATAATTATTAAGAGGAATCATGAATCTAGAAATGGTAAAGCAAATAGCACTTAACAATTGTCTTCATTTTAAGCTCAACGTAATAATTTAAACTCCATCAATAATAGACTTACATCTTTTATATATTTGCTCTCAAATAAATGAGCTAGTGTATAAATTAATTGTCAGACCTATCCTATTTTGCTTAGATCCAGAGTTCGTTCATAACATTACTTTTAAACTGATTAAATTTTTTCATTTTATTCCAGGATTTGGCTCTTTAATGCGATTTTTTTTTCTATCTAAAAACGAAAATCTAAAAAAAGATGTTCTTGGTATCCGCTTTTCCAACCCTGTTGGACTTGCAGCTGGTTTTGACAAAAATGCCAAGCTATTTTCAGAACTCAGCAATTTCGGTTTTGGTTTTATTGAAATTGGTACAGTTACTCCGAAAGCTCAACCAGGGAACCCGAAAAAAAGAGTATTTCGAATAACACAAGATAACGGAATCATTAATCGATTGGGAATCAACAATGATGGAGCAGAAGCAATCATCAATCGATTAAAGAACAATAAATCAATTATAATTGGAGGAAACATTGGTAAAAATACTTCTACACCAAATGATAAAGCTGTAGAAGATTATCTCTATAATTTCACTCTCCTTCATCCATATGTTGATTATTTTGTAGTAAATGTTAGTTGTCCTAATGTAAAAGAATTTACACAGCTTCAAGACAAAAAATTTCTTTTGGATTTGTCAAAAAAAATGGAATCAATCAATACCTCAAATGCTAAAAGAAAACCTGTTTTATTGAAAATTTCACCTGAACTTAATTCTGATCAGCTAGATGAAATAATTGAAATTATCAATACTTCTTCTTTTGATGGGGTTGTTGCAACCAATACCACAACTTCAAGAATCAACCTTAAAACAAATAATGCAAAAATTAAAGCTATTGGAAATGGTGGGCTAAGCGGTAAACCTCTAAAAGAAACTTCCAATAGCGTAATTAAGTACCTCTCGGCAAAATCAAAAAAATCATTTCCAATCATTGGTGTTGGTGGAATTCATACTGCTGAGGATGCAATTGAAAAATTACGTGCTGGAGCTGATCTAGTACAGCTTTACACTGGTTTTGTGTATGAAGGGCCTAGTTTAATTAGAAAAATAAATAAGTTAATTCTTAAAAATCAAAACATCTCCACCAACTAATTCCAAGGCTCATCTTGATAAAAGTAATTTGGAGACTTTATTTCATTTTTCATTTCCGTGTGAAAAACCTCCATGGTAGATCCAGAAATTGGTGGTACAATCCAAGCCCAATCTCCAGTTACTTCTCTATTTTGACTCTTCTCCTTTCGCATGAACTGCATGTACTGTTTAGATGCAGTATGGTGATCAATGATTTTAACGTTGTGTTTTTTGAAAGAATGCAACACAGCAGCATTCAACTCAACCAATGCACGATCTTTCCACAAACTATTCTTATCTTTTAAATTTAATTTCATGAGATTAGCAACATCAGTAAGCATATTATATCTTGACTCATCAGCTAAATTCCGTGCACCAATTTCAGTACCCATGTACCAGCCATTAAATGGAGCTGCATGAAATTCAATACCTCCAACTTCAAGAGTCATGTTTGAAATTATCGGAGTTGAATACCAACACAGATCAAGCTCTTTGAAAGAGTCAATAGTGGGGTGCTCGATGGGAACGATGGTAATGATTTCTTCAGGAATTTCGCGAAAAATTGGTTGGTTGTCTCCAATTTGAATTACTAAAGGTAAAATATCAAATCTGCCCATTTTGGGTTTCCATCCCAACTTAATACATTCCTTAGTAAAGCTCAATTGCTTTGAATCTCCAACAATTGTTCCATCTTCATTTGAGTACCCTGCAAAGCACAACAATTGAGGATTCCAGATTCGAATACCATGATTTGGATTAAAAACAGAAATTGTTGATTTGATATTTCCTCCGTTGGTTGCAGCATGAATGTGCTTGAAAAGGGCTTGAAAAATATCTTCTGGAGAGTTTAACGAACGACAGTCCAAAACATTCATAGATCTCCAGAACAGCCGGCCAATACATTTATTTGAGTTACGCCAAGCTACTTTAGTTCCATAATTCAATTCAAAATCTAAAAGCTCATAAGTTCCTTTTGATTTTATTGAAGCGGAAACTTCGTTCCATCGTTTGTCAAACAAATGGTCCTGATTCAATTCACTATAACAAAGCTTCAAAAAATCTTTTGCTTTTTGTTCTAAAGAAGAAGTTTCCATACACATCAAAATTAACCATTTTGATTTTTACAAAAACAAAACGTTTAAAATTCAATTTTGTTTGAACTATTTACTTTTTTAATACTTACTAATTAGGAATAAAGAGAAGAAAGAAAGTAAAGCATTGTAAATAATTAATTCTGAACCGAATTTATATGACCCAAACCAGCTTACAATCTCATACGTATTTATGTACCATACAACTGCTAGAACCACAGGAACCAATATGCAAACAGTTGGAACTAAATGATCTTTTAGTTCTCTTTTTGTTAAAATCCCAAAGAAGAATAAGCCTATCAATGGTCCGTAAGTAAAACCTGCTAACTTAATGAGTAACCAAATTGCTGCATCATCTGATGATTTTCTTAATAGTATTACATTAATCACCAGTACTACTGACATTACAATGTGGGTAATTTTGCGAATTCGAACCTGTTCACTTGATGACTTTTTCTGAACACTTAAAAAATCTACAGAAAATGAGGTAGTCAGAGAGGTTAACGCAGAATCTGCACTACTATATGCAGCAGCAATTAGTCCCAACAAAAATAATATTCCAGCAGTAATTCCTAGAGTTCCACTTTGAGCAATTTCTGCAAAAAGTAAATCTGTCCTTCCAGATGAGAGGGCGTTCTGACCTATTCCTGTTTGCTGATAATATAAAAAGAGCAAAGCCCCAAGACTTAAAAAAATTAGATTTACTACAACTAAAACAACAGCAAAAGAAACCATATTTAGTTGAGCTGATTTTAAATTTTTACAACTTAAATTTTTTTGCATCATGTCTTGGTCCAATCCCGTCATTCCAATTGTAATGAACATTCCTCCCAAAAAGTGTTTCCAGAAATAGTTGGTTGAATTCCAACTTTCAAAATAAAATATTTTTGAAAACCCACTTGAAGAAACCACATTTATAAGTCCTCCCGATTCATCAACATTCAAGGCATCGCCAATGAGCCAAATTGTTAAGATAACTGAACCCAACATAAAAGCAGTTTGTAGGGTATCTGTCCAAATTATCGTTTTTATTCCTCCTTTATTGGTATACAACCATATCAATAGAATAGAAATTAAGACAGTTATTTCGAACGGAATTTCAAGCTCATCAAAAAGAATCAGTTGCAAAACACTAGCCACTAACAATAGTCGAATCGAAGCTCCAATAATTCTAGAAAGCAAGAAAAATGCAGCTCCAGTTTTATAGCTTAATGTTCCAAATCTGTCTTCCAAATACGAATAAATAGAAGTCACATTCGCTTGGTAATAAATTGGAAGCAAAATGAAAGCGACTACCAAGTAACCTATAAGGTATCCAAACACCATTTGCATGTATGAAAATTGACTTGTGGCCAATAAACCATTTTCGCTTGAGAAACTAGCAACTGATCCTGGTATAGAAATAAAGGTAATTCCAGATAAAGAGGCACCAATCATTCCAAACGCAACTACATACCAAGGAGATTTTCGATTTCCGAGGAAAAAAGCTGAATTCTCTTCCTTCCCTGCTGTTAATCTTGCAATCAGAATTAAAACTAGAAAATAGATGACTATTATGGAAATAATTAAAGTTGAATTCACCAAGCAAAGAAAAGACATATGTATGTTTGGCAAACAACAATAATCTTCAGATATTAACCAATTAATTGTTCAAAACAGCACTATGGTTGAAGAAATAAGAAGGCTAGAAAAAGCTGTTTCAAAACTAGAATTAAAAGATAAAAGAAGATCAGATTTTAATCGTTCAGTGATTAACTTCCTAAATTCATTCATTGATGACATTGACCACGCTAAAGGATTTGAAAATGATTTTTCTTCAGCCGATGAAATATTTAAAATTCCATTTAATGATAAAGGATACCCTATTGAAGACATACTTCAGCTTTTCGATAAAGCTGTAATCTCTAATGGTATTCAAGCTGCCTCGGGAAATCATATTGGGTATATCCCTGGTGGAGGTGTGCCAGTTGCGGCATATGGAGATTTTATTGCTGCAATGACCAATAAATATTCTGGTATTTATTACGCAAGTCCTGGAGCTGTAAATATTGAAAATCATCTTTTAAATTGGTTCGCCGATCTATTTGGATTCAATAAAAATACTTTTGGAGGAAACCTAACTACTGGAGGAAGTATAGCAAATCTTATTGCTATAGTAGCAGCTAGAGACAAACATGAAATTAGAGGCAAAGATTTTTGTAAAACAGTAATTTATGGATCTGAGCAAATGCATCACTGTCTGCACAAGGCCATACGAATAAGTGGATTAGATGAATGCATTTTTAGAAATATCTCATTGGACAACACTTATCATATTGACATCAATGCTCTAGAACTTCAGCTTGAAAAGGATTTGCTAAATGGATTACAACCTTTCCTAATAATTGGATCTGCAGGAACAACAGATACTGGGGTGATTGACGATTTAAAAGCTTTAAAAAAGCTAGCAGATCTTTACAATTGTTGGTTTCATGTGGATGCAGCTTATGGAGGATTTTTTTACATGCTTGAAGAGTACAAAGAAAAATATCCTGGAATTGATTTGGCAGACTCATTGGTAATTGATCCTCACAAGGGACTTTTCTTGCCTTATGGATCTGGAGCTGTTTTAGTAAAAAATAAAGAAGATTTGCTAAGATCAAATTATTATTTAGCCAACTACATGAAAGATGCATATGCTGATCGAAACAACCTATCTCCTGCAGATTTATCGCCTGAGCTTTCAAGAAATTTTAGAGGATTAAGGCTATGGCTCCCACTACTTTTTCACGGAAAACAAATTTTCAAAGACGCCCTGAGTGAGAAAATTCTTCTTACACAATATATTTACAATGCGTTTAAAAAATTTTCCTTCATTGAGTTGGGTCCCCCACCAGAGTTGACTGTTTTCACATTTCGTTTTATTTCAACAAAATTACACCAAGATAAATTGAATGAAAATATAATAAATGCCATGCATGATGATGGAAGGGTGTTTATTTCCTCAACAACAATTAATGAAAAATTATGGCTTAGAGTTGCTATATTGTCCTTCCGAACTCATCTCAAAGAAATAGATCTTTTAATTGAAATGGTTGAAAAACATTTCAACGCTTCAATTGAGTCTTCAGCAGGTTAATTAAATTTGTAAAATGGATTTTAAGTCAAAAATTCTTAACCAAGCTGTTGAACAGATGGCTTCCCTTCCTGGAATTGGAAAAAGAACTGCTCTAAGGTTGGTTCTTCACTTGCTTAACAAAGAAAAGCAAGAGGTTGCCCAATTTTCAAATTCATTTCTTAGGCTTAAAGAAAACATTCAATTTTGTAAACGTTGCCATAATATTTCAGACAGTGATTTGTGTTCGATATGTAACAATCCTAAAAGAGATTCAACATTGGTTTGTGTTGTACAAGACATTCGCGATGTAATGGCAATAGAGTCAACTGGGCAATTTTTTGGTGAGTACCATGTTTTGGGTGGAGTCATCTCTCCAATGGATGGAATAGGTCCTGAAGACTTAACCATTACAAGTTTATTGGATAGAATAGACACCTTCAGCGTAAAGGAAATTATTTTTGGTTTACCAGCAACTATGGAAGGAGATACCACTAATTTTTTTATTTACAGAAAAATTCAAGATAAAAAAATCAAAACTAGCCTCATTTCAAGAGGAATTGGAGTAGGAAATCAACTAGAGTACATTGACGAAATCACTCTAGGAAAATCAATTGTAAATCGCTCTCCTTACGAGATAAATTTTAGTTCCTAAAGTCAATTAATTGAAGCTATCAATAATCATAGTTAATTACAATGTTGAGTACTTCTTGGAGCAATGTTTGATTTCTGTTTCAAAGGCAATCCAATCCATAGATGCTGAAATTTTTGTAGTAGACAATAATTCTGTTGATGGCTCAGTGTTGATGGTTCAGGAAAAATTTCCTAATGTAAATCTTATTATTAATAAAGAAAATAATGGTTTTTCTTCTGCAAATAATCAAGCCATACGCCTTTCAAATGGAGAATACGTGCTTCTCCTAAATCCAGATACCGTTGTTGAGGAAGACACTTTTAAAAAGTGCATCAATTTTATGGATTCCCACTTAGATGCTGGTGGATTAGGAGTTAAAATGATTGATGGTAAGGGAGAATTCCTTCCAGAATCCAAAAGAGGTTTACCCACACCCGCCGCGGCATTTTATAAAATTTTTGGACTATCAAGCCTATTTCCTAAATCTAAGCTAATGGGTAAATATCATTTAGGTTTCCTTTCAAAAGATGAAAATCACAGCATTGATGTTCTTTCAGGTGCATTCATGTTGTTAAGAAAAAAAGCATTGGATAAGATTGGATTGCTTGATGAGTCTTTCTTTATGTACGGAGAAGATATTGACTTGTCCTACAGGCTAATTCTAGGTGGTTATAAAAATTATTATTTCTCAAAAACTAGTATTATTCATTACAAGGGAGAAAGCACAAAAAAGACATCAGTCAATTATGTTTTCGTTTTTTATAACGCGATGATCATTTTTGCAAAAAAACACTTTTCGAAGAAGAATGCTAGACTGTTTTCTTTATTAATTAACATTGCCATTTACATTCGTGCTTTTATTGCATTATCTGTTCAATTTTTGAAAAAGCTTTTCTTGCCTATTGTTGATTTTTCCTCGACGGTAATTGTAATTTTTACGATTGCTAAATATTATCAATCATTTACCAACATTATTTTCCCAATTAATGTGCTGTATATGGCCATGGTTGTTTATGCATTAACATGGACGCTACTAACATACATTTTGGGTGGATATGATAAACCGTATCAAATCAGCTCAGTTTTAAAGTCTTGGGTTTTGGGTACAATAGCTTTACTTGCTGGATATGCATTATTGCCCAAGGAAATACAATTCTCAAGATCGATTATTTTGTTGTCATCTATTGGGTTTCTTCTCATTTCTATTCTTAACAGAATTATTTTCCATTATTTAAATTGGGGTAAAATAAAAACGAGTATTAAAGAAAAAAAATCATTTGCTGTAGTTGGCAGTAAATCTGAAGGGAACAGAATTAAAAATCTACTGGAACAAGTTGCTCAAATTGATCAGCTTTACTTTGTTAATCCTAACGCTAATAACTCTGAAAATAACCAATCTTTTGATGCACAACTGAATCAATTGTACGATTTGGTTAAGATAAAGAGAATTGATGAAGTTGTTTTCTGTGCGAAAGACATTTCAGCACAATCAACTATTGAGATCATGTCAAAGTTTTCTTCAATTCAAAGAGTTGATTTTAAAATTTCTCAGCCAAATACGCTCTTTTTAATTGGAAGTAATTCAATTCATAGCAGCGGAGATTTGTATATGATGGATATGAATACAATAAATAAAGTTAAAAATATTCGTTCCAAAAGATTGTTTGATTTTAGTAGCTCAGTGGTATTACTGTGCTCTTTTCCATTGCTATTTTTCTTTATGAAAACCCCATTAAATGGACTAAAAAGTAGTATTAAAGTTCTTTTAGGTCTTGCAACTTGGGTTGGTTACTGTGATGGCTCATCCTTCGAAAAACTTCCAAAGCTTAAAAAAAATATTCTCTCTATTTCTGACGGGCTCAAGTCTGTAAACGCTGAAACATCATCAAAGCTTAACATTGTTTATGCAAAAGACTACAGTGTTTTTGCCGATTTGAGGGTTTTACTAAGAAATCTTAGAAATATTGACTAGTCAGGTTAACTAGATTCCTAATTTCCAAAACTTAAACACATTAATGTCTTCTTTTTCATCGAAAAAAACTATTTTTGTGCACCGAAAACGAAGATTAATATTTCTTAAAAAATATGGCAGAAATTGAAGTTTTGTTACCTAAAATGGGAGAAAGTGTTGCTGAGGCAACAATTACAACTTGGCTAAAATCGGAGGGAGATACTATTGAAGAAGATGAGCCAATTGTTGAAATAGCTACTGATAAAGTAGATTCTGAAGTACCCTCGCCAGCATCTGGTGTTTTAAAAAAAATATTATTTAATGAAGGTGATGTAGTTCAAGTTGGAACTGCTTTTGCCATAATAGGCAGTGATAGCAACAGTGAAGAAAGTACTGAACCTTCTCAAGAGGAACAAAAAACAGAAGATGCTGAAGCTCCTATTGAATCAGTTGTTGCAGAACAAATTCTTGAACCGTTAAGAAATGGATCTTCTGACAATGAGCCAATTGTTGTTGAGAGCGATAGATTCTACTCTCCTTTAGTGAAAAGTATTGCTCGGAAAGAAGGAATCTCAAATTTAGAGCTGGAGCAGATTAAAGGTACGGGTTCAAATGGAAGAGTAACCAAGAAGGATATGATTTCTTATTTAAGAGATAAAACTTCTTCACCTTCAACATCACAACCAACTATTCCAATAAATACGCCCAAAGAAAAAACTCAAAAAATTATTGTACCAGCTCATAGCACTCCAAGTGTTCCTGTTGGAGCAAACGATGAGATTATCCAAATGGATAGAATGAGAAAGCTCATTGCCGACCACATGGTGATGTCTAAACATGTAGCTCCTCATGTTACATCATTTGTAGAGGCAGATGTAACTAATATTGTCCATTGGAGAGATAAAGTCAAAAATGAGTTCCAAAAAAGAGAGGGAGAGAAATTAACATTTACTCCAATTTTTATGGAAGCAATTCTAAAGGCGCTTAAAGAAATGCCAAATGTAAACTCAATGATTGACGGTGATAAGATTATTGTCAAAAAAGATCTAAATCTAGGAATGGCAACTGCCTTGCCCTCAGGAAATTTAATTGTTCCTGTAATACACAATGCCGACCAATACAATTTAGTGGGTCTTGCTAAGAAAGTGAACGATCTGGCCAAAAGAGCAAGAGAGAATAAGTTATCACCTGATGAAATTCAGGGAGGAACCTATACAGTCACTAACGTAGGAACATTTGGAAATGTCATGGGTACTCCAATAATCAACCAACCTCAAAGTGCAATTCTTGCTGTTGGAGCCATCCGAAAAAAACCTGCTGTTATCGAAACGCCTCAAGGAGACACAATTGGAATTCGCCACATGATGTTTTTGTCTCATTCCTATGATCATAGAAACATTGATGGAGCTCTTGGCGGTAGCTTTGTTAGAAAAGTAGCAGACTATTTAGAAAGTTTTGATTTAAATCGTGATATTTAATGTTCAAATATGTTTCTTTCTTTAAAAAATACTAACAAAGTATGAAACCTAAGATCTTTATTTTATCTCTATTCCTTTTTATCTCATTTTATTATTTTCCTCAGCAAGCTCCAACATCAGGATCAGATTTCAAAGAAAAATTCGAAGCCGCTAATTCACTAATGGAGGATAATTTTTACGAATTTGCACTGGAAATTTGGATGGAACTTGTAAACGATAATCCACAAAATTCCAATCTTAATTACAAAACAGGCTATTGTCTTCTTCAATCCTCCTCTAATAAAAAAGAAGCCCTTAAGTATTTAAATACTGCCAAAAATAACATCAAGGAAAAGTATTTCCCTTTGGACCATGCTTTGCAAACAGCACCCATTGAAACCTATTATTATCTCGGAAAATCATTTCACTTGAATTACCAACCTGACTCGGCCATATTCTATTTCAATAAATTTATTCAAAGCTCTGGGAACAAACACTTTCTCAGAGAAATGGTTTACCATGACATCAAACAATGTGATGTTGCAAAAAATCAGCTAAAAAATCCCAAGGGCTATAGACTAGAAAACATTGGAGAAACTATTAACAGTGAATATCCTGATTTTAGTCCTGTAATAACTGCTGATGAAAGCATGCTTTTTTTCACATCAAGGAGGCTTCGAACGGATTCCAATCAAGTATCCAACAGAGGCATTTACAGTCCTCAAGATGGCAAATATTTTGAAGATGTGTACGTTTCGTATAAAAACTTTAAGACCAATCAATGGGGGCCTCCTGAACTTGCTGATTTCAATAGACCCAATAGCAATCAAGCAACCGTAAGTGTTTCTCCCGATGGACAGTTTCTTTATTTCTACAAAGACGATAACGAAGGAAATGGTGATATTTATGTTTCTGAGCGTGATGACGATAACTATTATTCGCCAAAAAAGCTTTCTGCAGTCAACTCATCAGCCTGGGAAACTCATGTTACTTCGTCAATAGACGGCAATAAAATGTTTTTTGTGAGCGACCGAGAGGGTGGTTATGGAGGTAGAGATATTTACCGACTAGTCAAACTTCCCAATGGAGAATGGTCAGAGCCTTTTAATGTTGGTCCTCCAATAAACACTCCATTTGATGAAGATTCCCCTTTTTTACATCCAGACGGTAAAACGCTCTATTTTAGCTCCAACGGAGAAAATAGTATGGGTGGATTCGATATTTTTCATACCCAACTAAACGATGAAGGCAAATGGACCGCTCCTGTAAATATGGGTTATCCGCTTAACACAGTAGAAGATGATTTGTATTTCACTACCAATGCCGACGGAAAAAATGGCTTTTATGCATCATCCAATGAAGAAGGGTATGGAGAAAAGGATATTTATAAAGTGTTCCTTGGAGATGCTAAAGAATCTGCACCTTTGGCCATATTAAAAGGCTATATCGATCCAGGTTCTCTCGATAAAATCCCTCAGGGAATTGTAATTTGGGTGTATGATCTTTCGGATGACAACGAAGATTTATTTCAGCAATACACTCCAAATAGAAGAAATGGTTCATATGTCTTCAGCCTAATACCTTGCCATGAGTATCTAGTGGAATACACTCAAAACGAAGAAATATTCTACAGTACTGAGTTTACTCTGCCATGTGAATCCACCTATCAGGAAATTAACAAAGTGATCACAATTGAGGGTATTCCTTTATCTGATAAAGATTCCAGCATTGAAAGCAATAAAATTCAAGATGTTGCAACTAGTAGAATTGAAACTCCAACAGAGAATACAAGTAAAGAAATAACAACCAATTCTGTTAAAAATCAAAAGAAAAGTATTAAAGAAGAAAAAAAGGATGAATCTATTTCAACAAAAGAAAAAATCGAGCCTGTAAGTTTTCAAATTTTCTATGGCTACAATGAAAAAGGATTTGGAAATGAAAAAGAACGATTTGCACAATTTATTGAAGGAGTAAGTGAAATAATTAAAAATAATGGTATTGTAAAAATAGAACTAGAGGGAAGCGCATCTACCGTTCCAACAAGAACCTATCTAAACAATAAAGACTTAGCGGCTAAAAGAACACTAAATGCAAAAGAAATCCTCAAAGAAAGGTTGATTGAACTCGGGATTGATACTAATAATTTTAAGATTGTTTCAGAGAACTCTTTGGTTCAAGGACCAAGGTACCAAGCTGACTACTTGAACAAAAGTAAATATTCAAAATACCAGTACATTAAAATAACGGCATTTTAGGGTTTAATCATTTTTCCTAGATATCTTTATTTATTAGCAATTCTATTTGAAAAGGTTTTCAACCATATTACTGATATTACATGTTTTTTTATTTACAAGTCTTCATAGTCAAGACTTAAGCGAGGCAAAGGAACATTTCAATAATGGAAACTTTTTAAGTGCTATAATCAGCTACAGACTTCATTTGGCAGACCATCCAGACGATAAAAACGCATTAAAAAATATTGGTCTGTGTTATTTAAATTCAAACATTGATAAATCAAAATCCATTAGATACTTCAAAAAATGTCTTGCCTTTGAAAAATACGATAAAGAAATTCTCTACTATTTGGCTCTGGCATATTCATATAATTTGGATTTCGAAAAAGCCTTAGAGTTCCTTAGACTCTATGAACTGAAACCTGGAAGATACAAAAAGGAAATTCCGATACTTTTTGAACGATTCAACTTCGCTCAAACTCAAATTTCTTCACCTAAAAATGTAGAAATAGAAAATCTTGGTGACAAAGTAAACACTAGTTTCGAGGAAACAAATCCATTCATTGACAAGAAAGAGAGAATATTGGTATTTTCTTCTAATAGAAAGGGTAATAAAGGAATCGCTGATATATTTGGAAATTTTTACTCTGATATATATACCAATAACTTTACTGGCTTCAATTTCTCAAGATCAAAAAACTGTAAATCTTTAAACGGCAATTTCCATGACGAATGTACTGGAATCAAAGATGATGGAAGCTATATTTATGTGACAGTTAAACACCCTTCATTTAGACAGCAAATAGATGTATTTAAATCTAAAAAAAGAGGACGTGTTTACAAACGAAAAGAATTGCTGAATCAAGGACTGAACTCCTTGAAATTCAATGAAAGCTCTGGAACTTTCAATGTAGATGAAAATATCATATTTTTCTCAAGCGACCGTCCTGGAGGATTAGGAGGAAATGATATTTACATTATGAAAAAATTACCCAATGGTCAATGGGGAGAAGCAGAAAATTTATATGCAATTAATTCAGCGCTCAACGAAGAATATCCATATTTCAATTCGTTTGATAGTTGTCTTTACTTTAGCTCTAATGGACTTCCTGGAATCGGTCAATATGATTTATTTAAAACCAAATTAAATATTGAAGAAAACGTTTGGTCAGACCCTGAAAATCTAGGGTTTCCAATCAATTCACCATATGATGAAAAAACGATTTGTTTTTCAAGAAAAAACAAACATGCCTATATTTCCTCATTGCGAAAAGGCGGTCTTGGCAACTATGACATCTACAGAATAAATTACAAAGACGTAATATTAAAACCTGTCATTTTTCTAATGTCTGTTAAAGAGGATTCCACGCTTAAATCTATTGACTCTGTAGAAATTGAAATCAATTCAACACAGTCTAATGTGATTTATGGGAAATATCTTCCTAATAAAAATAATGGATTATTTACAGTAGCAATTGACCCTGGAAAATATCAGCTTAAAATTAGCTCTCCAACTCATCAAACA
>JAZADZ010000095.1:0-15250 GCA_036123135.1 Bacteroidota bacterium | reverse complement strand
AAAACATACAATCAAAGTAATTCGAAAATTGTAAAGCCAATTTCATGTCATTTATATCCCATTAGAGTTTCAAAATTAAATTCAGTACAAGCACTGAACTACAATAATTGGGACATTTGTAAGCCAGCTTGTGACTGTGGTGAAAAATTAAAACTACCAGTTTTTCGCTTTTTAAAAAATGCAATAGTTCGAAAATGGGGAGATAATTTTTACAGCAAATTGCTTAAAATTGAAGCACATTTAAAAAAATCTGATGCGTCTGAAATGTGAAATTAAATTTCAAAATTACATCACAAACATTACCTAAAATTTTATTGGATTCAAAAATAATAGTCATTAGTTGTTGTTAACACAATTGCATTGATAAAGCATTATAGACAAAATAAGAACGTACTTAACTCTTTGTAAATTAGGTGATAACAACTAGAGAATGATGCAAATAATTGTTCAAAAAAAACCTTTTTCACTAATTCAAGGCCTTTTTTATTGACTTTCAGAAAGTTATAGAGTTATCAAAAAAACGTGTTAATAACTCATTAAAATGTGAATTGAATTTCCTTGCCCCATCTAAGTTTTTTTTGAATTTTTGTACTTCTCAATTAGAGTTTTTTAAACGTAAAATTTAGAATCAAAACGCTTTTTAAAGCGTACCCAACAATCGGTTTCATCAACCGAACTAGGATTTTTTTTCTCTTATTTTTTACGTAACAAATATAAATATAGTTTAAAATTTGACCATTTATGGATAAAAAATCACCAGCAGAAATTAAAGCAGAAAACGTCGATTTGAATAAGGAGCTTTCTAATGATCTTTCACTTGAAGAACCAATTTTAAAAGAAAATCCAAACAGGTTTGTGTTATTCCCAATCCAACATTCTGACATTTGGGAAATGTATAAAAAACAAGAAGCAAGCATTTGGACTGCAGAAGAGTTAGATTTAGCTTCAGACCTTAATGATTGGTCAAATAAGCTAAATGATGATGAACGTTTTTTTATCAAACATGTTCTGGCTTTTTTCGCCGCATCGGATGGAATTGTAAACGAAAATCTTGCCGAAAACTTTTTGAGTGAAGTTCAGTATACTGAGGCAAAATTTTTCTACGGCTTTCAGATCATGATGGAAAATATCCATTCTGAAACGTATTCGTTGTTGATTGATACATACATCAAGGATTCCAAAGAAAAAGATTATCTCTTTAATGCCATTGAAACTTTTGAACCCGTGAAGAAAAAAGCTGATTGGGCAATGCGTTGGATTGAAAATGGTTCGTATGCTGAACGTTTAATCGCTTTTGCAGCTGTTGAAGGTATATTTTTCTCCGGCTCTTTTTGTTCTATTTTTTGGTTAAAGAAAAGAGGTCTAATGCCTGGTCTTACCTTCTCAAATGAATTAATCTCAAGAGATGAGGGACTGCACTGCGATTTTGCATGTTTGTTGTATAACAATCATTTAGTGAATAAACTTCATAAAGAAGATGTTAGAAAGATCATTGCTGACGCCGTAGAAATTGAAAAAGAATTTGTTGTTGAATCACTCCCAGTAAGGCTTATTGGAATGAACTCAGATTTAATGTGTCAGTACATCGAATTTGTTGCAGATCGCTTGCTTGTTGAGCTAGATAACGAAAAAATCTACAATGCTTCAAATCCATTTGATTTTATGGACATGATTAACCTTCAAGGAAAAACCAACTTTTTTGAGAAAAGAGTTGGAGAATATCAAAAAGCTGGTGTTCTTAACAAAAACGAAGGTGGGGGGAAAATTAGTTTCGACGAAGAATTTTAAAAAGTTTTTTATATGTACGTATTAAAAAGAGATAATAGGAGAGAGGTAGTAAAATTTGATAAGATTACCGCCAGAATTAAAAAACTTTGCTACGGCCTGAATCCGTTAGTAACACCTGAAAAAGTAGCTATGAAAGTGATTGAAGGGCTATACGACGGAGTAACCACAAGTGAATTGGACAATTTAGCTGCAGAAGTTGCTGCCACGAACACAATTACGCATCCAGATTATGCACTTTTGGCATCAAGAATAGCGGTTTCAAATTTGCACAAAAACACCAAAAAGTCATTTTCCGAAACAGTTAATGACCTACACAATTACATTGATCCAAAAAATGGTGAAAAGGCGCCTCTAATTTCAGACGAAGTAAGTGAAATAGTTAAGAAAAATGCTGATTTACTTGATTCCAATATCATATATGACAGAGATTTTAGATACGATTATTTCGGTTTTAAAACCCTTGAAAGGTCTTATCTTCTAAAGATGAAAGGAGAGGTCGCCGAACGACCACAACAAATGATCATGCGTGTTGCAGTTGGAATTCATAAAAATGATTTAGATGCTGTAATTGAAACCTACAACTACATGAGTGAGGGTTGGTTTACTCACGCAACCCCAACACTTTTCAATTCTGGTACTCCAAAGCCTCAAATGTCATCTTGTTTTTTGTTAACCACCAAGGAAGACAGCATTGAAGGCATTTATGATACACTTAAGCAGTGTGCTCAAATTTCGCAATCTGCTGGTGGTATTGGGTTATCCATCCACGATATTAGAGCCACTGGTTCTTACATCAAAGGAACAAACGGAACATCCAATGGAATAGTTCCCATGCTTAGAGTTTTTGACAACACAGCAAGATACGTAGATCAAGGTGGTGGTAAAAGAAAAGGTTCTTTTGCCATATATATTGAGCCATGGCATGCTGATATTTTTGATTTTTTAGATCTCAAAAAAAATCATGGTAAAGAAGAACAAAGAGCAAGAGATTTGTTTTATGCCCTATGGATGCCTGATTTATTTATGAAACGTGTTGAGGAAAATGGCGATTGGACTCTGATGTGTCCAAATGAATGCAAAGGATTATCCGACACTTATGGTAAAGATTTTGAAAAGCTTTACAAGAAGTATGAAAAGGAGGGTAAAGGAAGAAAAACCATAAAAGCGCAAGACCTTTGGTTTAAAATTCTAGAAAGTCAAATAGAAACAGGTACTCCATACATGTTGTACAAGGATGCGGCAAATTCAAAATCAAACCAAAAGAATTTAGGTACAATTAAGTCTTCAAATTTATGTACTGAAATCATTGAATATACTGCTCCAGACGAAGTAGCTGTTTGTAACCTTGCTTCAATTGCTCTACCAAAGTTTGTGAAAGATGGAAAATTTGATCATGATAAATTGTTCAAGGTTGCTTACAGAGTGACTAAAAATTTAGATCGTGTTATTGATGCTAATTTTTATCCTGTTCCTGAAGCTAGAAATTCTAACATGAGACATCGTCCAATTGGAATTGGTGTTCAAGGTTTAGCAGATGCATTCATACTACTTAGATATCCTTTCGATTCTCAAAACGCCAAAGATTTAAATAAAGATATTTTTGAAACGATTTATTATGCTGCTGTTACGGCATCTAAGGATCTTGCAATTGAGAATGGTCCTTACGAGACTTGGAAAGGATCTCCAATCTCTGAAGGAATTTTCCAATTTGATATGTGGGGTGTTAAACCTTCAGATCGTTGGGAATGGGATGTTTTAAAAAAGGAAGTTATCGAGCATGGTGTGAGAAATTCTCTTCTCTTAGCTCCTATGCCAACAGCCTCAACTGCCCAAATTTTAGGCAACAACGAGTGCTTTGAGCCGTATACATCTAACATATATACTAGAAGAGTACTTTCAGGAGAGTTTATAATTGTAAACAAACACTTATTGAGAGATTTGGTTAAGCTCGGAATATGGAACGATTCGTTAAAAAACAAATTAATGGCTTCAAATGGATCGGTACAAAATATTGATGAGATTCCCGATAATATTAAAGAGCTATATAAAACTGCATGGGAAATTTCTCAAAAAGTTATTGTGGACATGGCTGCCGATAGAGGCGCCTTTATTGATCAGTCCCAATCGCTAAACATTTTTATGGAAAATGCAAATTTTGCAAAACTCACTTCAATGCATTTTTATGGATGGAAGGCTGGTCTTAAGACTGGAATGTATTATTTGAGAACAAAATCTGCCACTGATGCAATTAAGTTCACATTAGATAAAAATGCACTGACTGAGCCATTGGAAATTCCTCAAAATAAAGATGTCGAAGCTAAGGAAGTAAAAGCCAAATAGTATAAAGTAAATCAATAAAAAAAGCCACATTAAAGTGGCTTTTTTTATGAGTGTAATGCAGAAAAATTACTTCAATCCTTTAATAACTGATGTTCCTGCTCCAAAAACGTTATTTTCTCCATAGGGTGACCCTTTACCCTCAGCATATCCTTTCCACTTAACCAATTCCACATAGTTTGGAGACTTAGCCAATTGTGATTGAACCAATCTAATTTCCTCAGCTTTCCCCTCTGCTCGTAGAATAGCTGCCTTTTTTTCACCTTCTGCCTTTTGAACCTCAGCATTTGCTAGATAAACTTGCTCTTGTTCAAGCTCTTTTGCTTTTTGGTTTCTTTGTTTTTGAGTTTCTTTTTCTGTGATTGCAGTTTTTACATTTTCTGGTAGATTTACATCAGCTATCTCACAGAAGTTGTAGGTAATAAAATTGTCTGGAAACTCTGATTCAAACATATTGTCCATCTCAGTTTCTAATGATTCTCTCTTGGTGGAGTAAATTTCCTCATATTCATACCTACCAATTACATCTTTAATTACACCCCTAACTTTTGCATCTATGTAAGACGACTCATAAGATTTACCGTGCTTAAGGTGAAGTCGAGCAGTTCCGCCTTTCATTGGATTATAATTAATGGTTACATCAATTCCAATTTCCATACCATTCTTCTCCATTACTTTTGAAGAATATTCTCTACTTTGTTGTAGAGTATTGTAAGTAATCATTTCGTTCCATGGAGCAATTAAATAAGTTCCTTCAGTATAATATGTTTCTTGGTCTATACCTCCACCATAGGGTCGATAGATAAATCCTTCTTCTCCAGGATTAATATCTGTCCATGACATGAAAAAAACAATTACAAGAATTACCCCTAATCCTCCAATAAGTCCTCCTCTAATAATTTTTGATGATTCAATTTCCGTTGGTTCCATTTTGTTGTTTTTATTTTTTTGTTTTGTTATTAATGAAATAGTTATATGTCAAGTATATGCTAATGATGTCAGCTCCCAGTGCCAATAATTTTAAAATTGCGGGAAGCTTAATAATGTATCTAATGGTGATTAATACAATTAATCCAATGATTACAAAACCAATAATTTTTTTTAGTGATGACTTTTGTTGTTCCATCAAGTTATATCATATTTTTAGGATCCACCCACTTATCGTAATCCTCCTCTTTAACATAGCCTAGACGAATTGCTTCTTCTTTGAGAGTAGTTCCATTTTTATGTGCAGTGTTGGCAATTTCAGCTGCCTTATAGTAACCAATTTTTGTATTTAAAGCGGTAACAAGCATAAGGGAATTGTTCAAAAGTGCATCAATTTTTTTTTGATTGGGTTCAATTCCTTTGGCACAGTTTTCATTAAAAGATGCGCAAGCATCCCCTAAAATTTTAGCACTTTGAATTAAGTTATTCGCCATCATGGGCTTGAACACATTTAATTCATAATGACCTTGAGCTCCTCCGACACTTACAGCAACATCATTTCCCATTATTTGGGCACATACCATAGTAATAGCTTCTGCTTGAGTAGGATTTACTTTTCCAGGCATAATGGAAGATCCAGGCTCATTTGCAGGAATAATTAATTCTCCAATTCCTGATCGTGGACCAGAGGCCATTAATCGAATGTCATTAGCAATTTTATTAATAGATACAGCCAATTGTTTCAAAGCTCCATGCGTTTCAACCAATGCGTCGTGAGCAGCAAGAGCTTCAAATTTATTTTCTGCACTGACAAAAGGAAGTCCAGTTAATTCAGCAATAGTGTTAGCAACTAAATCAGAGTAACCAGATGGTGTATTTAGGCCAGTTCCAACAGCTGTGCCTCCCAATGCTAGTTCAGCAAGATGAGGCAGTGTGTTTTTGAGTGCTTTAAGACCATGATTAAGTTGGGATACGTATCCCGAAAATTCTTGTCCAAGAGTTAGCGGAGTTGCATCCATAAGGTGGGTTCTTCCGATTTTAATTACTGAGTTAAAGGCGTTGCTTTTGTCGTTTAATGTATCTCTTAACTTTTCGATTGAGGGTATTGTGTTTTCAATTATGAGTTTGTAGCACGCAATATGCATTCCAGTTGGGAAGGTGTCATTTGAGGATTGAGACTTGTTTACGTCATCATTTGGTAATAATGTTTTTTCACCTTCTCCCAATTTTTTGCCTTCAATAACATGTGCTCTATTTGAAATTACCTCGTTGATGTTCATGTTACTTTGAGTTCCTGAACCCGTTTGCCAAATCACTAGTGGAAACTGATTGTCGTGTTTTCCTTCAAGAATTTCATCACATACTTTCGATATTAAGTTCATTTTTTCCTGAGTCAATACATTCAATTTGAAATTGGCAATTGCAGCAGCTTTCTTTAAAATTGCAAATGCATAAATAATTTCAATTGGCATGGAACTCTCATCACCAATTTTAAAATTGTTTCTAGAACGTTCTGTTTGAGCACCCCAGTATTTTTCAGATGGAACTTTAACTTCACCGATAGTATCTTTTTCAATCCTAAAATTCATTCCATATTGTTTTTAATAGTATTTTTGTCTGAAATCGGATTCAAAATTAATCGATATGTCAATAGGTTTTGCAATTTTCTTATTTTTCTTTGGTATGGCGTTTTGGGTACTTTTATTCCTTTCGGGATTTATTGGACTTTGGGTAAACTGGGGAGTGATTTCAATTATGAAAGCACAATTGGCAAAAAGAGGTTTCTCAGAGAAAGTCTAAATAATTTCTAATATTTTTTCTGGTGGTCTTCCTATCACAGCACTTTTTTCTGTAACAAATATTGGTCGCTCAATCAATATCGGATTGTTCAATAGTACATCGATATATTCATTTTCAGACAAATCTTTGTTTTTAAAACTTTCTTTATAAACAGCTTCATTTTTTCGAATTAAATCAAATGCAGATAAATTAAGGAGTTGGATGATTTGGGTGAGCTTTTCTTTGCTTGGAGGATTTTTAAGGTATAAAATAGTTGTAGGACGTATTCCTTTTGATTCTAATAGTTTCAAACCTTCTCTGCTTTTCCTACATCTTGGGTTATGATAATATTCCATTGTTTATCTTACTAAGTGGATATACCCAGTTTTAAGATTTTCTATATCACTACATTTATCTGTATAGCGAATTTCAAAGAAATAAACACCTGGGCTAGCTTCCTTACCTCCAGGTGAAATCCCATCCCAACTTAAATTTGCATTAGTAGATTCATAAATTACTGAACCCCACCGATTGTAGATGGTAATTTTAAATTCTTTAGTGTCATTTACTCGCATGAATGATAATTGATCGTTGTTTCCATCTCCATTTGGAGAGAAAACATTAGGAACAACATCTTCACTTGTGAAATTTCCAGCAAATAAAACAGTTTCAGAAATGGTTTCAACGTAATTGCATTCAATGTCATAGGCAGTAAGAGAAACCTGATAAGTACCAGGTTCAGTATAATAATAAGTAAGACTTGAATCATTGAATACATCTCCATTATCCATGTCCCATATTAAAGAGTCAGCTCCAGAACCTGTAAATGCAAGTTCAACTAAGAGACTGTCAATACCGCAAGGTGGTGGAGGATCAAAATTTAGCTCAGCAGAGAATTCTTCAGCTTGAATGAGAGAAACATTGAAAACAGCAGTGTCAGAAATATTACAAGAACTACTATCAATTGCAATATAAGTAACTACATAGCTTCCGGTATCGGCAAAAACGTGAGTAGGATTAGCAACAGTAGAAGAATTCCCGTCTCCAAAATCCCATAGTTGAGTTGGATTAGTTCCGTACGAACTAAATGCAATTGAAAATGGAGCAGTTGTACATAAAATTGTATCCTGCGGCGCATAAGCAACTGCCAAGGAACTATCTGTGTTGAAGTTGAAGGTTTGATAAATGGTAGTATCGTTTCCACAAAATCCCCAAGCAGACACTGAGATGTTGTAAATACCCTCATTTGTATAGCTGTGCGAAATAGATGTTGAGTCAATAATTATTGTTCCATCATCCATATTCCAAACAAGAGAGTCCAAACCAGTTCCAGTAAATGAAGCATTTACAACAACAGAATCTGGATCCGTACATGGAGGAATTGTTGGTAAGGTAAAACTTGCATTAAATGTTGGAGCTTGAATAATCTCAACATTAAAAAAGGCGGTATCAGCAATGTTACATGTAGTTGAATCAATTGCGATAAACATTACTTGGTAGGCTCCACTATCAGAATATGCATTGATGGGGTTTGGTTGGGTTGATGTATTTCCATCTCCGAAATCCCAAAAAACATTTGGGGTACTTCCATCCGAGGAAAAATTTATGTTAAAAGGAGGTGCTGAACAAATGGTCGTATCACCAGGAGCGTTCGCTACAGCACTTGAAAAGGTTGATAAGAAATTAACCACCTGAGTAAC
This sequence comes from Bacteroidota bacterium, assembly GCA_036123135.1. GTDB lineage: Bacteria > Bacteroidota > Bacteroidia > Flavobacteriales_D > Parvicellaceae. Next base: position 6,719 of record JAZADZ010000095.1, on the reverse strand, counting down.
TGTATTGGTATTGTTGCATGTGAAGTCCCATGCAGTCATGGAAATCGTGTAAATTCCTGGATTCGAATAATAATAGGTAAAATTTGTTGAATCGTTATATACCGTACCGTCTCCTAAATCCCAAGACAAGGAATCGGCACCAGAGCCAGTAAATGATGCATTCAGAGGAATTAGAGTAGGATCAGAGCAGGGAGGAATGGTGGGTACATCAATTTGAGCATTGAAGGTAGCAGCTTGTTGTAGGTCTACAACAAACGTTGCAGTGTCTGCAATGTTACAAGTTGTGGAGTCGATTGCAACAAATGTTACAACATAGGTTCCACTATCAGCGAAAGCATTTGTAGGGTTTTGAAGAGTGGAGGTATTGCCATCTCCAAAGTCCCAAAATACATTTGGTGTACTTCCATTTGAAGTAAAGTTCATGTTGTAAGGAGGGGAAGAACAAAGAAGCGTGTCTGGAGGAACGGTTGCAGTAGCAGTTGAGTAAGTTGAATTAAAGTCTACAACTTGTGTAATAGTATTGGTGTTGTTGCAAGTAAGATCCCATGCAGTCATTGTAACTGTATATATTCCAGGAGAAGTGTAATTGTAGGAAAAGCTTGATGAATCAATAAATACAGTTCCATCTCCAAGATTCCATACAATTGAATCAGCACCAGTTCCAGTAAACGATGCATTTAATGGAATAAGGGTTGGATCAGAGCAAGGAGGAATGGTTGGCACATCAATTTGTGCACTAAATGTGGCTGCTTGTAGTAATTCAACATTGAAAAAAGCTGTATCTGCTATATTACAAGTGTTCGAATCAATAGCAATGAACATTACTTGGTAGGATCCGCTATCTGCATATGCATTGGTTGGGTTGGGTTGTGTCGACGTATTTCCGTCACCAAAGTCCCAAAAAACATTTGGAGTACTTCCATCGGACGTAAAATTCATATTGAATGGTGGAGAAGAACATAAAGTGGTATCGGCAGGAGCTGTTGCAACAGCGCTTGAAAAATCAGAAAGAAAATTTAATGTATCTTGAATGGTATCACTAAAACCACAGGTCAAGTCCCAAGCAATTACTTCAATAGGATAGATTCCCTGATTAGAGTATGCATGAGAAATGGAATTGATGTTGGTATAAATTGTTCCATCTCCCATATTCCATTGCAGCGAATCGATTCCAGTACCACTTACGTTCGCATTGACTGTTACAACTGTAGGATCAGAACAGGGCGGAATAGTTGGAAGATTAAAATTGGCATCGAATGTTGGAGCTTGTATTAATTCTACGTTGAAATAAGCTGTATCTGAAACGTTGCAGCTTGATGGGTCTATTGCAACATACATAACTGTATATTGTCCAACATTGGCATAGGTGTAAGTAGGATTTGCTGCTGTTGAAGTACCTAAACCGTCTCCAAAGTCCCAAAAGTGTTGAGGATATGTTCCTGCAGAACTAAAATCAACAGAATAAGTATTGGTACACATGGTAACGTTTGGAGGAACAGTTGCAGAAGCTTCGACTCCCTGAAAATCAAATTCAAATTTAATTGCTCCCATGTTGCATATTCCAGACGCTGGATTTGCACTGGACCAAACGCCAGGTGTTGTCGGAAAACTTCCTGTTCCACAGGAGGCGCAAACAGATTGATAAACGACACCTTCAGGGTCAAATCTTGAAGTTCCTCCATCAGTATGTTCAGCAGCAATTGGATCTCCTAAGTAGGAACCGTATAAAAGGCCTGTGGCATCTCTTTCCATTACAAAAAAGTAAAAATCACTTCCGTCAGTAGTACTTTGTTGAGCGTCAACAGTTAATGGCATCCCCAAAACACTTCCACCAGCGATGGGATTGAATGCTGCTCCACCAGTTGCACTATTAAATCCACCCCCCCATCCAGAGACGTAAACATTTCCACATTTATCGACAAGAAAAGCAGTGGGAGAGATGTTTACTGCAGCCAGCGAACCACTTCCAAAAACTGTACTGTATTCAGTTGAAGTAAGACTAGAATTTAGTTTGTGAATGAATTGTGGACTATTTGGATTAGAATAGGAAGCGTTCACAACTGGGTAATTACCTAAAGTTTGACCAATAATGTATACATCTTCAAAATCATCCACCTCTATTATAAACGCTTGATCATATGTAGATGTTCCAATGTAGGTTTTTGCTAAAGTTGCACCATTTGTGGCATTGAAGCTTGCGACAAAACCGTCCATGTCACCCCAAGTTGTACCAAAATTTCCAAATAGTGTAGGCCCTATAACTCCGGGTGTAGCTCCAAAATCTTGGCTGGAGGTTGCTCCACAAACAAATACTTTACCTTGGTTGGAGACACGAATTGAATAACCTGCCTCGTAACTAGACCCTCCTAGATAGGTAGACCAGTTTAGCGCACTTAGGGCATTATTCATTTTGAAAACTATTGCATCAGACGCTACCCAACCTGCACCAATATTCATTGATGATCCATTTGTAACGGGAAAATCTGGAGACCATGTTGATGTTGCTACGTAGATGTCGTCGTTATTATCTACAACGATTTCGCCTCTTCCTTGATCTGCATAATTGAATACAAGACTTTCATTGATTCCTTCGTTGTCCGTACCACCAATGAAGGTGGAATTTAAAATATTTCCAATTGCATTAAGTTTAGTAATCACTATGTCACATCCAACAGTATATTGATTTCCCCACATGTTGGTATATTGCGTCCATCCTGTGTTGAAGGTTTGGTCATATGCTCCAAATGTGGTAGGGTAATTGGAAGATCCTGAAGATCCAAGAATGATTAAGTTATTTTGAGAGTCATGAACCAAACTGTGTGGCATTTCATTTTGAGTTCCTCCTAGGTAGGTAGAATATATAATTGAGGATCCAGTGGTGTCAAATTTTGTGATTGAGATGTCAAAATCACCTCCAAGAGTTGTTGTTGAATAACTTCCAATAGTGGTTGGGTATCCAATACCAAAAGCAATTCCAGCAGCATAGAGATTCCCAATTGTATCGTAAGTTGCTGTAAATCCCCAATTATCAGCAGTAGAGCCGGTAAGAGTCGAAAAGACCCAAACAGGATCAATGATTAAATCCTCTGAATTGTCGTATCCATCAGGAAAATCAAAAGAAATTGAATTGTTGGTTTGTACAAAATAACAAGGGACAGTGATTCTTTTACCGTTAATATTTTGATAAGCACTAAGTTTTATTTCTTTAATTTCTCCAGTAGACAACCCTATTACCAATTGCCCCTTGTTATTTACAGTTAGATCATTTACGCCTAAATAATTTATTTTAATGTCGCTTGTATTTCCGCCTGGATGAACAATAAAGTCATACTTCATCCATTCAAATTCAGAATAAATTTCAAGATCAATGAAATTGTAAAGATTCGAATATTGTACAGCTTTGTAAGACTTTACATTTGAAGACCAATTGGAAGAATTATTTCCTAGAAAAAAGTTTTTATATCCAAAGAGTTCATTTTTAGATTGAACTGCAGGGCTTAAGTTAGCTCCATCAAAAACCATTGAATAGGAGTGCTTGGTATATTGTTTCTCCAGTTCAATAGATTCTCTATTGTAATTTATTTGTTTTGTTGCAGAATTATTTTTTTGTTCTCTTGACTGATGTTTCTGTCTTAGAACTGAATTCATTTCTTCACTAGAAAAAATATCAAAAGTGAATCGATCTTTTTCTAAAAATAGATTTCCTGTAGGAAGTTCACAATGGTAAAGAACATTGCTTTTAAGTTGGCCCTTATTTTCAGTAAAATGGAAGCCATTTTTAATGCCATCGTGTGCAAAATGGAAGAAGGGCAAAATAATTAGAAAAAAGAGCGAAGATTTGTAAAAGTTTCTCATATAAACATCTTTCAAATTGATTTATTTTAGCGACCACTAAATTAACCATTTTAAGACGAAAAACAACTTGAATTCGTTGCATATGAAATGTGTGAAATTAAATTTTAATTAGAAGTTCCTTTTTCCATTAAAAAAGATTTTAAAAAATCATCCAATTCGCCGTCTAAGATTTTGAATGGGTCATTGGATTGAAAATTTGTACGGTGATCTTTGACTCTTTTGTCATCCAAGACATAGCTTCTTATTTGAGAGCCCCATTCGATTTTCTTTTTACCAGCTTCAATTTCATTTTGCTTTTCTCTTTGCTTTCTGATTTCTATTTCGTACAGCTGAGACTTCAACAATTGAATGGCTTTTTCTCTGTTTGCCAATTGTGATCTCGACTCTGTATTTTCTATTACAATACCACTTGGGCCATGCTTTAGCCGAACACCGGTTTCAACCTTATTGACATTTTGTCCTCCAGCACCACCGCTTCTAAAGGTATCCCAAGATATATCTGCAGGATTAATTTTGATATCAATAGAATCATCAACAGAGGGATAAACATATACTGAAGAAAAGGAAGTCATTCTTTTTCCTTGAGCATTAAATGGACTTACTCTTACCAACCGGTGAACACCATTTTCGCCCTTAAGATATCCAAAAGCAAAATCACCAGTAATTTCTAAAGTAACGGTTTTAATTCCTGCTACATCCCCTTCTTGATGATTGAGTTCTTTTACTTTGTAATTGTTTTTTTCTGCCCACATTAAGTACATTCTCATGAGCATTGAGGACCAATCGCAGCTTTCAGTTCCTCCTGCTCCAGCTGTTATTTGTAGAATAGCATCAAGACTATCCTCCTCTTTGGATAGCATGTTTTTTAGTTCTAGCTCCTCAATTAATTTTTCAGTTTTAAAGAATACACCTTCAATTTCTTTTTCATCAACTTCTCCTTCTTTGAAAAACTCATACAAAACATGGGCATCATCCATTTGGGTTTGAATTGTATTACAAGAATCTACCCAAAATTTCTTTTGTTTGATTTTTTTTAGAATAACTTCAGCAGCTTTAGGATCGTCCCAAAATTCAGGATCTTGAGTTTTTAACTCTTCTTCAGCAATTTCAGTTTTTTTACGTTCTACGTCAAAGATACCCCCTCAACGCATCCAGGCGTTTGGTCAACTCTTCAAATTGGTCGATTGAGATCATTTTTATTAAAATTTTAAACGAATATATAAATCAATTATCTAATGTATTATTGAACGAATTTTTTTAAATAAATTTTGCTTCCAATAATTAAATTTGAATCAGATTTTAATTTATTTAATCTTAAAATTCTTTTGAGCTTAACTCCATGTTTTTGAGAAATGGTATTCAAATCATCTCCATTTTTTACGATGTGATACCGAATTCTACTTCTATTTCTTTTTGGTTGCAGAAAAATGATGTCATCTTCTTTTAAAATATCTCCGTTTTTTAAATCATTGTACTTATAAATTTGCCATATACCCATTTCAAATTCTTTAGCAATTCCATAAAAAGTATCCCCTTTTTTTGCTCTAATAAACTTTATGTTATTATTATGAATCTCTACACTATGAGAAATAGGTTGGTGAATATGATCAATACCACTTTTTGAAATAGTTGCAGTTTTTTTCGAACGAGCCAATAAGAAAGACTCATCAAATTTATTAAGTTGATGATTTTCAATCAATGCGATTAAAATCGAAGCATATTTTGGATTTGTTGCATACCCTGCTTTTTTTAGTCCTTTTGCCCATCCTTTATAGTCATTTAATTTTAATTCGAATAGAGAGGAATACCTTGATCTGGTAGATAAAAAAACGGAGTGGTCTTTGTAAGATTCCATTGCAGAGCTGTACTTCCTGAAGCATTCATTTTTTTTATCATCATCTTGGTAAATGGTTTGACCTTCCCAATTGTGGCATTTTATACCAAAATGATTGTTACCGTATTTAGCCAATTCAGAATTCCCATTACTACTTTCTAGGATTCCTTGAGCAAGGGTTATACTTGCTGGTATTTTATACTCAACCATTTGATTAACAGCCTCTTCGCTAAACTTTTCAATGTATTGTGCTCTACTCATGTATCGTTCAGCAGGTTGAGCATGTAAATTATTAGAAATTAAAAACGTTACGATTATTAGAAAAAAATATGAGATGGGGATTTTAATTGGCATTAGAATGCGGATTGTTTTAACAAAATAAAATTACGATTACCTTTTGGAAAGGTTACGGAAAAACTACAAAGTAGTTAAGAAAGTGTTGTTAATTTATTTGTGAAATCTTTAAAATGTGAAATTGGTTGTTTTTCATCGTTAAACCAAATACTTCCCATTGTTGCAATTCCATGAAAACCAATATTTTGAATAGAATCCAAATTGGATAGATTAATTCCACTGGATGCATGTACTTTAAAATCAAGCTGAGGAATAATATTTGCTAAGGCGTTAACATTAAAATCGCTGTTAAGTTCTCCACTTTTAAACATGGGAGATAAAAAAACATATGAATAAAATTTTGGAATTTCAAGAAGCTTTTCAACCGAGTGACAGGAGCAAGAAATTGTTTTTTGTTTTGCAATTGTACTAATTAGGAAAACTAAAATATTTTTGTAGTTGGTCTTTTTTCTTATTGCTCTTGAAAGATGAATCCCTTTAAGATTGTATTTCATAAGCAGTAAATAGTGAGAATGAATCACCAATCTATTGTGAAATTTTTTTGGAATTTGCCCAATGTACGTAGAGAGCTGTTTTCTTGAATAATTCGGTTTTTTAATGTGTAAGGTTTGTAATCCGCCGTAAAGAAGTTTGATTACAATGTTAATTTGACTGATCTACTAATCTGTGGTGTGAA
>JAZADZ010000094.1:0-19424 GCA_036123135.1 Bacteroidota bacterium | reverse complement strand
AGTTCAACCTCTTTGACCTTATCTAAGATTAAGTGTATTGTCTTTGCCTCATTGTAAGCAGGAATAAGGATTGATAATTTATCAATTTTCATTTCAGAATTCATTTCTAAAGCACCATCTCAGGAACTTCTCCATCAATTATTAACTTTCCTTGAGTGTATTTTTTAATTTCTTCAACAGAAACGCCTGGGGCTCTTTCAAGTAACTTGAAACCTCCCTCTTGGGCAATTTCCATAACAGCTAGATTACTAACTATTTTTTTTACACACCTGACCCCTGTTAAGGGAAGGCTGCAGCTTTTAAGCAACTTACTTTCTCCCTTTTTATTGGCATGCATCATGGCTACAATGATATTGTCTGCACTTGCGACTAAATCCATTGCTCCACCCATTCCTTTAACCATTTTTCCAGGAATTTTCCAATTTGCAATGTCCCCATTCTCAGAAACTTCCATGGCGCCAAGAACAGTAAGTTGTACATGTTGTCCTCTTATCATACCAAAGCTTAAAGAGGAATCAAAATAGACAGCGCCTGGTAAAGCAGTAATGGTTTGTTTTCCTGCGTTAATTAAGTCCGCATCTTCCTCTCCTTCAAATGGGAAAGGACCCATTCCTAAAATTCCATTTTCTGACTGAAAATCAACGGACATTCCATCAGGAATATGGTTTGCAACTAAGGTCGGTATTCCGATGCCTAAGTTAACATACCAGCCATCACAAAGTTCTTGTGCAATTCGTTTTGCTATTCCATTTTTATCTAATCCCATAACCTGTCATATTTTCCGTATAGTTCTTTGTTCTATTCTTTTTTCATAACCCTGTCCTTCAAAAATCCTTTGAATAAAAATACCAGGTGTATGAATTTGATTCGGATCAAGTTCTCCGGGTTCAACCAACTCCTCAACTTCAGCAATTGTGGTTTTACCAGCCATAGCCATGGAGGGATTAAAATTTCGTGCAGTTCCCTTAAAAATTAGATTTCCTGTTTTATCTCCTTTCCAAGCTTTAACTATCGCAAAATCGGCAGTTAATGCAGATTCCAAGATGTGAGGTTTATTGTTAAAAATTCGCACCTCTTTACCCTCACCAATTTCAGTACCATAGCCTGCAGGTGTAAAAAATGCTGGAATTCCAGCTCCACCAGCCCTGCATCTTTCTGCCAAGCTTCCCTGAGGAATCAGATCAACTTCTAATTCCCCGCTCAGCATTTGTCTTTCAAACTCATCGTTTTCACCAACATATGAAGAAATCATTTTTTTGATTTGTCGCTGTTGAAGCAATAAGCCTAACCCAAAATCATCTACGCCTGCATTATTGGAAATACATGTGAGGTCTTTTATTTGCATTTTCACCAGCTCTGCAATGCAATTTTCAGGGATCCCACAAAGTCCAAAGCCACCTAACATGATAGTCATTCCACTTTCAATTCCCTGACAAGCCTCTTGGGATGAGGAAACTTTTTTATTAATCATTCTTTTTTTCTTGCAATATTATAAATTATCTTTTTGTTCTTGCCCCCAAATATTTAATTCATCCTCTTGTTGCAAATTATCAAAAGAATTTTTCTCATCGTAATACTGTTGACACTCAAGTGGAGGAGTTAATACACTTAATGGTCTTTCAAAATCTTCTTGAGTAATTTCTAATAAAGTATCTTTATTTATGCTTTTGGTCATATATGCCCAAATAGGAAGTGCGGTGTTTGTTCCCATTCCCATATTAACGGTTCTAAATCGCACTGACCTATCTTCAGCTCCAACCCAAACACCAGTTACTAAGTCTGGTGTTATCCCCACGAACCAACCATCAGACTGATTTTGAGTAGTACCTGTTTTACCTGCTACAGGTTGGGTTATTCCAACGTATGGTCGTTTAGTAGTATCTCTGCTCCTAATTCGAACTGCAGTTCCCCCAACTATCGGTTTTTTAAATTTATTTTTTAATGTGGGATGTTTTACTCCAGATGTTACCAATTTCATCATTTCGAGCATTGTGTACGCTGTTTCGACATTCCAAACTTGCTTGGCATTTCGCTCAGGTTCGTAAATTCTGTTTCCATATTTATCTTCTATTCTAGAAATGAAAGTTGGTTCAATGTATACACCATCATTGGCAAATGACGATATTGCACCAACCATTTCATATACCGATAAATCAAATACACCTAAAGCCATTGAAGGTACTGGGGTAAATTTCGAAGTGTCCATTCCAAGCTGCGCAACCCTATCAAAAACTTCATTCATCATACCACTTTTTTTAATAATGCTTGCTGTAATGTTGTTCATAGAAGATGCAAGAGCAAAGAATATTGGGGTTGGTTCTCCAGTATACGCTAAACCAGAATTTGAAGGACACCATAATTTATTCCTGTATTCGTTATAAGGCACCTCAACACAATGTTCAATATCTGGAATTTTATCGCAAGGATGCAGTGCACCAATTTCTATTGCAGTAGCATATACAAAAGGTTTAAAGATAGACCCTACTTGTCTTCTTCCTTTTTTTACCATGTCGTATTTGAAATGTTTAAAATTCGGACCACCAACCCAAGCTTTTATTTGGCCGTTTTTAGGATCAATGGAAACTAGACTAGCACGCAATAATCCTTTATAGTAAATTATAGAATCTCTGGATGACATCAGTGTATCTTTTTCATAATTTTCTGCAGCCCAATCAAAAACTTTAATTGTCCTTTTTTCATTTAGAATACTGTCAATCTGTTTTTTATTTAAAAAAAGAGTTAAGTTGTTGCAATAGGAACAGACGTACCCAGTATCAGTTTTCTGAATGTATTTTTTTGGTCTTTCACAATAGCCACATATATTTCCGCTGTACTTTTTAAAAATCTGAGATTGCCTTAATGCTCGATTTATAATAGTATCAATTTGATCCTGTTTCAAATCATTTGAAAAAGGTGGATTCTTCCATTTATTATTATTGTTAAAAAAATCATCTTGTAATTCGTATTTTAAATGTTGAGCAACCGCATATTCCGCGTGTTTTTGAATTCTAGAGTCAATAGTTGTATAAACTTTTAAGCCATCAGAATATAAATCATATGACGTACCGTCTGGTTTTTGTAGTCTTAACATTCCCTGATCATCTTTTGAACGAAATATTTTTGTTAGCTCAGCTCTTAGAGTTTCTCTGAAATATGGAGCCAATCCTGTTTGATGATCAACTCTTGTGTAATTGAGACCTAAAGGCAAAACTCTGATTGAATCGTATTGCAATTGGGATAGAAAGCCATTTTTTTTCATTTGAAAAAGTACCACCTCTCTTCTTTTAATTACTTTTTCAGGAAAGCGTAGTGGATTAAATAGCGAAGGGTTTTTAGCCATTCCAACAAGCATAGCCGCTTGTTGAATTGTAAGTTCGCTGGGGTGCTTTCCAAAATAGACAGCAGATGCACTACTTATTCCAACTGCATTATTTAAAAAATCAAACCTGTTGAAATACATCGTTATTATTTCTTGCTTGGTATAGTTTTTTTCAAGCCGAGCTGCAATGATCCATTCTTTAAATTTTCGAACTACGAGTTGAACTTTCGTTAGTTTTTCTCTTGGAAAAAGAAGTTTAGACAACTGCTGAGAAATGGTAGAACCTCCACCTTGACTACTATTACCTGTAACAACTCCTTTAACCACTCTAGCTAATGCTCTAACATCGATTCCTGAGTGTTCATAATAGCGCTCGTCTTCTGTTGCCACTAGTGCTTTTACAAGCCACTCTGATAAATCGTTGTACGTAGAATTGAGTCGATTTTCTTGGTAGTATTTACCAATTTGTTCAAGATCAGAAGTGTAGATTACCGAGGCTAAATTGGTTTTAGGGTTTTCCAATTGTTCAAACCCAGGAAGGGAAGAGTCATTTGCCAGATTTAAAAAAAAATACAGACAAATAAAAGGTGATAATAATGTTCCCCAAAGTACAAATACAGCAGTTATTTTAATTGCTTTTTTCAATCCCGTATTCACTAACCCAATTAATTGATTATCTAAATGTATTTAATTTTAACGATTGCAGAATATGTATCAAAATATATCTTTTTTTTTATTGTAATAATAATGTAAATATATGAGGGAGGAATATCGTTTATGCCTTTTATAAACTTGAACTCATCAAATTCTTTTAATATACATTTCCATAACTAAAATATTTATCTACTTTTGCCGAAATTATTAATGGCAAACTTAAATACATGGAGCGTCTATTTAAAGTAATTGGCATATCTCTCTTCTCCCTTCTAATTCTTGGGATCTCAGCAAGCAGCAATAATGATGGAATAAATGATAAATCTCCCTCATCTGAAGAAAGTGAGCTATACAACCCCGTTCCAGATGTTATGCATCACATTTCAGATGCCCACGATTGGCATTTCTTCACCCTTAAACCTGGCTCTAATGATGAGTGGCATTTTTCTATCCCTCTTCCAATCATATTATTAACTGAAGGTAACCTAGATTTTTTCATGTCCAGTGCCTTTCATCACGGTCATGAAACAGTTACCAAAGGAGATCGTACATATTCAATGGATGAACACGGTCACATTTCTGAGGCTTCTGGGAAAAAAATTCTAAACTTTTCCATCACTAAAAATGTAGCCTCCATGTTAATCGGAGTTGTGCTTCTATTTTTTATTTTGCAATCGGTAGCTAAAGCATACCAAAAAAATAATGGTGTCCCAAGAGGATTACAAGCTTTTATAGAACCGTTGGTTTTATTTGTAAAAGATGATGTTGCCAAACCTAACATTGGTCATAATTACAAAAAATACTTGCCTTACTTATTAACACTTTTTTTCTTTATTCTAATTAATAATCTGCTTGGATTACTTCCTGGTGCAGCAAACGTAACTGGAAATATTGCATTAACACTTGTACTATCTGTTTTTACATTGATCATTACCAACTTCAGTGGAAACAAAAATTATTGGAGCCATATTTTTAACCCACTTGGAAACAGCATGGGATGGGCAGCTAAAGGTCCTCTCTATGTCATACTCCTTCCAATTGAAATCCTTGGAATTTTTATCAAACCTGTGGCTTTGATGATACGACTTTTTGCAAATATGACCGCGGGTCATATTGTAATACTTAGCTTGCTTTCTTTGATTCTTATGGCTCAAAGTGGCTTGGGCACTGCTGGTGCATTTGGGGTGGCACCGGTTTCAGTAGCTTTTGTATTGTTCATGTACCTTATTGAATTGCTTGTTGCATTTCTTCAAGCCTACATCTTTACATTATTAACCTCATTATTTATCGGATTAGCTATAGTGGAAGACCACTAACTAATTATATATGTTTAACCTAAAACACAACTAAAATGGTAACAGGAATAGCAGCAATTGGAGCAGGTTTAGCAGCAATTGGAGCAGGAATCGGAATCGGAAGAATTGGTGGTTCTGCATTGGAATCAATGGCAAGACAACCAGAACATTCTGGAATGATTCAAACAAACATGATTATTGCGGCAGCACTCGTTGAGGGGGTTGCACTATTTGGTGTTGTTGTAGCTCTTTTACAAGGGTAACACTAAGTAAATTAACCGAGTTTGCTTGCAACGGTTGGTTGCAAGCAAATTCTTTAAAAAAAACAATATGAATCCATTAGATTTAGTAACACCAGGCATAGGTTTAATATTTTGGACTTCCGTTGTCTTTCTATTGCTGGTATTTATTTTAAAAAAGTTTGCTTGGAAACCAATATTAGATGCAGTAGAAAAAAGGTCTGATAGCATAGAAAAAGCAATAAATGCTGCCGATGAGGCAAAAGCCTCAATTGAGCAGCTAAATATCGAAAGAGATAAAATAAAAAAAGAATCTCTTGCAGAGAGAGATGCTTTACTAAAAGAAGCTAGAGATACAAAAAATAAAATTATTTCAGATGCTAAAGCTAAGGCTAAGCAAGAAACTGATAAAATTTTGAGTGATGCGAGAGAAGTTATAAAGAATGAAAAAATGGCCGCGATTACAGAGCTAAAAAATCAAGTCGCCATTTTATCTTTAGAAATTGCCGAAAAAATAGTTAAAGACCAGCTTTCTTCAAACGACAAGCAAAAGGCACTAGTTGATGCCCTTGTTAAAGATGTAAATTTAAATTAATGAAAGACGCTTTAGCTGCAAAAAGATATGCTAAATCTCTAATCGGATTGGCAAAAGAAAAAAATGTTCTTAAGGCTGTTTTTAATGACATGTCTTTAATTGAAAAAACAGTTGCAGAAAACAAAGACCTTCAACTTTTACTTCAAAGTCCTGTTGTTAATACTGATAAAAAACAGGCAATTTTAACAACATTATTTAAAGAGTATTTACATGAACTATCTTTACTTTTTTTAAACTTAATTTCTTCGAAAAAAAGAGAAGCTCTTATCCAAGCAATAGCCAAGTCATTTATCGAACAATACAAGTTGTTAAATAACGTAATTACAGCTGAAATAACTACTGCAATAAAACTGGATAAAAATAAAATAGATAGCATCGTATCTCTTTATGCAAAAGAAAAGGGAGACAGTTTTGAAATAATTGAAAAAGTAAACCCTGAAATAATTGGAGGGTTTATTTTACGCGTCGGAGATCGACAAATTGACACCTCAATTAGTAAAGAAATAAGAGAGCTTAAAAAAGCGTTCAATGAGAACCCATATATAGCAGAATTTTAGAATTAAAATAAAAAAAATGGCAGAAATTAAACCCGCTGAAGTATCAGCAATATTAAGAGAGCAACTCTCAGGATTTAAATCTGGATCTGAATTAGAAGAAGTAGGGACCGTACTTCAGGTTGGAGATGGTATTGCAAGAATTTATGGTCTTGGTGGAGTTCAATATGGAGAACTTATTGAATTTGACAATGGTCTTAAAGGAATCGCATTAAACCTAGAGGAAGATAACGTTGGAGCAGTTCTTCTAGGGTCCTCAAACGAAATCAAAGAGGGAGATAACGTCAAAAGAACCAAACAAATTGCAGCTGTAAATGTTGGGGAGAAAATGTTGGGGAGAGTGGTGGATACCTTAGGTGAGCCCATTGACGGAAAAGGCCCCATTGAAGGAGAGTTGTTTGAAATGCCTATTGAACGAAAAGCTCCTGGTGTTATTTACAGGCAGCCCGTTAACGAGCCTTTGCAAACTGGTGTTAAAGCCATTGACTCGATGATTCCAATTGGAAGAGGACAAAGAGAGCTGGTAATTGGAGACAGACAAACTGGAAAAACCACCGTATGTATTGATACAATTATCAATCAAAAAGAGTTTTATGACAGAGGTGAACCTGTGTTTTGTATATACGTTGCTGTTGGACAGAAAGGATCAACAATTGCAGGTATTGTGAATAAATTGGAAGAAGCGGGTGCAATGGATTACACTGTTGTTGTTGCAGCAAATGCTTCAGACCCTGCACCAATGCAATTCTATGCTCCTTTTACTGGAGCTGCAATTGGAGAATATTTTAGAGATACAGGAAGACCTGCACTCATCATTTTTGATGATTTATCTAAACAGGCGGTTGCTTACAGAGAAGTTTCCTTATTACTTAGAAGACCTCCAGGAAGAGAAGCTTACCCTGGTGATGTTTTTTACCTTCACTCAAGATTATTAGAAAGAGCTGCTAAAATTAACGCATCAGACGCCATTGCATCTCAAATGAACGATTTACCAGAATCCCTTAAAGGAAAAGTTAAGGGTGGCGGTTCCCTTACTGCCCTTCCGATTATTGAGACTCAAGCTGGTGATGTATCTGCATACATCCCTACAAATGTTATTTCAATAACTGACGGTCAAATCTTCCTTGAAGCAAACTTATTCAACTCTGGTGTTCGACCTGCAATTAACGTTGGTATTTCTGTTTCTCGAGTAGGTGGATCTGCTCAGATAAAGTCTATGAAAAAAGTTTCTGGAACATTGAAATTGGATCAGGCTCAATACAGAGAACTCGAAGCTTTCGCAAAATTTGGATCAGATCTTGATGCTGCTACTATGGCTGTTTTAGGGAAAGGTGAAAGAAATGTTGAAATATTGAAACAAAACGAAGGATCACCTCTTCCTGTTGAAGAACAAGTTGCAATTATTTATTGTGGTTCAACTGGTATTTTATCGAATGTTCCAGTAAGCAAAATTCAAGATTTTGAAACAGAATTTTTAAGCTTTTTAAGAAACAACCATAGAGCCGAATTGGATGTGCTGAAAGCTGGAAAGCTTACTGCCGAAGTAACTACTGTTCTTAAATCTGTAGTTGAAGATTTAAGCAGCAAATACACGAGCTAATTGATTTGATTTAAAAGCAAAAAATGGCCAATTTAAAAGAAATAAGAACCAGAATTTCTTCAGTAAACTCAACCATGCAGATAACCTCAGCAATGAAGATGGTTTCTGCAGCAAAATTGAAAAGAGCTCAAAATGCAGTGCTTCAAATGCGTCCATACGCTGAAAAAATGCAAGACATACTGGCAAATGTTTCGAACTCAGTTGATACAGCAGACAATCCTTTTATTAAGGTCAGAGAGGAGAATAACATACTAATTGTTGCCTTAACTTCCAACAGAGGTTTATGTGGAGGGTTCAACAACAATGTTATAAAGAGCGTTAAAAAATTAGTTGGTGAAATTGGTGAAAACAATGTAACTGTGTTGCCAGTTGGTAAAAAGGCCAATGATATTTTCAAAAAACAATCATACATAGCGGGTGAGGAATTTCCAGGAGATCATTCTGGACTTTGGGATAATCTATCTTTTGATACTATTGTTCCATTAACTGAACTTTTAATGCAAAAATACAGTGATGGTACTTACGATAAGATTATTATTGTTTATAATTCGTTTAAAAACGCTGCTGTTCAGTTGCTTAAATCTGAACAATTATTACCTATTGTCAAAACTGAGGACGAGGAAAAAACAATTGTAAATACCGATTACATTTTCGAACCCACTCAGGAAGAAATAATAACTGATTTAATTCCAAATTCACTAAAAGTATCTTTTTATAAAGCCATGCTTGATTCTTTGGCTTCGGAGCACGGAGCAAGAATGACTGCCATGCACAAGGCAACTGACAATGCTTCAGAACTTATCAAAGACCTCAAGCTAACCTATAACAAAGCAAGGCAGGCAGCCATAACCAATGAAATATTGGAGATTGTTGGTGGAGCTGAAGCCTTAAATGGATAAGCTCAAATAATTGCTTTACTATTATCCCATTAGTAGATACTAATGGGATTTTTTATTTTTACTTTAAGATGAATTTTATTCACTTCAATCTTCGACGAAGGATTTACATATCCATGTTAGCACTTATTCTGGTGTCTTTACTAGTTATCGGAACAACAACAATTATTTTTTTTAACAATCAAAATAAAAGTTACCACTCAAAAAGACTACTTAGAAAAGAAAAAACTATTGTAATGTCCTTAGAATATTTTTTCAAAGACCTAGATCAGCTAGAAAAAATGGACTTTGTTTTAAAGGAATTTGACGATAAAATTAGGGAGCTCTCTGATGTCAATAAAATTGAAATAAACGTATTTAGTTTAAATGGAAACATATTAATGTCTAGTAAATACGATTATTCTGACCCCAATTATTATACGTTAAAAATGGATTCCTCTGTGCTAAAAAAATTAAACGCCACAAAAAAGCGTCAGGTTCAAAATTTAAATAATTCAAGCATTAGTACTTTTGCTTTCCTGAAAAATAATTTTGGAGAAAATTTAGTAATAATTAATATTCCATATGACACACAATTATCTCCAGTTAAAAATGAATTGAATTCATTTTTAACAACATTGTTAGAAATCTATCTTTTTCTTTTGGTTGGAGCTAGTTTAATGGCTTATTTCTTGTCCAATTATATTACAAAGTCTTTAAGGGTGGTTGGAGAAAAGCTCAAAAATGTCCGAATTAACAAAGCAAACGAAAAAATAAGTTGGGAGGGTAAAGATGAAATTGGAGCTTTAGTGAAAGAATACAATAATATGATTGCGTTGCTAGAAGAAAGTGCTTTAAAATTAGCGAAAAGTGAGAGAGAAAGTGCATGGCGAGAGATGGCAAAACAAGTGGCACATGAAATAAAAAATCCATTGACACCAATGAAGCTTAGCGTTCAGCATTTAGAACGATCATTAAAGCCCTCTGATGCTAATTTTGAAAAGCAATTACAACAGTTTTCTAAAAAAATTATACAACAAATTGATACGCTTTCTAGTATTGCCAATGAATTTTCAAGATTTGCTAAAATGCCTAAGCAAGAGCTAAAAAAAATCAACCTCAAAGAAGTATTAATTTCGACCATCGACTTTTTTAAATCTAAAGAAAACACCTCTTTTGAGTTTAAAAATAATGGTATTGAGAGCGCTTTCATTAGAGGAGACTTGGACCAAATCGTAAGAGTTTTTAATAATATTATAAACAATGCAATCCAAGCGATAGACGACACAGGGAATGGAAAAGTGAACATTTCGTTAAGCAAAAAAGGTGGTTTTTTTAAAGTTTCCATTTTTGACAATGGATGTGGAATACAGGATGCTGTAAAAAAGAAAATATTCGAGCCCAATTTCACAACGAAAACTACCGGAACGGGTCTGGGACTAGCAATGGTAAAACAAATAGTTGACGCGCACAATGGCAACGTATACTTTGAATCATCTGCTGAAATTGGTACTACCTTTTTCATAGAATTTCCAATTTTTTAATGATGAATCAACTAGAAGGGCTTTTTTTAAGTGCATTTCCCTATACTGATAATTCTACTATAATTCATCTATTTATGAAAGATTATGGTAGAAGAACCTTTATTTTTAAAGGGTTGAGAAAAAAAAATTCTCCTTTTATATTTCAGCCCATGCATTTTATTGAATTTCAATCTACATTCAAAATTGAAAAATCAATTAATTCGGGAACAAAACAAACGCTCGTTTTTCCTTGTCATCAAATTACAAGTGACATAAGAAAAACAAGTGTTGCTCTTTTTTTAACTGACATCCTAAACAATTTATTGAAAGAGGGCGACTACTCTGATGAATTGTATCCGTTTCTTAAAAACTCTTTTTTATTGTTCGAAATTCAGGAATACAATGTAAATTTTCATCTGCTATTTTTAATTCACCTTCTTGATTTTTTAGGTATTGGTCCAAAAAAAAACTACTCTTCAACCAACACCTTTTTTAACATTGAAAAAGCAATGTTTACTTCAAAAAAAGAAGACTTTTCAATGGATTTCGAAGATTCATTATTGTTTTACAAAATTTTAGGCACGACTATTGATAATGAAACTGAAATTAATGTATCCAAAAGCTCAAGAAATAAATTATTAGATATGATCTTTCAATATCTAGAATTTCATTTTCATTTTGATTCAAAAAAAATATCGTCTCATAGTATATTAAAAACTATTTTCTCCTAAAAATCATGCTTCGACTAATTAAATGTGGGGTTTTTACCTTGATTGGGTTTTGTGCTTTGGGTCAAGAAATCAAAGTTGTAAACGAATACTCAGAACCCATCGAAAATGTAGAAATATATAGCTCATCAAAAAAAAATTCCATTACAACCTCATACAAGGGAATAGCTGATTTAAATGATTTTAAGAATTCTGATACCTTGTTTTTTTTTAAATCCGGTTTTAATATATACTCTGCAACATTGAACGAGTTATTGATTAATGGATACTGGGTTACACTGACACTTACAGACTTTACATTACCTTCATTTGAAACCTACACACTGAGAGAAAAAAAACGACCATTTTCGGATCAATCTCTTGAAAAAGAAACTATTTCTGAAGAAAAACTAATTGAAAGTAATGCACAAACTACGGCAGATGTTTTAAACAATGCGTCAGCTATTACCATTCAAAAAAGTCAAGGAGGAGGTGGTAGTCCAATAGTTAGAGGATTTGAATCCAACAGAGTTCTTCTTGTTGTGGATGGAGTCCGTATGAACAATGCAATTTATAGAAGTGGTCATTTGCAAAATAGCATCACTCTTGACAACAATATTTTAAGCCAAATCGATATTGATTATGGTCCAGGATCTATCATTTTTGGAAGCGATGCAATTGGAGGCGTAATTCATTTTCAAACCAAAGACCCTTTATTCTCATCGATTGACAGTGTCCGAACAGAAGGGTCTTTTTTATCAAGATATAATTCTGCCAATCAGGAAAAAACGAACCATATCGATTTTTCTTTTGGAAATCAAAAATGGGGAAGTTTAAGCTCATTTACAATAAGTCATTTTGGTGACATTAGAATGGGATCTAAAAGATTTCACAATTACAACAATTGGGGATACAGTAATTTCTATGTACAAACTGAAAATGGTAGAGATAGTATGATGACAAATTCTGACTCACTTCTACAAATAGGGACAGGATTCAATCAATACCATCTTTTACAGAAAATAATTTTTAAAGCAAATGATAATTTACTTCTAAAAGCAAATGTTCAATACAGCACCTCCTCAAAAATTAATCGCTATGATCGACTGAACAACGTAACTGAGCAAGGAAATCCAGAATACGGAGAGTGGTACTATGGACCTCAAAACAGATTACTATCCAGTTTATCTTTAGAGCTAACCAATTACAATACGCTATACGATAAGGGGGTTGTAGTTTTTTCTCATCAAAAAATTGATGAAGACAGATTTACACGTCCATTTCAAGATTCGTTAAGAAGTATTAGAAGAGAGGATGTCGCTGTATCTGCGTTAAATATTGACTTTGCCAAGTCCATTGACTCAACTACTAAAATTTATTATGGCGTAGAGTTTATTTACAATTTTGTTAGCAGTAATGCACACAAAGAAAATATTGCAAATTTTGAGGTTTTTCCAGAATCTACAAGATATCCAGATGGAGGAAGTTCTCTTTCGTCTGGAGCCATTTATATAAATTTCAAGAAAAAGCTTGATAAATTGATGCTTGAAAGTGGTTTTCGATTTAGCTCTATTTTATTGAAGGCAAGATTTAATGACTCATCTTATATTGATCTTCCCTTCCAAAGAATAAACAACAATACACTATCATTGAGTGGGTGTTTAAAGGCCACATATTCATCTTCAAAAAAAACTAGTCTCAACATTTCTTTAAGCTCTGGTTTTAGAGCCCCTAACATTGATGATTTTGGAAAAGTATTCAAGAAAGATTTATTTGTAGTTGTCCCAAATAAAAATTTAAAACCCGAACAAGCATTCAATACTGAAATTGGTTTTGTTAAATTATTTAACACCACTAACCCGGCTCCTTTTCTTGTTTTTAAAGGTGCGTTTTATGGAACATTTTTAAACAACGCAATAGTACAAAATGACTACTCTTTAAATGGAGCAGATTCAATGTATTTTGATGGTGTACTGTGCAGAGTGAGAACCAATACAAATACAGAGAATGCGTTTGTGTATGGATTTACTGGAGCGGTAAAATTCAATTTAAGTAACTATTTATTTTTTTCTTCTTCATTGTGCTATAGTGCAGGGACTATTTTAAATAGTAGCGAACCTTTTGCGCATATTCCACCAGTTTTTGGAAGAAGCAGGATGGTCTTTGAAAAACATAAATGGGATGTTGAAATCTACAGTGAGTACAATGGGTGGAAACGGATTGCTAACTATGCTTCTGGAAGCGTTGACAATGCTGCAGAGGCAACAGCTGACGGCAATCCCTCTTGGTTTACCTTAAACTTAAGGTTAGGCTTTGAATTGCATTCATTGGCACAATTGCAATTTGGAGCATATAATTTAATGGACGCACACTACAAAACATTTGCATCTGGAATAAGTGCCCCAGGAAGGGCTTTCATGATTTCTTTACGATCTACCTTTTAGTCAATTTTTAATCCTTTGGTATAATCTAAAGGCATCACAGGGGAATTTTTCTTGGTTGATAAAACGACCGTAGTTTGCATCTGTCCTATTTCCTCAATTGAGCCCAATTTTTGAGCAATAATTCGATCAAAAGCGGGAATATCACTTACCACAATTCTAAGCTGATAATCAAAATTTCCAGTTAGTTGTAAACACTCAATAATTTCTTCAATTTCCATTACCTTATCCAAAAAATTTTGAACAGCACCACTACTTTGTCTCAGCATAGAAACTTGAACCAATGCCATAAATCCAAGACCAACCTTAGATTTATTGACCTTTGCATGATAACTTGAAATAAACCCTTGTTTTTCCAGCTTTTGAACCCTTCCAAGAGTGGGGGCAGCAGAGAGGCCAATTTTTTTACTTAACTCAATGTTTGTTATTTTACTGTTTTGCTGCAGTACTTTAAGTATTTTTAAATCTATAGTATCAAGCTTCATATTTTGTGTATTTGCAAAAAATCAATTTATTTTGGAATAAATTTATACTTTTTTGATTAAAAATAAAATTTTATTTTGATAACTTGTATAATACTGGTCTAGAAGGGCTAGCATCATTGTTAATATTTGCCGGTGATAGATTCAATAGATAAAAACCGTCTTCGATGTAATCTGGAACAAAAATCAGCTCAGTAATGGTTCTTTTTAAATCGATTTGATTGGGATAATCCCAGAAAGCTCTGTGAGCAACCAACAATCCATCGTCCTCTTCTCTGTCAATTGAGGGTAAATCAATTAAAAGATGAAAAATGCCCATATCCCTGATAAATGTGGCAGCTTCTTTTGTTAGATAGGGCCAATTTGTTTGATTGTAGTTTTTAGTTTTCTTGCTTTCACTGTTAGGCATTGTTCTAATCACTAAAGCGGTTGTTCCACCTTTAACTAATTTGGACAATTGATCTAGTGTTATTACATAATCTCCTTTTTTCATCCATTGGGAAACATCGTTTTTTAAAATGGTTGGATAAACTGTTATGAGCTCAGCTGAAAAATGAAAGTGTTCCAAAGCACTGTGAACAGAGTAAACTTCATTTGAAATGTGTCCGACACATTCAGTATGTGTACAATTACCGTGAGGATTCAAAAATAAATTTCTAAAGTTTACAACCCCTCCCCTTTCTACACTTCCAACAAAACGATCGCTGATTACTGGTTCAATTTTCATCCTTGGAGCATACCAGGCAATAGGGGACGAATTTTGATTGGTTGTTATTGAAATGTCCATTGGTTTGGACACATCAGCATAGTACATTTGCTGATTAATTTGTAAGCTAGCTTTCACAAAGGCAAGATAAACAATTCTCTAGCAATATAGTCTGAAAGTAGAAAGTTGTCTTTAGTAACAACAAGTCTATTGTCTTGAGATGTAACGAGTGATTTATCTTTTAATGCAACAATCTGTTGAGTTAAAATTTGCTGTTGTTTCGAGTTTAAAAGCAACTTGAGTTGAGCTAAGTCTACCCCATTTTCTGTTCTGGTTCCCATAAGTATGTGCTCATTGGCAAGATCCTCATTGGAAAGCTCCTCCTGTTGAAAGAACTTTTCTTTCTCATTAACTCCTTTTATATATTGCTTGTTATTGGAAACATTCCATCGTCGAATTTTTTTTCCATCATATGAGTGAGCTGAAGGACCAATACCTAGATAAGGCTTGAAAGTCCAATAGGACGAATTGTGTAAAGA
Source organism: Bacteroidota bacterium (assembly GCA_036123135.1). GTDB lineage: Bacteria > Bacteroidota > Bacteroidia > Flavobacteriales_D > Parvicellaceae. The sequence continues at coordinate 3,895 of JAZADZ010000094.1, read as the reverse complement.
ACGATATCCTTCAATAGAGAAGTTAGATACTTCATATTGATGAAAACCTTGACTTGCTAATTTGGCAGTAAGTAGATCAAACTCCTCTGAGCAACTTTCTTGGTCAGGTAAAACGTATTTGCCATTCACGATATCTCTGTGCAGCTTAGTAGATTTTTCTCGAGTAAGGTTGTAAGAAGAAATGTGTTGGACATTTAGTCCTAAAGCCGTTTCAATGTCTTTACTCCAATCTCTATTCAAAAACTTAGGCAACCCATAAATTAAGTCGATACTTATGTTTTCAAATCCAGAAGAATGCGCCGCATTAATAACTTCAATTGCTTTTAGCCCAGAGTGGGCTCTATTCATCCACTTAAGAATATGGTCCTGAAAAGACTGAATTCCAACACTTAACCGGTTAAAACCAATTTTTTTTAATTCCAAAAACCCATCCTCAGAAAGATCTTCTGGATTAATTTCAATAGTTATTTCGGGATTTGGTGCTAAATTATAGTTTTCTCTTATCGTTTCTAAAATGGATGCTAATTCGCTGATCTCGATTGCTGTTGGTGTTCCACCTCCAAAATAAATGGAATCGACTACACCGAAATATTCATCCTTTCTTAAAATGAGTTCGGAATTAATTGCTCTGAGAACAGGCTTTTTTGATTGAATGGCAGTACTAAAATGAAAGTCACAATAGGTACACGCTTTTTTACAAAAAGGTATATGTATATAAATTCCAAACAAACTATCCACCCCCCAAATACTTTAGGACTTGCTGGTCAGTTTCCTCAAAAATTAACTCTTTTAGCATTTCTTCAATCTGTTTGACCCTCTTCAAATGCTCTTGTTTGCTTTGTATAAGTTGGTTTTGCTCTTTTTTTAAATCATTTTCGGTCGGCGCAGCTAACTGTTTTGTTAATAAACTAACTTTTTCATTGTGATGATCCTTAATTGCAGAAAGTAATTGATATCCAGACAATTTTAAATACCAGGGTTTCCCATACCTTGCAACTTTTTCAAATTGAGCAACTCCAAGGTCTACTATCTCATTATTTTGACGAATTAAATAAGCAAAATAACTTTGCAAAAAAGAATATTTGTTGAATCCAGACAATTCATCAATAGTTTCAAGGAAAAAAGAATGATTTAAGCTATTACCAAAATCGGCGTATATTCCTGCAATGGTTCGATTAATCAACACACTTTGTTCTTTCTCAAAACCTTTTGCAAGTTTAAGTGCAGATATAGAATCGTTTTTTGCTATAACCTTCAAAGCATCGCTAATCACTTGAAAGGAAGAGTCTTTTAAGGCTTTTCTAACAACCATTGAAATGTCATCGTTAACAGGAAAGTATTTTCCAAGAGCTCGAATTGCAGCAGCTCTCACCTTAGGGCTTTTATCTTTCAACGATAGCGATAGTAAAGCATTTTTAACTTTATTTGGAAAAAACTCAACGGTTTTATTGATTTTTCGTATTACCAATAATTTAATGTTCCAAGAGTTGTGACGTAAGCTTTTCAACATTGCCTGATGAACTTCAATGTCATTACTTTTATAAAGTTTGTCAATTGCTTCCTTTTTATCTAGCCAAAGTGGCGCATGAATTAATTGGTGTATCCATTGTTGTGTACTTTTAGAATCGGTTTTTTTACACAGCAACACTTTATGTGCATCAAAATTTACCAAAAGCGGCTGATTTTCAAGAAAATAACTAGACGTATCGTATTTTTTGGCAATCCATTTTTCAAAAGTTTTTATCCCTTTTTCAGTATAAACATCTATATGAACCGGTAAACTATACAAAGGCCATTTGTCTGTATCTTGTTTTTGAAGAATAATTAATTTCAATTCTTTTGAATTTTCATCATATTCTTGTTTTATTTCTAAAATTGGATGCCCTTTTGCGAAAAACCATTGATTGAAAAACCAATTTAAATCTATTCCTGAGACTTTCTCAAAAGCCATTCTTAGATCATGTGCCTCTGTAGTTTGATATGCATGTTTGATTAAATAAAAATTGAGCGCATCGAAAAAGGCTGAATCACCTAAATAATCTCTCAACATGTGTAATATCCTTCCCCCTTTGTTGTAGGAATGGCCATCAAACATATCTTCTTTATCTTTATAATCAAACCGAACCAAATCCTTATAACCTCCTTGCTGGGCAGATAAAAAATAACCCTCCATTTCCTGAAAAGCATTTTTATCTGCTTCCATTTTTCCATACTCAAATTCGTCCCATAAATATTGACTATAATTTGCAAATGATTCATTTAAGGGAAGGTTTGACCAACTCTCACACGTAACTAAATCACCAAACCAATGGTGAAACAGCTCATGAGCAATAATAGATTCGTTTCCCCCATCAATTATTTCTCTTGAAGTTTGGTGAAGAAAGTCTCCATGAACAGTAGCAGTGGTGTTTTCCATGGCTCCAGAAACAAAGTCCTGAACAACTACTTGGTGGTATTTTACCCATGGATACTCAACGCCCAACAACTCTGAAAAAAAGGAAAGCATTTTTGGGGTTTTTCCAAAAATTGCTTTAGCATGCTTTTCGTATGATGAGTCTACATAATAGAAAACATTCATCCGTTCTCCATTCTTTTTTTCCCAGTAATCCTCAACAACGGCATACTTCCCTATTGCCATCATAAATAAATAAGGAGAATGTGGTTGATCCATTTTCCAGTAATCTGTTCTTTTACCATTTTCACCCAATGAGGAGAAAATTAGTTCACCGTTAGAAAGTGTTTTAAACTTATTATCCACCGTAATGTACACTTCTTGAGTTGTTTTTTCTACAGGATTATCAACGGTTGGAAACCATACTGAATTGGCTTCCGTCTCACCCTGAGTCCACAACTGTCGACTTTTTTTTGGATTGCTTTTATCTGCGTTTATAAAATATAATCCCTTCGCCATTGAAATTGCAGAGGAACCTTTCTGAGAAACTTTTTCTGGCTGAGCTACATATTTAATACGTAATGATAGAGTATCCTCTTTGTAAGCTCTGTTAGGAAGAGGTATTTTTAACTTTAGCCCCGAATAAACAAACTCAATTTGTCTTAAATTTTCTTTTTCTTGAAGCTCTACTTTTTCAATAATCATTGATTTAGCATCGAGAGTAATTGTATCTATTGGAAAAAAATAAGGCTTGATTTTTAACACCGCTTGTCCATCGAGTGTTTTCTCCTTCCAGTTAGGCTCAACCAATAATTTAGTATGTAGGACATCAATTTCTCTTGTCTCAGTTCTTTGATATAGTGGAACTTTTTTTTGTTGATTTTTCTCTTTTGGGAATGGCTTAATCGTGTTGTTTGCAACCTGTTTAGGGGCTGTGCAAGAGAACAATAAAACAGCGATTAACACTGGCCAGCAACCTTTTTTGAAATAAAATATTGGCATAAATCTTTTGAATTTCATAAAACAAATATGCTGAATTGTAGCTAAAGATTGAGTTTATTATTTGCATTTGTTTAATTAACTTCGCAACAACAAACAAAATAGTAAATTGATAAAAGCAAAATACCAAGATATTTCAACTGATTTAGATGAGATTTTTATTTCAAATTATTCTGTTTTAGAGAAACAAAACAACTCTATAACTCTTGAAAAGGATGGATGTAAATACCATTGCAGATTACTTCATTACGACAAACAAAAGAATTTTGTTCTTCTTAAAGTAAATGGTAAGAGAATAGAAGTCACTCTTGAAAGAGCAGTTGACAGTGTGCTTAAGAAATTTGGGATTAGTTCTAAAGGAGCTTCAGAAATTAACGAATTGAATGCACCTATGCCTGGTGTAGTTTTAACTATAAAGGTTCGTGTTGGAAATGAAGTAAAAAAAGGTGATCCTTTGATTGTTCTCGAAGCGATGAAAATGGAAAATGTACTTGGTTCCCCCAT
>JAZADZ010000093.1:0-11220 GCA_036123135.1 Bacteroidota bacterium | reverse complement strand
CTATGCAGAAAAGAATTTTATTGGTCGAGGACGAAGAACACCTTCATGAGGCAATTAAAATGAATTTGGAGATGGAAAATTACATTGTTAATTCTGTATACAATGGAAAAAATGCTATTTCTAAATTTAAAGAGGGCAGATACGATTTGGTTATACTTGATGTGATGCTCCCTGGAATTAATGGTTTTGATATTTGCGAATCCATTCGATTGGAGGATAAGCAAACTCCAATATTGTTTCTTACCTCCAAAAATACGTCTCAAGATAGAGTCAATGGGTTAAAGGCTGGCGGTGATGATTATCTCGGAAAACCTTTCAATCTCGAAGAACTTCTTCTTCGTTCAGAAAATTTAATTAAAAGATCGCTTTCTTCTTCAAACGAAGATTTATCCGATAAATTTGTTCTTGGTGATTGTACCATTAATTTCAAATCCTATGAAGTAATTTCTTCATCTGGTGAAATTTCAAGACTTACTCAAAGACAATTGATGCTTTTGCGATTACTGATTGAGAAACAAAACCAAGTAGTTAGCAGACAAGAGATTTTAGAAAAAATATGGGGATACGATGTTTATCCATCCACTAGAACAATCGATAATGTAATCCTTTCCTTTCGAAAAATTTTTGAAAAGGAATCCTCTCCTCACACCTATTTTAAATCAGTTAGAGGGGTAGGTTATAAACTAACCCCATAAAAGTCAACAACTCATGCAATACTTTTGTTTTGGGTTGTGCTTGTATTCTAAATCTTCTAGCAACAGGCCTGTGACAAAATCTTTGATGAACCCTTCAAAGTTGGATAATTCGTCTTCATCGATTGTATTTTTATCATTGATTACTAAATCTATGTAGCTTGCCGTCGGATTTCTCAGCGATACAATTGATGATTTAATGTTCCGTTGATTTGTCTTTTTGTTGTATAAGAAAGCATATATCATAAGTTGTAAGCAGTATTTTGTAGAGCTAAAAGCGTTATGATTTTTCATTTCAGTATCTTTTTTAGTTAAAAACCCGCTTTTATAGTCAACAATTCTTACTCCTTTTGATGTCTGATCTACTCGGTCTATGTCCCCTTTTAGCTTTACATTTATCTTCTTGTTACCAACATCAATATTTAAAACATGAGAATAACCTTCTTCAACACTGAGCACCGTAAAGCTCCCGTTCTCAAGAATGTTTTTTTCTTCGTTGTCAAAAAATAATTCCAAACATTTTATTGATTCGTGGTATAAAAGAGAATTTTCTCCTTTGTTAAATCTTCCATCTGGAAATTTAAGTTTAAACTCTTCATTTAAAATACGAAGTGATTTTTTTCTCAATTGATTGATTACATCAATTGTGATGGTTTTTTGGTCTTTATATAGCTTTTTGAGTGTAAAGTGGAGAATACTTCCCCAGGTTCTGCTTTCTATAGTTTCTTCGACTAATTCTTTTTCTTTTATTTTTAAAATATATCTGTTGTAAAAATCTAAAGGACAGTCTAGATATTTTTTGATTGAAGAAGCAGAAAGGCCCCTTTCAAAAAGTGCAAGCAACTGAGTCTTCGAAAATTCATTTTGAACTATCTCTTTTGTTTTAAATTTTGAATATTTGAAATCAAAACTTTTTCTTTTTACTTCAATAATTGGATTTTTTAGTTCTCTTTCAATTTGTTGTATGAAACGGCTTGGTTCAGGAGATATTAGTTTGGAATTGGAGTTAGTTGAATAAACCAGGTCAATTTTTTTTGCACGCTGTATTGACCTGTAAAAATAGTAGCTGAACATAGCATCCTTTTCAAATATTCCAGGAATGTTATAGTGTTTTTTTAAATCTCTGGGAATCAAAGATTGATCTTGTTCAGAACCAGGCAAAAAAGATTCGTTGCAAGAAGCTAGCACAACATGTTCAAAATCTAATGCTCTACTTTCTAAAAACCCCATAATCTGAACTCCAGCAAGAGGTTCACCATAAAAGGGTGTGCTCAAAGTCGACCATCTGACTTTGATGACTTTGATCATTACTGCGCATGAAATTTTATCATTATTTGGATAGTTGAGAATATATCTCTGAATTTTTGTTAAATCCAACAGCATAATTGAAATGCATTCTCTTTCAATTTTACTTTCCACAAGGGAAAGTATATATTCAATGTAATGAATTAGTTTTTCAATGAATTTCTGTGAAGTAGTTAATTTTTTTAAACCCTTGAAAGAAAGTATAGATTTAAGTGTTGGAAATACTATTGATAGTTTTTCAAGATCAATGAATTTGCGGTTTTTTGAAAGTACTTTTTTCCAAAATATTGTTTCCTGAAGTATTTTTTTTGTGAGTTTCTTTACAAACGGAAGTGTAAATAGCTCTTCAATAATTTTGTAATTCAACTTTTCATTATCCCAAATTTCATTTGAGTTGCTATTTTCAAAAAGTGAAATTAACTTTATTAAAAAGGCATAGGAATACGAATTAACAACAGGATATCCCATTGTTATATTTAATTTTTTTATTTGTGTAGGAATTGTGTTTATTAATGGATTAATTAAATTCTCATTTATTAAATAAACAGCAACAGAACTCTCATTTACAGCTTTTTTTTCTAGGATTTTAGAGATGGTTTGAACTTGTTCAACATCATTTTTTGCAGAATATATTGTAATTTCTTTTTTGCTTAGAAAGTGATTATTAACAGAAGATTTAGCGTATACTTTAGATTTTCTGAAGAAAAAACCAGCTTCATGATTCTTATCGCTGCAGTAAAAATTGTCTCCGTCAAAATAAACTTTAGAATATCCACTCTTAATAAATTCAGAAATAATTTTCTCTTCTGAGCTACTCAGCGCATTAAGACCTACAAAAAATACAGGTGAATCATCTATTCTTGCATTGATTTCCATTGAAACAGATCTGTATATTGTACCTTCTGTAGCAAACCCTTTGTCATTTAGATCTTGATGAAATTGAGAATATAAAGCTCCTAAGAATTTCCAAAATTCAACGTAGTCATTTTGGTTTTCAGAAAGATTTTCTTCGTTTAGACTCCAATTGTCAATTTCTGTTACTGAACTTAAGTCAAACATGAATGTATTGGGATCAAGTAAATGTTTGTCGATAAGATTAAAATCGTTCAGAATTTTAGGTGCTAGATGTATAAAACTGTCTAGCTGCTCTGGATCATCTTTGACTTTACAGTAAGAACTGTAAAGCTCAAGTTGAGCTTCAAAATTCGTGATTGGTGTTAGGTTTGAAAAATTACAAATGAATTCATTAATCGTTGTAATTTTTGGAAGAAGTAAAGTATGTGCAATTTTTTTTGAAAAACTATTTTTAAGATGAAGTCCTGCTCGTCTGGATGGAAGTACTATTGTACAGTTTTTAAGCTCATTAATATTATTTTTTTTTAAAATATCTGAGACAACCTCGTCAAGAAAGGTGACCATGTGAGATTAATTTGAATAATGAATAATTATTCCTAAGATAAGAGAAAAATACGTTTATGAATTAATTATTTCCCAAGTATGATCAGAGAGTAATTTTACTGAAGCAATAAATGTAAACAGCGATTTATTTTTACCCCAATCAGTTGGAGAAATCATAGATAAAAAATAATCTTCTTCATTTTTTTTATACAAATGATAAGTATGGGAAATGAGTGGTTCAAATCGTATTTCAGCATTGTATATTTGTTCGGAAATATCAATTCTATTTTTAATAGAGGTTGCTTGTTTTGCAAGCAATTCCATTTGCTCTTTAATTTGTAATAGCTGGGTGTTGGTCTGCTCTTTCATTGCAGAGACCGCTTTGTGTTTGATGTCTCCTTCTTTTGTAGGGATTATTGGAACTCCTCCTCTGTGGTGTGGGTAAGCTAGGGTATTTGGAGTTTCAGTTATGTTGTCCTTGTCGATAGGATTAATGAATTCTTCGTTGCTATTTTCTTCAAGATTCATTTTGCAAAACTATTAATTCTACAACGATATAAAAATTGCTGTTTAATTGTTTTAATGAGGGTTGGAAAACTTAGGATCATTAATAAACTCTTCATCGGAAAGTGTTAATAAGAATGCTTTAAGTTCCATTCTTTGCTGAGGGTCAAGTTGTACACCACCTTGATGAGCAAATTCCATAAGCGGATCAATATTTGGAGAATTTGCTTGTAACCCTAAACTGTAAAAATTAATTACTTCATCTAAATCTTCAAATCTTCCATCGTGCATAAATGGAGCACTAAATTGTAAATTTCTAATCGATGGAACTTTAAATCTAAAATAGTCTGAGGCAAGATTTGTTACCAAACCTCTGCCAGTATCTGTAGGCATTTCATCCAGTCCATTATTTTTATAAGAAAGGTCAGTTCCAAGAATTCCGCCGTGACAGTGAAAGCAATCACCACCTGATAGGGAGTTGAATGAATCAAATCCAGCACTTTCTTCAGGAGTGAATATGGCTTCATTTCTCAAAACTTTGTCGTATTTAGAGTTGGAGGATACCATCGTTCTAACAAACTGAGCTATTGCTTTTGCTGCGTGAATAGAATCAGGGTTAAATGTTTGAAATGCATTGTAAAAAAGTCTGTTATAGATTTCATCATTTTCAATTTTTTTGAAAAAATCTTTCCATGTTCCACTCATTTCTGTAGTATCAAGAACAGGAAGGAGAATTTGCTCTTCTAGAGAAAGAACACTTCCGTCCCATAGGAATTCCTTGGTCCATGCTAAATTTTGAAGAACCATTGAGTTTCTTTTTCCAAGGTGTCCGTTAACCCCTGAGGAGAAGGGGTTTGAATCTGAGAATGCAAATTGGGGGAGGTGACAGCTAGCACACGCTACAGAATTATCGCCACTTAGCTTCGTATCCCAAAACAAGTGTCTACCTAAAAGGATACCCTCTTCGGTGAGTGGATTATTCTCAGGGATTTCAACTGGAGGAAAGTTACTAGGTACATCCAAAGTGAAATAGGTCGGATTATAGTTATAATCGATTCGTTCCTTTTTTCTACAAGAGAAAAAAAGACAGCTTGCAAAAAGATATATTAAAAGAATTTTATTCAAAAATCTAATTTACAATAAGGCCTCGAACGAAAATAGTTTGTTTATTCAAGTTTATTGAAAAGAAATTACATTTGATCCGTTGGAGGAAATTGCAGAGGTTATGGTACCAGAGTGAGCAAAGTTATCGACACTAAGGTCAATTCCGCTAATAAATCCAGCCCAGTTTACATTAAGATTTAAGTCCAAAACATCATTATAGCTTGCCTCAATATTCACACTTAAATTACTGAGTTTACATGAATTTTCATCATCGCCAATATGGAAAACAAACGACTCCCCGGGGTCGAAAGAGTTGTTGCCATCAATATCAACTACACCTTCAAGAACAATAAATAAATAACTCCAGTTTTGTGGGCTGCTTCCCATTTGCCAGTGCATACTTGGCGATTGGTAGGAAAGATCATTAGAACTCGGATATATTGCTGGATCTAAGTGATTGGTTATTTTGTCAACTCCAATCAAAACATCCAATTGATTGTAATTTCCAGGTGGAATAGTGTCAAAAGAGTATGCACTTTTGGATGGATTGATTAGTATGTAATTTCTTGAAGAATCGGCGTTTGAATCAGCAGAGTTCTTAAATTTTGGATTTCCAAAATAAAACTGAGCTCTAGAAAACTTAATGTTATTTCCAAAATCATCTTGATATGTAGAATCGTATGAAAAGCTTGTCGAATTGAACAAATGAGTTGTATTCAATTGAATGATAGGAAGCTCTTGTGAAGGGTTGTCATACGAACAATTTCCGTCATCTACTTCGGCTTCAGAATTGTAATTTGTAGCTGTGGGGTCTGTACATCCTCTTTTTTTGCAAGAACAAAAACATACAAAACACAAAATGGTTGTTAATAGTAGGAAGTGTTTCATCTTAATCACTTTTAAATATAAACTTTAAATTACTAGACACAAATAATTTGCCAATGGTTGTTTGTAATTTTTCACTTTTTGAAAAAAAATATTTTCATAATTTGTATTACTTTCAATTATGCAAGATCTCAATCATCCAGTTTTAAAAGTTTATCGATCATCTGCAGGCTCTGGAAAAACATTTACTCTTGTCAAAGAATACATAACCATTGTATTTAAATCTGCCAACCCCTATGCGTTTAAACAGATTTTAGCTATCACTTTTACCAACAAGGCAGCTGACGAAATGAAGTCTAGAATTCTAGAAGTATTAGAAGTGTTGTCGAAAAAACAAAAAAATAAAGATGAGCTGTCTCTTCTTGAAATCTATTCAACTGAAACTAAAATCGATAAAAAAAATGTTGAGCTCAAAGCTGAGAAAATTCTATCTAAAATATTGCACAACTACAGTGATTTTAGTGTATTTACGATTGATAAATTTACCCATCGTTTGATTCGAAGCTTTTCAAGGGAGCTTGGTTTGTCTTTGAACTTTAACGTTGAACTTAATGAAAAAGAGTTCCTTGAAAATTCAATTAAAAAGTTTTTATCTAAAGTTGGTGACGACAAAATACTTTCAGATTTTTTGAAGGAATTTATTGATCAATCGTTAAAAAGAAGTGTAAAATCAAATGTTGTCGCTCAATTGTCTGCTTTTCAGCGCTTGCTATTAAAGGGGAACAGAGACGATAAATTAAAATTAATTAAACATCTTCCAATTGGAGAATTTTCAAAAATTCGTAGCAATTTATTTACTGAGCTAACACATTTAGAAAACAGTAATCAAAAATTGGTTAAATCATGTCTTCAAAAGCTAGAGGAAAACCAGATTTCAGATGATTTTTTTCACTTTAAAAAAAAGAGGTTTCCTAAACTTTATAAGGTCATTTCTAACAAGGATGTATTCTCAATTAAAAATGTAAATAATTGGGAGGCATGGGTTCAAGAAGGAAAGTGGATTGGTAAAGTTTCAGAACAAATTACAATTGAAAAATTTAAGTCAATTGTGCCATATCTAGAGGAAAAAACAGTTCACATCATTGAAAATTCGAAAAGAATAGTATACCTAAAGGAAATTCTAAGATACCTAACTTCGTACTCTTTAATAAATCAATTGGTTAACGAAATTGAACATCAAAAAAAAATTAATGGAGTTTTATTAATTTCTGATTTCAATAGACTGATAAGTGAAATTATTATTCAAGAACCAGCAGCGTTTATTTTTGAGCGAATTGGCAACCGTTACAGACATTTTTTATTTGATGAATTTCAAGACACGTCTGTAAGACAATGGAATAATTTAGTTCCTCTCGTCCACGAATCATTATCAACTGGAGGTATTAACCTACTTGTTGGTGATGCCAAGCAAGCAATATACAGATGGAGAGAAGGAGATGTTTCGCAGTTTATTAACTTACCCACTATTGATCAAGGTATACCTAATTCCAAAGAAATAAACCACTCATTTAAATCATATTACAATTCGAATGAGTTAGTTGTGAATAGAAGATCTTTTGCTGAAATTATTCAATTTAATAATGATCTATTTTCAAGAGTTGTTAATGATATAAATCTTGAATTTATTTCAAAGGCATATGAGAATAACACTCAGGAATTTCATAGGCCTTCAAAAGGCTATGTTGAAATTAGCATTCACGATAAAGAAGAAAGAGAGCAACAAAACCGATTGAATTATCTTCTAGAAGTTATTTCTAAGTGTATCGAAAATGGATATTCATATAGTGATATCGCTGTGATCGTTCGAAAAAATAAACAAGCAACTATGGTTGCTGAGTTTTTAAGTGCTCAAACTGATCCAATAATTCCTGTTTTGTCTGGAGAAAGTATTGTTCTCTCTTCATCTGTTGAGGTAGGTTTAATTCTAAATTTTTTGAAAGCATTTGAATATTCTGATAATCATGCAAAACTTTTCATTTTAAATTTTTTAAATGATTCTTCATCTCAAAAAGATTATTCTGTTTTTTTTGAAAGAAATAAAGATTTCTATAGATCCATTGATCTTAAAAAGGTTTTAAATGTATTCAGTATTTCTTTTGATTTCATGAAATATGAGTGTAGCAGTCTGATGCATAAAATATATCTTATTGTAGCTGCTTTCAATATAAATAAATTGGATCCATTCCTAACTCAATTTCTTTCTTCCTCTTTTGATTATATCCAAACAAATGGATCAAGTATTGCTGGGTTTTTGGATTTTTTTGAAACTGAGACAGATCGGATTTCAGTTGATGTTGGTTCTGAAAATGCTGTTAATGTGATATCGATCCATAAATCAAAAGGTCTTCAGTTTCCAGTTGTTGTGATACCATTTGGATCTTGGTTAGACAAGGAGGGTATTCAAGAAGATTTTGATTGGATCGAAGGAGAAGATTTAGAAACCATTGGTCTTAGTTCGTTCATTTGTAAGGTAAGTGAAACTTCGCTTGAAAACTTGAATAGAAAAAAAATATTTGAAAAAGAAAAAGAACAGTTGTTGTTGGACAACATCAATCTATATTATGTTGCTTTCACAAGAGCACAAGATCGATTGTATGTCTCCTTAGATGAGCCTCCAAAAAGTGCAAATTCTAAAGTACACGTAAAGCATTACATTTCTAAACAGGTTGTAAGTCATGAAAAATATGATGAGGGCTTAAAAAAATTAATTTTTGGTAAAGAAAGTACTGTAGTTTTTCCAACAAAAAAAAATCACTTGATTGCAGATATTCCTGTTGAAACTAAAAGTTTGGTTAATGAAGTTCACCTGAGCTTGGACAATCAAAGAACATCGTTTCAGCTTAATAAAGATAATTTTTTTGGAACAATCTTACATAAAGTAATGGAAAAGGTAGAGCATGACTTTTCTAAGGCTTTTAGCTATTTGGATGACCTTAAAAAAACTAAAATGATTGACGCTGATGATTTTGAAAAGCTTAACAGTTCGCTTACGGGAATTGAATCTTCAAAAGAGCTTTTCTCCTACTTCACCAAAAAATATATGGTATATAACGAAATTGAGCTTATCGATGGTGATGGTAACTCTTTTCGAATAGACCGCCTTGTCGTTGATGAATGTAGCACATGTGTTGTAATTGATTATAAAACTAGTGAACCAATGCCAAAAGATGTGAAACAAATTCAGACCTATATGAACCTTTTAGAAGATGCGAATTACAGCGTTTCTCATGGAATATTAATTTACTTGCCTGATTTAAGAATTGAGAAAATTTCAAACCAACAATTATTCAATGAATAAATTTGGATAGTCAGTAATTAGTCCATCCAGCTTTATTTTTTTGAAATACATGCCTTTTTCTTGTTGATTTACTGTCCATGCAAAAACCCTAATATCTTCTTTGTGATAATACTTTATTGTTCTACTGTTTATTAGTCGGTGATACATGCCAACTGCATATGGTTTAAAATTTATCTCATTAATGTAGGATGATAGTAAAAATTTGGGTTTTTCTATAAGATATACATATCGCATCTCCGGCATTATCTTGTAAAGTTCATTGATTATATTTTTATCAAAAGACATGAAAATGATTTGCTTTAAATACGTATAGTTTTCGGTCTCTTTTTTGATAATTTGAGCATATTCTTTTGGATTAGGCTGAAATTTTTCATAGAACTTCTCCGAAGATTTTATCTCAAAAAGAATAGTTGGATTGTATTTTTCAATGATTTCAAGTGCGAATTTTACAGTTGGTTTAACTGATTTTACGAGTGCCTGATTGGGAAATTTTGGTTGAAAAATAGAACCACAATCAAATTGTTCAATTTCTTGTTGAGCCATTGAGTAGATATTTAAATCTATCTCAGATTTATTATTTATTTTTTCTCCATTATTATATTGGCAATAGGATGTATCTATGTAAGGTTCATGAGAAATAATCAGCTTATTTTCTTTATTTACAACCACATCCCATTCTATTCCGTCCGATCCAAGCTGTATTGCCTTTTCAAATCCGGCAATTGTATTTTCAGGGAGTAATCCTCTACAACCACGGTGCCCATAAATTTGCATTTTCTGTCCCATAGAATTAAAGTACGTTAAAATTCCAAAAAGTAGAAAGAATGGGATTTTCACAGATCAAATTATTTAAACAGGTATAGGTTACCGGAGTAGATGTAATCTTTTATTTGTATGGTATAGAAGTATGTACCAGTAGGCACATCTTCGCCCACGTTTGTTCTTCCGTCCCATTTGACGTTGTTTCCGCTGGAGAGGAACATAATCTGTCCCCATCTGTTGTAGACTTTAAAGTCGACACATTCGTTGATTTTTCCTGGAACAATTACTTCAAAGAGTTCGTTGTTGTTGTCGCCATTGGGCGTAAATACATTGGGTATTTCAATGTCAAAGTAGTCGTCAAAGCTTAGGCTGTTTCCACTAAAGAACATGGTATCCAGACAGCCGTCTTCATTGACAATGGATAAGTAGGCCCAGAACGAGCTAGAGAACTCAAAGGTGTATTCTACTTCGTTTTCTGTGGAGGAACCACCATCACTAAAGCTCCATGTAAAATCTACGTTTGGATTAGAGGTGTTGACAAAGTCTACTACGACACCTTCGCAGCCAGGTTCTAGTGAAGAGGTGAAGGAGGCTTGGTCGTCTGATATTTGAACGGTAACATCGTCTTGGTCTGTACACCCTTGGCTGTCGGTAGCTGTTACGGTATAGGTGGTTGTTGAAGTGGGCGATGCAATAGGATCAATGATGTTGGGATCGGTGAGTCCATTTGCAGGAGACCAGCTAAAGTCTACAGCTGGCTCACCAAAGACGTTCAGCTGAACGCTGTCGCCAAGACAAATCAGCTCATCATCGACCGTGTAAATCATAAACACTACAATGTATACACTGTCAAGGTTAATACAACCGTTAGAGTCTGTGACTTCAACAATAAACTGCATGGATGTATCGGGGGATGCAATGGGATTGCTTAGAGTGTCATCGTCTAAAAATGCGCCCTGGGACCACAGGTAGCTGTCTCCGCCAGTTGCACTGAGCTGCGTAGAGGCTCCTTCGCAGATGTTGGTATTAAATCCAGCGTCTGCTGTAGGCAGAGGGTTTACAGCAACGATAATGGTGTCTGTATTTGAGCATCCATTAACGTCGATTCCTTCCACCACATAAGCAGTAGTATCAGAAGGACTAGCCGTAGGGGAAGCTATTGTAGCATTGGATAGCCCCGTGGTAGGAGTCCAGAGATAATCTTCACCTCCAGTAGCGGTGAGAACGGTACTCTCATTGAGGCATATAGCTACGTCATTTCCTGCCTCTACA
>JAZADZ010000092.1:0-9361 GCA_036123135.1 Bacteroidota bacterium | reverse complement strand
TAGATATTTATGCTAACTACGCTGCTTTTATGCCTAACTAGCTTTTTCATTTGTTCTTGTAGTTCTACTATGCCTTAAATTAATAGCAGTGTATAGAACATTGAATACTTGAATAAGTTTTTTTAATGAAAAAGCATAATTTTTTTCTAGATTAATATTTGTTATTCCAGCTTTATAATTTCAAAAAACATAATTTTTTATTTCATTATTTGCTAATTCTCATTTTTAGTTTTAAAAACCTTTCTTAAAGCATAAATCCCAACTAAATTAGTTTTAAATTTATTCGACGAATTATTGTTATTTATCGATTAATTGTTATATTTGTACGTTAAACAAGAAAATTAAGTTATAATATACTACCCCTATATAACTTAAAACCTTGCATTTTATGAAGTTTTTATGCTCAATAGAGAGGTCTTTGGTATTGTTGTGTCTAATTTTTATTTCACACACTTTTTTTGCTGTTAATTTTACCTGGACCGGAGCTGTAGATGGCAATTGGAACAATCCCCTTAATTGGGATGTAAATGCAGTGCCAACTTCAGCAGACGATTGTTTTATTAGCTCATCTGCTGTTATTTCAAGCGGAGGGAATTGTAGGAATCTTACCATTAACGCTTCAGCAAGCCTAGAACTAGGATCGGTCAGCATATCCATTGCAGGTTCGCTTGTAAATAATGGTACCTTAACGGTTCAGGGAACTCTAGATGTACTAGGTAATTGTACGCTGAATGGGCCAACTACAATCAATCAATCTGGTGAAATTCAAGTTAGAGGGAGCTCCATTGTTTCTTCGGGAGCCACGCTAACCAATCAAGGAGTATTTGATGCCAATGGTGATTTTGATGCCACAGGCGCAAACATATTATTGGATGCTATTTCATTTTTAGGCCCTGAGAATGTTTTTAACGGGAACAACGGTTCTTCGGCAGGTTGGTCCGTTATCAATGGAGGAAGCGGATGGAGTTTTTCAGGTCAAAATTACACTGGTAGTTTAAATGGTAGCTTCACAGGATCTTACCTTTGGTCTTATCTTTCACAAGAAGTGAATCTGAGCGCTATGTATTCGCCAAACTTTTTGAACAATTCTCCTGACATAACTTTTTCATGCTGGATAAAATCTGTTTTTAACGACAACGATTTTTTCTTTGCAGATATTTCCCTAAAAGATGCCTCAGGTAATACGCTCGCCTCGTCCACTCTTGGAAATACCACAACCTCTACCTCTGCAGCAAACTGGACCCAACAAACTACAACCTTTTCTGGTTATCCATCTGGTGTTCGGTCTGCAAGTATCTCTCTTCAGTCTAAAGATGGTGAGTTCTGGTTGGGCAATTATGGCATTACAATTGACGATGTTAGCCTAAAAGTAGTAGAGCAAGGCAGCTCAGGTGTTTTACAGCTAGCCTCAAATGTAGTTAGCCTTGGAACACTCAGCGGAGGAACTGTAAATTACGATGGTGCAGGTGCTCAAACAATTCTTTCCGATACGTATAACAATTTGCAAATTTCTGGCAACGGGATAGGAAACAAAACTGCGGCAGGAGATATACTGGTAAACAATAATTTTACTGTTGGAGCAAATGCCGAGTGCTTTCTTACCTCTGCAAATACCATTACCGTTAATGGAGCAACTCAAATTAAATCTATTCTTCGAATAGACAACAGCAGTGCTGTTTTTGATGCCAATGGTTCTTTTGATGCCTCTAGTGCTACAATTGATTTTACCAAAAACGGAAGACTATTGTTGGGTTCAACTGTTAGTGGATTGGGTACGTTAGATATTTCCAATAATGTAGGTACAGTTGTATACGATGGTACAATTGCTCAAACTGTTGATGCTGTGAATTATGTTAATCTAACCATCAACAATGCCAGCACCAAAACACTTGCAGGGAATATTGCCGTTCGAGGTAATCTAACTACAGAAGCAGAATTAAATTGTATTTTAGATTTATCTACATACACATTAAATTTAGCAGGTAATTTAACTGTTGGTTTTGAAGGTGGATTGGATGCCTCAGATACCGACTGTTCAGTTGTTTTTGATGGTTCTTCTTCAATAACACACGCAGGCTCTCAGTCCAGAATAACAGTACCGGCTCAAAATTTGTTGACAGAATCTTTTGATGATTTTTCCAATTGGACACAATTTAACGTGAGTGGCTCTGCGTCTTGGTCTGCTTCCGCTCCTGGAGGAAGTTGTACATTTACGGCAAATTCTGGTTCCACTTGTGCCTGGATACAAGAAGATTCTTACACCTACTCTGAAGATTACATCGTATTTGACCTACCTGAACCAAAAACGAACATGTCTGTTTCATACAAATTCATCAATCCAAATTGGTTGGGTGACATAGATTGGTTGTATTGCCAGTATTACGATGGAAGTGCATGGATTTCCTTAGCCGAGTACACAACTGCGAATGAGATTTGGACTTCTGCTTCACACACAATTCCTGATGGGGCTACTCAGCTTAGATTTTTTAGCTGGTTGGGATATGGATATGGAGTTGGAGTTGACGATGTTGTAATAAACGGTGACGGATATATCCTAAATTCAATCAATCCTACCTTCAATGAGATTGTAGTAAATGGTTCAGGAATTTCTTTAAATAATCCAATTGATGTTACCGAAAATATTGTTTTTACAAGTGGAATCATCAATTCTGAATCCGACGTAAACGGAAACAATTCACAACCCTATGCCTCAACCAATACCATAACCATAAAAGATGGTGCTTCCATTTCTGGCGCTAGTGCACTATCGCATGTAGTAGGGGCAGTGAGAATGGAATCTTCCTCACTTTCAGAGTTGGAGTTTCCAATAGGAGATGGCACCAATTACAGGCCAGTATATTTAACACCCTCAACTCCAATTTCAACTACCTACACTGTTGAGTATGTAAATGATGCTCATTCAAGTATAGCTTTTGATCTTAATGGAAACAATACAACACCATGTGATTCAGAAATCGATCACGTTGCTATGGGTTGCTGGTGGGACATTGAAAAGTCCGCAGGTGGAGCAGATGCATTTGTAGGTATCAACTGGGATGCCAATAGTGGTGTGGACAATCCAGCAGAAATTATTCTTTCGCATTGGAATGCGTCAACCAGTCAATGGGAAAAAATTTCTGGTTCAGGAAATCAATCTACATTGTCCGATGGAACTGGAGGAATTGGTTCTGGAACTGCCTCAAGTGGAAGAATTACCTCATTATCCGCTCAATCGGATTTTAGTCCATTCAACTTAGGTTCTAGTACTTCCAATAATTCTCTGCCAATAGATTTACTTTCTTTTCATACGTTTTGCAGCCACGATATAGTAGATGTTAGCTTTAGTGTAGTATCTCAGGTTAACAACGATTACTTTTTAATTGAAAGAAGTACAGATGCAATGGAGTGGGAAGTTGTTGGACAACTTGAAGGGGCTGGTAACAACAATACGCAAATGGACTACTTTTTTAAAGACAGTGATCCAATAGCGAACCTAAGCTATTACAGATTAACTCAAGTAGATTATGATGGAACTGTTAAGTCGTTCTACCCAGTTAGTGTAACTTGTGGAGGTTCTGAAGGTGGATTACCAATAGATGTATATCCTAATCCAGCATCTAATGAAGTAACTGTAGAGCTAGAGCTGGATAACTACCAGGGTAATGATGTATACTACACCATAACGGATGCTACAGGAAAAGCGTTACTATCGGATTATGTACAATTATATAGAGGCTTTAACAAGCATACCTTGGATATAGGTAAATTACCAAATGGAGTTTATATCCTAAGGTTTAACCAAACCAAAGATCACATAACAGAGACTAGAATAATCAAAAGATAAATGTGAGCGAAAAATAGACTATTCGAATTAGGTGCTCATTAGGGCTCCCTTTTTAAATGATAGTTATTGAACAATCCCTTGCATTAGTATGGCACAAAGCCATGCAGCTCCAGTTCCTACAGCATATCCTAGCACGGCAAGCAGTACACCAACCGGAGCAAGTGATGGATGAAAAGCACTTGCCACGACTGGAGCAGAAGCAGCACCTCCAACATTTGCTTGTGATCCAACAGCAACAAAAAAGAAGGGAGCCTTTATGATTATTGCTATAAGAACTAAAAATAGTGCATGGATAAGCATCCATATTCCGCCAATTGCAAATAAAATTGGACTTTCTGCTACTGCAGCCAAATCCATGTGAGTGCCTATTGCGGCAACAAGTACGTACAAAAAGAGACTGCCCATTTTAGAGGCTCCTGCACCTTCATATGATTTTAATTTTGTAAATGAGAGAACAACTCCAATGAACGTTGCAAAGACAATGATCCAGAAAAATCCACTGCTAAGCGATGTTAATCCGTAAGCCTCCAGGGTTTCTTTCATTCCTTTAAAAACTGGAGTAATGGCTTCTGAAAGAATATGAGCCAGTCCAGCACCACTCACTCCTATACCAGCGATTATGATTAAATCTGAAGTGGTTGGAATCCTTGAAATGGACGAAACAAATTCTTTCATTTTTATCTTTAAACCCTCTATTGCAGTATCATCAGCCTTAAGTCTCTTGTTTATAGATGAATTTATTCCAGCTCCATACAATAGACAAGCCATCCATACATTGGCTACCAATACATCAACCACAATCATTTTAGAAAATAATGCATTTGGGGTTTCAAAAATTTCTTTCATAGCAGTTTGGTTGGCACCTCCTCCTATCCAACTTCCAGCAACCGTTGCTAGACCTCTCCAGACCTGTGCAGCGTCTGCCCCTAACCATTCAGGAAATAAGGAAGAAACAATTAATAAAGCAATTGGACCACCAATTACAATTCCAATAGTACCGGCAAAAAACATGATTAGTGCCTTTGGACCAAGTTTGATTATTTCTTTTAAGTCAATGCTTAAGCAAAGCAGTACAAGGCTAGCAGGAAGTAAATATCTTGAAGAAACGTAATAAAGTTGGCTGTATTCACCGCTTATGATATTAAATGAGTTCAGTAAGGCTGGTAAGAAATAACAAAGCAATAGAGCGGGTACAAATTTGTAGAAACCAGCAAAGCTTTTCAAATTAGAAGTGTAAAAAATTAAAGCTAGAAGAAGAAGTAAAAATCCAATGGCAATGGCATCATTTTTAAAAAGTGGAGTAGTGGATATTGTAGTAAATTTTAATCTTGCCAAACCAACTGTTTCCATCGCAGAATTGGTTGCAGTAATTTTGATTTCTTGTTTTCCAGGTGGAAGACCAGTTGCAATAATTTGTGTATTTCCTTCAAAAGAAAATTGCTCTCCATTGTAATCTATAGAAATGGTCTGAATCTCTTTGTTACTGAAAAATTGCTGATTTAATGAAATTAAAAAATAGGGGGTTTGATCCGTAAAATATTTATTTCCATTGTTTTGCTCATTAATTAATTGAACAGAATCTATTGCTGCAAATGGCTCATTGTAAATACTAAAAACAGCGGTATGATTTTCATCAACTTTTACTGAGAAAGACTGTGAATAAAATCCACTTAGCGATAAGAAAAGAAAGGTTATTGAATAAGTTATTTTTTGGATGCACATGATACACAAGTATTACTTTCAGGCATTAAAAGTAATCTTCCTTCTTGAATTTCACCATTACAAGACCTACATTTTCCAAAATCTTTATCATTTACTCTTGCAAGAGAAAGTTCTAATTTTCTCAATTTATCTTTGGCTTGAAAAAGAGCTCTATCGTTAATTGCTTTATTGTTTATGGCATCCATTCTGCTAACTCTGCCAATTGCATTTTCAGGAGCTATTGGACGAGTCAGTAATTTTAATTCCTCAATTTCGTCGCTGATAAGTACTATTTTTTCTTGGATTTTATTTTTGATTCTTTGTTTATCCAATTTTTAAAATAAAATTCCCATAACTAGAACATCGTCAATCTGTTCGTTTTTTCCTTGCCAATTGATCAACTCATTTTCAACAGCCGACTGAAGTTGTTCGGGAGCTAATTTTCTGTTTTTTTCTAAAAATTGTTTGAATCTCTTATTCATGTACTTCTTTTCTTTAGGTCCCCCAAACTGATCGGGAAAACCATCGGAATACATAAAAAAGCAATCTCCTTCTTTTATGCTGAATTCGTGGAGTGTAAATGGTGTTTTTTCATAGGAATTACCGCCTCCAATTGGGAAACGATCTCCTTTAATTTCTTTTATTTCGTTATCGTTGATAATAACAAGAGGGCGCAATGCACCAGAATAGGAAATCGTTTTATTCTTCAAATCAAAACAACAAAGGGCAATATCCATACCGTCTTTTGTTTGATTGCTATCACTTCTTGAATTAAGGGCCTCGTTCAATCTAGATTCAAGTTCATTTAGAATTTCGTTCGGTTTTTTAAATGAATTTTTTGATTTAACGATTTCATTTAGCATGGATAAGCCGATTAAACTCATAAATGCTCCAGGAATTCCATGCCCTGTACAATCCGCACATGCGAGATAGTATGTATTATTTATCTCTTGAAACCAATAAAAATCCCCGCTTACAATGTCTTTGGGTTTGTAGAAAATGAAACTATTTGAAAGATAGGATTTAATTTTTCTTAATTCCGGAAGAAATGCAGATTGAATTTTTTGGGCGTAATTAATAGAATCAGTAAGGTCTCTATTTTTTACTTCAATTTCTCTTTTTCTGAGAAGAAGTTCAAGGGTAACTTTTTCATCTTCTCTTAAAATATTTTTTGCATACGGAATTAAAAAAAGTGCTAAAATTAAAATGATTACAATGGATACAATTGCTTTTTTTGAATAGCTATCCCAAGTAATTCCACTAAACTCATCAAAACAGATGTCAGCCTGAAGAACAGAAACGGTTGTTCCTTGAGAATTTTTTATGGGATGAAATGCTGATATCCATTCACCGTTTTCAGTCTCATATTTCTCAATTACATTTCCATTTTCATAACTTTCTTTGAGAACAATTGGAAAAAGCTCGTACTTGTGCCTAAAGTAAATTGAATCAGAGAAAACCCCGTACCTAAACACTTCCTCATCTTCATCAAAACTAAGGGTATATATGTTGGAATTGAGCTCATTAACTTCCTTAGCATTTGCTAGAATATTCTGTATTAGAAAATAATTGGAATCTTCAGTTGAGCTTGTAATATCGTCCTGCCAAGGATGATCTTCTAATAGTTTTTCAAGCTGATCTCCGTCAATTTGTTGAGAAACGGAAGCAGTTATTGCCTTTAATTTTTGAAGCTCTAGCTTTTCATACAAATCAACTTCATGGAAATATCCATTGATTATAAAAAATGAAGAAACAAAAATCAAGCAAACATAAATGACAAGCATTATTCTTGTTGAAGAGTTTGTAAATATCTGCTGTAAAAGATTACCCATTTGGTAAAAATTAGCTTGACTGTTTGTATCTTTTAGAACCCTTGTATATGGGAATGTACATCAATTTGCATTCCAAAGGTCCGTTATACAGCATAATTTTCTTTTTTGGTTTCAATCCTATTCTTTTAGATGCGCTTAAATTTCCAGAAAATATCCATGCTTCGTAGTTTTCCCAATGATGCTTTAATCGCCTGCCAATGTTGTTGTAAAAATCCATTATGTTGCTATTTTTTAATCTTACATCATAAGGTGGGTTCATTAAAATGAGACCTTCTTTGTGAGGTTTATCTAAATTAAAAAAATCTTCATTTTTTAATTGAACTGAATGAAATGGAAATAAATTTTCAATGTTTTTTTCACAAGAACAAATGGCCTCTTCACTGCTATCAAAACCAAAAATTGGTGCTTTGCTCTTTATGATTTTAGATTTTGCCTCATCAACAAGAGCATTCCATAGCGCTGCCTTAAAATTTTTACTTTTTTCAAAGGCAAATTGTTTCCTATTTAGTCCAGGAGCATAGTTTGAACTTTTAATTAATGCTTCGCACAAAAAAGTACCTGATCCACACATTGGATCAACAAGAGTAGTTGTGTTGTCCCAACCAGAAAAATCAATAATGGCAGCAGCCAACACTTCATTCACTGGAGCTTCGACAGTATGAGTCCTATAACCCCTTTTGAACAATGAATCACCAGAGCTGTTCCAAAGAATAGAGGCATTTTTTTCTGAAATTCGAATTACAAATTGGTGAATGGGGTTGATTCGGTCAACATTTGGTCGAGATCCACTTTTTTTCCTAAATCGGTCTACAAGAGCATCTTTAGCTTTTAGTGCAACATATTTAGAATGCTTAAAAAAACTGGAATGAACAATGCTGGAAAAAGAAAAAGATTCATCAACGGTTAGATGTTTTTCCCAAGGAAAATCGGTCAGTTTATTATACAGTTGTTCCTCGTTTATTGCTCTAAAGGAATACAAGTGAACGAGAACATCAATTGAAAGCCTAGACCATAAATTTATTTTATATACATCTTCGGTTGCTCCGTCTAATGAAATCGCTCTCTTTTCAATTTCAACTTTTTTACCAGTGAGTTTTTCAACTTCCTTTTGAAGTAGGCTTTCAAGACCAGCATATGTACGAACAATGATTTTCACTCTTCTTTTTTTTCGTTGTTATCTTCCTCAACCTCTTCAAAATCAACATAAACGTCATCAATTTCACTTGATACTTGATTTTCCATGGTTTCTTTCATGTTCTTAATGTTGTCCATAAAGTTGTTTGGTTGATTTTTTTGGATTGGTTTTCCAGAAAGAATCGAAATTAAATGTTGCGTATATTTTCTTATTGTTTGGATGCCCTTAGACAGCATTGTAAAAAGAAATAATACACCGCAAAAACTAATTAATCCTCCAACAACAGGAGCATTATAAATTGCATTGATGTTGTGTTTAAACCAAAAAACCAATGGATTTTGAGAGAGAAAAATGAGTTTGAAGCTTATGCTGTACAAAATTAGAACAACACCAATCAAATGCGGTTCATATTTAAGAATTCCTGTAGGAGCTTTTTGTCGAAAAAGACTGTTAATTTGAAAAAATAATTTATTTTTTTCGAGCTTACTGGCTAAATATATAAATAGCACAAATCCCCCAATTATGATAAAGAATGGGGCTAATTCAGAATCCTTTTCTATAAATTCTAATGTTGCACTTGAGGTTATCACTGCAATCAATAAATATTGTAAGGTTTTTAAAATGTAATTGGTTACTTGTTTTGAAAGTGGCAAACGAAGAAGTGAAAAAGGTAGCTTAACTATAAAAAACCATATGATTGAAAAAATGATATAATTGATTCCCAAGTAGAAAATAAAATTAATTAACTCCATAAAGCAAAGATATGCTTTATGCCGAGCTCCATTCAATTCTTTAATATTTTTAGTGTGCTTGAAATTAAATTTACTTTTCTAGTATATTCGCTAACAA
>JAZADZ010000091.1:0-10170 GCA_036123135.1 Bacteroidota bacterium | reverse complement strand
TCAGAGCTTCCCGATCCTTCCACTTTAGATTGGATTGAGGAACCTTACATTAACGCTCAAGTAATTACAAAATCTGAATACGTCGGATCCATTATGAATTTATGTATAGAGAAGCGAGGAGAAATTAAAAATCAGGTCTATCTAACACAAGACAGAGTCGAGCTTACTTTTGACATGCCGCTTTCTGAGATTGTATTTGATTTTTACGATCGATTAAAATCTGTTAGTAGAGGGTATGCATCTTTCGATTATGCACCAATTGGATATCAAAAGTCAGATTTAATCAAGCTAGATATTCTACTTAATTCCGACCAAGTCGATGCTTTATCTGCGCTTGTTCATAGTAGCAATGCATTTAGTTTGGGAAAGAAAATTTGTCTGAAACTTAAAGAGCTTATTCCAAGACAGCAATTTGAAATTCCAATTCAAGCTGCAATTGGAGCAAAAATTGTCGCAAGGGAAACAATCAAAGCGCTTCGTAAAGATGTAACTGCTAAATGTTATGGTGGTGATATTACTAGAAAACGAAAACTTCTTGAAAAACAGAAAGCGGGTAAAAAAAGAATGAGACAAGTTGGAAGTGTTGAAGTTCCACAAGAGGCGTTCCTTGCAGTCTTGAAGTTGGATTAGAAAAATGCCCTCAACTGTACTCCACCTGCATGAATTGTTGAAACGTCTTTAGATTTTCTTCCATTATAATTTAAGGTTAATTGTAAGTTATTGGCCATGGTTCGCTGATAAGAAATGGTCCATGTTGAATTTCTTCCAGGCTGTAATGCCTCTAACATTTCAAATGCTACAGAAGTGTTATTTTCTCCCAAGTAGTTGATGTTAATTAGGTTTAAATTTCCTGTAAAGCTTCCTTTTTTAAGCTGATTGTACCTTAATTCAACTCCTAAATCAGTCAAATAAGCCTCCTCCCCACCATACTCAATTTGGTTTTGTTTTTCTGAATAACAACCTGAAATGGAAACTCTAAATTTTGTGGAGGGCTGATAAGCAAATTTTGTTTGATATTTTGCAATACTAAGCAAGAAATTTCTCGTAGGTGCGTAATCAGATGAATTGTACTTTAACGTGTTTTCAGTGTTCGCAGTCAAACTCAAAAATTTATTTAAGTTCCATCTTAATTTCAATTCGTTCGAAGTTTTTTCTCTACTATCAAAACCATTCAAAAGAAGGAGTTTGCTATTGAACTGCTGAAAAGTATATTCCAATCCAAATTTGGGATCAGATCGATTAAAGAAAATACTATTCCGTATAGATTTTGACAACGATTGAATTAAGGTATCTCCAATGTTATTTTTGAAGGGATTTATTAGCTCAGAAAAGTTAAACGTTGAGGTCTTTTTTTCAGATCGAATCGCTGTCTGAGTATTAAATTTATTTATGAACGAACTGATTTTAGATCTTGATTTTAATAGGTACCTTGGGTTAACATTAAGTACTTCACTCATTTGGTAGCTGTAAACCTTTGTGTAGGTATTTGAGGGAGTAAATACTCTAATATAAGTTGCTTGATCTTGAAATTGAGCAATTTCAAATTCTGATAAATCCTTTACATTATCATTGTTGTAATCTACCCATGTATACACTCCTTGACCAGCAGGAACTTCAAGAAAAATAAATTCTTTTTGAAGTTCTAATCCTGATCCAATTTCGAAATAGGTAGTTGAATGAATCATTCCCTTTAATAATTTGAATTGATAATCAACTCGATTGGTCAAAGAATTTTCAGGATTTATGTTGGTTAGTGATGTGTCTAAAATGGAAAGCATCCTGTAAGCAACACTTAATTTCAATTGCTGATTGGGCCGATTTTTTAACGAATAAGAAATTCCAGGGCTTTTTGCTGAGGTGGATTTGACTAAACTATTGCTTGAATTGAACCAGTCGTATCGCTCTTGATAATAAATTTTAAAGCTATTTTTGGAAGAGTCACCTTGTTGAAGATAAATTTTCCAATCGTAAAATTGGTAAGATAATCCATTTAATGTGTCGTTTTCGTAAAATAGGTTGTGTTCATGAATGTCTTCAAATCCGATTTTAAATTTCTCAAATGACTTGTAAATTCTAGCCATGTGTCTTAAAAACGATGTTTTTTGAATTCCATTTGTCGTTAGGTAGCTAAAATCAATGTTGGCATTTATCTTTTCAGTCCAATCCATTTTAAAATCATTTTTTATGCCGTTATATGCTGTATCAATTATAAAAGAGTTGAGCTTGTATTCAATTTTATTGTATTTGTTATTTAGTATTAATCCTGCACTTGTAGCATATTGATTTCCCTGAATGGAAATATTTTGTGTGTTCCAATTTCTCTCAAATTCGACTGCTCTGAATCGTTCAATTCTTTTAAAATTACTGCTGAGTCCTTCAAAATCAACAGTTGTATTTATGTTCCAATTATTAATTGGATTAAAGTGGTGCTTCCATAAAAGCTTTCCCGCGAGTCCTAAATTGTCGTTGTTTCCAATTTGTGAAAATGTATTGACATCTTCATTGGATAAAGCTGCTTCAAACTTTGCAAGTGAATTCTTACCGTACCTTCTCTCAACACCTGTTGTAATCATTTGTCTTTTTTTGGGAGTAATTAGTAATCTTACTGGAGCAAAATTTCCATTATGAATGGTGTCCCCATTTACGACAGTAGGACTAACCCAACTGTAAATTCTTCCAAGTGCACTGTACTCGCTTAAAATATAGTCACCACCACCTGCACCTAAATCACTAAAAACAAGTTGGTAAAATGCACTATCAGGAGAATTGGAATATTGATATATTTCAAAGCCTAAGCTGTCAATCTTTTTGTAAAGAAGCAATTCATTTGAGAATGTTATGCTGTCCGTACTTTGAATGAGCGCATCTGAAGTCTGATCCCCAATATTTTCAAGCAGATTTCTTTCTTCAGGGCTTAATTCTTGTTGAATGGGTTGATTTTTACTGTCTTGCTCAGCATAAACATTTAAGAAAAAAGACCATTTATCATTGGAAAAAACAGTGCTATTTTGAAACAGCGATCGCGCATAATTTTTATCACTGTATTGAAATTCAACAACAATTCTTTTGTCTTTTGTAATAAGATGGTTTGTGGTAAATGTAATTTCAGAAGTATTGTAATCAATGGTATAATCATTTTCTTGACCTCTTATTAGTAGGATGCCGTCGATGTACACATTTTCAGTTCCACTAAGCACAATAATAAAAGGTTCATTTTCAGCACCTTTTAGCCGGTATGGACCAAGATTTCCCTCAATTCCCTGAATTACATTTCTTGAAAATTTCCCCTTACTAATTGCAGCACTAAATTGGTTTTTCAATGAAAATAAACCGGACTTCTTCTCTAATTCATAAGTGGCTCCTTGTCCTCTTTTGGTGTAATTTAAAAAATAACCCATTGGTTTTTTTATCCAAAAATCACCTGCCGTTAGCTTCCAGGAATTTGAAAAAAGTTGAATGTAAACCTGATCAAAGTCTTGTAGCTGTTGTGTATTCCCCTGAGGCTGAATTGGAATATTGTTGTCTGTTATTGATGCAGCAATACTTATATTTTCAGAAATTTTTCCGGAAACTTGAAGATTTAGATTTGAGTTTAAGGATAGGTTTTGATTGTTTCCAAAATATGCTCCTCTTGAAATACTTCCCGATTTATTTAATCCCCCCATTCCGAATAAATCTCTATTTTCTGGAAGGGCAGAAAATCTTATGGGTTTAAAATTTACACTTGAGTCGGCAATTATAACCGATGAGTCTCTGTATTTAAAAGTCTTGTTAAAATTAAATTGAAAGGTTCTATAACTGATTGTCAAAGAATCGTTAATAATTTTCAATGGAGTAAATGTTGCTGTTACTGGATCAATTTTATAAAAACTTTTGTCAATAATATTTCCATTTTTATCCATTACTAAAATCGAACTTTTGTCAATACTGATAGAGTCAATTGAAAAGCTATTATTTTCTACATAGATAACTTTTGAGAAATAATTCTTTTGGTTGATTTGCGAGAAAACACATATCGGGCAAAAGAGAAACAAAAAAATAGTGATATCTAAAAGTCTATCGCTCATATTAATTATGGGGAGATAATGCCTTTAACCTAACGAATGATAAGATGAAATGTTATCGTTAGCAGTTAAATAAATCTCAAGTTAGTCAATGTTATTTAACTATATTTGTTCGGTCTATTCTAGGTGCAAATGAATTTAGTTAATATGAAACAAATTACTCAGCTTTCAATTGCTTTATTTTTCCTTTGTAGTTGTGGCTCCAGTTCTGAAGATATCAAATCATTTAATCAAGAAGTTGTAAATGCTAAAGGATACTATTTTGAAGGAGATAAAAAGTACAAAATATTCAGTGGTGGAATTTTTCGTTTAAATGAAGTTGAAGATTTTAAAAACTTATTTCCTCACAGCACAATCGACGGAGTTTCCAATAGAATTGGCGCTCAAATTTATCAAGGGCTACTAAAGCTCAACCAAAGAAATTTAAAAGTTGAACCCTGTCTAGCAAAATCTTTTGACGAAAACGCCGACGGAACAGTCTTAACTTTTACGTTAAATGAAAATGTATATTTTCACGATGATCCGTGTTTTAAGAATGGTAAAGGAAAAAAACTTTCTGCATATGATGTTAAAAAATGCTACGATATGCTTTGTGAACCAAGGTCAGATAATCTTCTTTTTGATTTATTCGACGGCCGCGTTAAGGGTGCCAGAAAATACTATGACGCATGTTTAAACAAGAATCAAAGCCCAGATGGTGTTTCTGGAATCAAAGTAATCGATTCTCTTACTGTCTCCATTGAACTTGAAAAGCCTTGCTCTTTCTTCAAGAAAATTTTAACGCACAATGCATGTTGGATTTTTCCGATTGAAGCATACGATACATATGGTTCAGATATGCGAACCAATTGTGTAGGAACAGGTCCTTTTTTGGTAGATAAGGTTATGGAGGGTACGCAGGTAAGATTAATTAAAAACCCCAACTATTGGGAAAAGGATGAAAACAATAATTCTCTTCCTTACTTAGATGTTATTAAAATTACTTTCACTAAAGATAAAAAAACCGAATTAGCCAACTTCAGAAAAGGAAATCTAGATATGATATGGCAACTTCCAGTTGATGAGATGAAAGCTGTATTGGTTTCTCTCGAAGAGGCTAAAAATGGTGGAAATCCAGAGTTTCAGTATCAACAAAAGCCTGGTCTCTCTGTACAGTTTTACAGTTTTTTGAATTCATCTGAAATTTTTGATGACATCAATATTCGCAAAGCTTTCAATTACGCTATTGATAGAGAAACTCTTGTAAAATATACGCTTCAGGGTGATGGTATTCCTGCTGTTCACGGTTTAATTCCTAAATTTAAGCAATACAATAATTATGAAATTGACGGTTTTAATTTTGATGTAAATAAGGCAAAGAATTTACTTTCCAGTGCAGGTTATCCAGCTGGAAAAGGATTTCCTACTGTAACCCTTCAAATCAATGAAGGAGGCTCTACAAATGTAATATTGGCTGAAGCAATCCAAAACATGCTCAATGAAAATTTAGGGGTGAATGTTAATATTGAAACAGTCCCACTTTCCACCCTAATTGAAAGATTTACAAGTGGTAAAGCAGATTTTTGGAGAACTTCTTGGATTGCAGATTATCCTGATCCAGAAAATTTTTTCAAACTTTTTTATGGAAAACTTGTTCCTGAAAATCCTACTGATAAATCTATCACAAATGCTTCAAGATTTGTAAATAACGATTTTGACCTGTATTTTGAAAATGCCTCAAGTGCTGTAGATCCTTCAGAGCAATTTGAATATTACAAAAAATGCGATGAAATTCTTATTTCACAAGCTGCCTTAATGCCCATTTGCTACGCTGAGTACATTCGCTTGTTAAGCCTAAATGTTAGAGCATTTCCTCAGAATGGTATGGAATACAGAGATTTATCAAGGGTATTTTTATCCAGGTAATCGTTTTCATTGCACTTCTGTCAATAATTGAATGTTTATAAATTTTATTAATTCTGATTTTTATTTAATGAATTGGCTTCAATTTTGTTTTACCCTAATTTATATATTATGACTAGAAATATATTTTTAATAGCAAGTATTTCATTTTTAATTTCTTGTGTTCCTGCAAGAAAATATGAGGAGGTTGAAAGCAAGCAAAAAAAGTGTGCCGAAGAATTGAAAGAGATAAAGTTTATGGCCAATGAACTAGAAACCCAAAATACTGAACTTAAATCCTCGCATGATCAAATGAAAGATCAAGTTATAAGGTTGAAAGGGGACACTACTTTGCTGGGTAAGTCGCTTAGAATCAAAGAAAGACAGTACGATAAAATCAACGAACTGAACGATGAGCTCATAAAAAAATTAGAGAAATTACAAGAGGGTAGTGCCATAGAAAACAAAAGATTAGTTGCAGATTTGGAAAAAACTCGTTTAGAGTTGCAACGTAAAGAAGACGAGTTGCGCCTACTTGAAGCCGAGCTTAATCAGAAAAAGCTCGATTTAGATCAGCTCTCAGAGGATCTTGCACAAAGAGAGCAAAGGGTAAAAGAATTAGAATCGATTATTGCCAAAAAAGACGCTTTAGTAAAAGCGCTTAAGGATAAGATTGCCAACGCATTACTTGGATTCAAGGATAAAGGATTAACAGTTGAGCAAAAAAATGGCAAAGTATACATTAGTATGGAGGCCAAGCTTCTTTTTGCTAAGGGTAGTTCTCAAGTAGACCCTGAGGGGCAGAAAGCACTTAAAGAATTGGCTAAAATTTTAGAGGAACAACAAGATTTAGAAGTTCTTGTTGAAGGACATACCGATTCAGATAAAATGAATTCAAGTTCTCACCCAAAAGACAACTGGGAACTTAGTGTATTAAGAGCAACTTCTGTTGTTAAAATTATGCTTAAGTATAGTTCAATTGATCCAGTTTCCATAACTGCAGCTGGAAGAAGTGAATTTTTACCAATTGATCCAGAGGATAAATCTAAAAACAGACGAATTGAAGTAATTCTCATTCCTAAATTGGATGAGCTATTTGAGATCATTTCCAATGAAGAATAAATTATTCTTCTTTTTCTGTTGTAATTTTTGTAAGTCCCTTTAGCCCTTTTGCCATTTTTTTGAAATAATAAGCCAGCGATGTTTTTTCCAGGGGAATATCAACAGGAATATTAAGTTTAACAGGAATTTCAGCATCAACTGACATTGGTTCATCAAATTGAATTCGAGCAGAGGTTTTTAAGGGAATATTGACAGGGACCATTAGATCTACTGGTATTTTCATAGAAAGTCCTACAGGTAATGTATCTACAATCAGCATATTTATTGGAACTGTACTGTGAACGGGCAGCAATTCTTCAAAACCAATATTTAAAGATTGTTTTACCGGAATTTCACCTTTTATAGGTAACCCTATTCCTTTTCCTCCAAATAAAGCCATTTTCATTTTTTGATTCAATGGGATTGTATCGTCTACTAAAATGTTAACATTATCGGTTACCATAATGGTTGTATCCAATTTAATGTAATCTTGAACACCAATTTTAAAAGGAACAAGCATATCCTCATTGACAGGAATCTCTGCTTTAAAAGGAATTTTAGTGCTCAGAAACATGTTAATGTTCACGTTTAATTCGTCGGTAACTTTGATGTCTGAGGACAGTGGAATATTCTCGTTCACTTCAACATTTGTAACAATGTGTTGAGTTGACATTTCATTCATTAGTTCGCCAATAGTATTCAATCGTCTTTGAGCAATGTTAAGGGCTGTCAAAAGAGCTATTACGATTACGACAGAAAGCCCAAGTGAACTGTATAGAAGTATATTTAAATTGCTCTTTTTCATTTGATATTAAATATAGAAAAAACAGTATTAAAAAAATTCTATAGATAAAACAATTAGTATTAATATTTGTCTTGAAAATATTTTTAAACAATACTAATTTTTTCGAATTGTTTAAAGAATTGAAATTATTGAATAAAAAGGGGTTAAAAAAAAGTTTGTAGAATTAGACTTTTAAAAATCCTATGTATACACTTAGTAAATTAGAATTTACTTTTCATAGAAATGCATCTCTTCAATGTACTTAGCAACCTTTTCAGTTAGCATGTAGCGAACGTCTTTATTTTCTTTAATTGCCTTTCGTATAAAACTTGATGATATTTTCATAACTGGAGCATCACATAAAATTACGTTTTCATTGTTGTAAATTTCACTAGATGAAAGAGTTTCATTTGAACTAGCAACTCTGGGATAAACATACAGCCGATACTTTTTTAGAATATTTTCATAATTTTTCCATTTGTGAAAACTTCTCAAATTATCTTCTCCTAGTATTAAATTAAATTCGTGTGTTGGATATTTTTCATTTAGGTGAACTAGCGTGTCTATTGTGTAAGAAGGTTTAGGAAGAGAAAATTCAATGTTTGAAGCTTTTAATTTTGGATTATCTTCAATTGCAAGTTTTACTAAAGAAAGCCTATGAAAATCATCCAACATGGAACTTTTTTTCTTAAAGGGATTTTGGGGAGTTACAATCAACCAAATTTCATCTAAAGAAGTGTAACACGCCATGTAGTTGGCAATAATTAAGTGTCCAACATGAATTGGATTAAAAGTCCCAAAGTATAATCCAATTTTTTTCATGAAAGACTTAAAAAGTTTCGAACGTGATGCTCTGCTTCCGATACTGCATCGCTCAGTAGGTTGTTTACAATGACTGCATCAAAACTCTTTATAAATGACAATTCGTATTTTGCTTTTTCAATTCTTTTATTTATTGAGTTAGTATTGTCAGTTCCTCTTTTGACTAGTCGTTTTTGTAGCTCTTCAATGGAAGGAGGTTGAATAAAAATTGCAAGAGCATTTTCTTTAAAGTGTTGTTTTAGCGCAATTCCACCTTTTACATCCACGTCAAATATTACGTGTTTCTTGGCCTTCCAAATTCTATAGATTTCTTTTTTCAAAGTTCCATAAAATTGATTTTCGTAAACTTCTTCCCATTCAATGAAAGAATCATTGGAAATAGATTTTTTGAATTCATCAACAGAGAGAAAATAATAGTCGATACCGTCTTTTTCGTTTTTCCTTTGTTCTCTTGTACATGCTGAAATCGAGAAAGATAGCTTGAGCTCTTTTCTCAGTAATTCATGAACAATAGAGGTTTTACCAGCTCCTGAGGGAGCACAAAAAATAACAACTTTTCCTTCTTGAAATTGACGTGTCATCAATTATAGAATGTTTAGAACTTGCTCTTTTATTTTTTCAAGAGAATCTTTCATTTGGACAACAATT
Organism: Bacteroidota bacterium; assembly: GCA_036123135.1. Lineage (GTDB taxonomy): Bacteria > Bacteroidota > Bacteroidia > Flavobacteriales_D > Parvicellaceae. The sequence continues at coordinate 870 of JAZADZ010000091.1, read as the reverse complement.
TTTTGAATTTCAAAATGATTGGCTTTTGATCCAAGTGTATTTATTTCTCTACCAATTTCTTGAACAATAAAGCCAAGCTTTTTCCCATGTAAAGCTGAATCTTTAACAGTCTCAGTAAAGTGATCAAGGTGCTTTGTTAATCTAACTTTCTCTTCACTAAAATCAAATTTTTCTAGGTAGTAAATAAGCTCTTGCTCAAATCTATTTTCATTAAAATTATCTTGACTATGGAGAGTACTCAAGTTTTTATTGAGTCTGGTTTTTACAGTTTCGATTCTCTCATCTTCGTAATCATTGCACTTTTTTAACAGAGTAGCAATAGATTCAATGTGTTCCATTATATCAACTTCTAAGGCTTTGCCTTCGTTTTTTCGAAAAGCAATTAAGTCCTCTGAAGCTTTTTTTATTAAATCTTCAATTACTAGCCATTCATCTTCTGAAAGTTCTTTTCTTTCTGTTTTTAAGACATCAGGCATCTTCATAATCTGCTGAAGAAAGTCGATTTTATCTGCATTTTTAAGCGCTAGTTCCTTGGAGATAGATTCAAAGGAGTTGTAGTAATCTTTGAAAATGGATTTATTTAAAGAATGATTTGGTTCACTTTCAATGGAATCATAATGTAATGTGAGTTCAATTTTGCCTCTCTTCAACGCTTCTGAAAGAATCGAACGTATGACAACGTCCTTGCTTTTGTACAGGCTGGGTATTTTAAGACTTAAATCGATAAATTTACTATTTAACGAACGCAACTCAACAGAAACTTTTTTATTGTTTACAACAGATTCAGATTTACCGAATCCAGTCATAGATTGAAGCATAATGAATTATTTCTGGTAAAAATAACAAAATAGCTGCTTTATTTCGAAGGTT
>JAZADZ010000090.1:0-10667 GCA_036123135.1 Bacteroidota bacterium | reverse complement strand
AATTGATAAGCTTAAAAGTTCACTTTCCAAATTAATCAATAAACCTGAGGAAAAAACCAATAAAGAGTATGCTCCGGCACGGATTAGCAATGGACAAATTGAGACATTTGAAAACTCAGGAGAACGTTACATGCATACTTCTATACACAACCCAAATCTACTTTCAACGCTAAAGGCAAAGTATCAAACCAATCTTTTTATCTTCATCAATGAGCTAGATATTGAGGAATCAAAAGGAGGTGAATCAAGCAGATTTAGTCAATCTTCTTCGACGAGAAGAGTAAAGGTTCATTACACAATTGTTAATGAAGATGGCAATGATTTATTTGGAGGAGCTTCGACAACAGAAATCCCAGCTTACGTTACTGATATGAATAAAATTATCAATGTTTATTTTAATAAAATTGCAAATGAAATATGTTCACATCTTCCTTCAGTAATCTTGGAAAAAAAAGAAGTACAAAAGCAAAGAGAAGATCAAAAAAAAGCAGATCTTCAAAGAGAACAAATTTTAAATCGTTGAGCTAATTATTTTGGTGAGTAGCTCTTTTTGGATTCTACAATTTAAAGAACAACTTGCTGGAATAAATAAAAATCGAATTTCTTGGCAAGCAAAAATTAATTCGCCGTTTTAATATTATTTGTTGAAAATTATGTGTTTTTTGACGTATAAAACCACTGCTTTTAATAATGGAAATTGGAATTGACAATTCGTATCTATTTCTTTTATGTATTGGAGTAATTGCTTTCATTTACGGCTCGGTTGGTCATGGAGGTGCCACTGGATACTTAGCGCTTATGGCAATCTTTAATTTTACACCTAGCTTAATGAAACCTACAGCTCTATTATTAAATCTTGTAGTTTCATCCATCGCTTTTTACCATTATTCACAAGCTGGTAGTTTCAAAGCTAGGCTTTTTACTCGTTTTGCAATAACATCAATTCCTATGTCATTTTTAGGTGGCTATATTAATGTTAATCCCGCCATGTACAAGATAATACTGGGAAGTTTACTCTTAATATCAGTAATTAGGTTACTTCCTTACAATGCTAAATTAAATGGTACAACCAAAGAACTACCAGTTCATGCTGGACTCATTGTTGGAGCAATAATTGGGTTTTTTTCTGGATTAATTGGAATTGGAGGAGGGATAATACTAAGCCCATTAATTGTACTATTCAAATGGGGAAACATTAAAGAGGCCGCAGCGATTTCTGCTCTTTTCATTTTTGTAAATTCAGCAGCTGGTATTTCTGGACAATTAATCAACAATGCTCAGATAAGTCCTACTATTCCCATCCTCATTTTCGTTGTATTAACTGGAGGATTTATGGGAAGCTACCTAGGAAGTAAAAAAACCAGTTCGACTGCTTTAAAGTTTCTATTGTGTTTGGTATTATTATTTGCTAGTGTAAAGCTATTGGTAGTTTAGTTGGGTTAATTAATTGAATTGTACTCCTGCAAAAGCACGCTGTACAGCTTTTTTTTGGAAATTTTTGACTTCAACCATGAATAAAAAGCCAATAGTTTAGGGTCTTCAAAAATTCTTTTCTTTTCTAAAGAAAGCTCCAAAAATACCTCATCAAGCATATTTTCTTTCATTGAATATGGATCGTTTAAATATCCCAGTAAAAGGTCGACAAAGTAAACCACCAAACGGTATTCGGATAGCTCAAGCATATCCTTGTGTTGAGCCTTTATTGATTTTAAAATGGCAATACTACTTTCAATGTTTCCAATTTCTGTTTGTGCGATAACACGTATCATTTCTTTTCGAAGCAACCACTCTCGACCCATTTTTTTTTGATAATAGGAGGCAGATTTGTTCATGTAAATTAGAACTCTATTTGCTTTACCAAATCGTTCATCGGTACAATAATAGGCGACTAAATTAAGCTGTAAATTAAGGAGTTCTTTTTCGGAAAAAAAGTTGGTTTTCGTTTCTATTATTTTTTCATGAGAAGCGATTGCGGCTGAGATATTTCCTGAATACACATCAATCGCACTTACAATAGAAATAAAGGGAACAAATAATCTTGATTTTATGGCCTCATTGTTTAGGATTAAATCTTTTACTTTATTAAGATGCATCATTGCCTGAGGAAACTTACGTACATTAAAAAAAGCATGTGCCATAATGTATTCCAACCTGGCCCATTCGTTCTCAAAATTTGTTTTGTGTTCAAAAAGATGAAGCACTTTTTTATAATAGACCTCCAGCGAGTCTAAAAGAGAAAAATATCTTCTTTTTATAATGCATTCCGTTCGAATAATTTCAATAATTTTTAAATGTAAGTTTGGAGAAAGATCGACATTTTCCAAAAGCTCATACTGCTTTAAAGTATTGTTCATTATGCTACTGATCCCCTTGACTTCGCCTTTCGTGAGTTGACTTTTTAACTCGTTTTGCACTTGAATGTAATAGAGCTGAAACTGATCTTCGACAAGTAGTTGTTTTTGCAACAGCATAAGATTCTGTTGCGTATCTCGAAATTGATTGGTTGAATAATAGGGAAGAATTTGAAGTTTCAGCCGCTGAATTAACATTTTTATAAATGTAGTAGCATTTTTTTTTGCTTTTTTTTCTGCTTTTTCTAAAAGTTCCCAGGCGATTTGGTATTTGTTTTGTCGTATGAAATACTGTATCATTAACAACTTTGACTCTTCACCAAACTCATCTGATGTTCCACTTTTTAACATCAAATACGCTTCAATTTCTTTGGACAAACGTTTTCGAATGGCATGATAGTTTTGATCTCCCTTGCGTTTTTGATCTTTTACTTTACCACTAGTGTAAAAACCGTACAGCTCTTTAAATACCTCTACATCTTTTCGTGAGCTTGAAGGTCTTTTTCTAGAAAGAAAACGAATAAACTCCTGCCTATCGTATTCAGAAAAAGTAAGAATTGACTCTCTAATGAAATCCATTTAAGTATCCTTTATAAATTGTTTAAATTTATGATTTTCAGTATTTTATGAGGTTTTAGTAAAAATGTCTATATCCTTTATTTTTAAAATTAACCTTTCCCAATCACTATTACAAATTTAGCTTTGATGAGAATTAAAACTTAAATCATGAAAAAGATCGTTTACATATTACTGTTAATTACTTTACCCTCATTAACATCGCTTGCTCAAAAATTAGAAACTGCTGGAATTGTAAGTATTTACACGCAAGGCATTGGATCAAGTGACGATTTGGGAGAAAGCTTATATCGAATCGAAGTTACCAAAACTGAAAAGTTTAATGTCCTTGATCGTCTAGATATGATGGAAATAATTCAGCAACTGGAAGTGGATCCAAAAACTTGTTATGGCAAAAAGTGTATGCTTGAGGTTGGAAAGACAGCCAAGGTAGATAAAATAATTAGTGGTTCAATCGAGAATCTTGGTAAAAAAATTGTGATCACGGTAAAAATACTTGATGTTGAATCGGAAGATTACGATAAAATTGTTGTTCAAGAATTTATCAATCTTGATGAGGAACTTCAATTGATGGTACAGATTACCATCAATAAAGCATTGGGTATTGAAAATGACCCTGTGATAACTAATAATTTAATCTACTACAATCAACCTCCTCAGAGCCCCACAACGTACATCAAAAACAATGGGCCAAGAATGGGTGTTGCAATTGTTGGAGGAGAGATGGGAACTGTGCTTACGGCTCCAGAGAATCGAGGAGGTTACGGAATGCAACCAATAGTTTCTCAAATAGGATACCAATTTGAAGGTGCATACCTAAGCGCAGGTAATTTTCAAGCGTTAATTGAAGGACTTATCCTTTTTTCAGGAATTGAACAAAATATGTTTAATCCATCCTTCACATTTATCAATGGATTCCGAAGTTCAAAGAATGGATGGGAGTTCGGATTTGGACCAACTTTTAGAATGAAAAGAGTAGAAAGAGGATACTACTTATACAATTCTGAAATAGCTGAAAACTGGAGACTTACCAATGAGTGGGAAGGCACATCACCAAATCCATATGACATTGTAGAGAGAATTGACAAAAGAGGTAATTTGAGACTATCTGCAGGATGGACCTGGGCACTTGGAAAAACATTTCATTCCGGGTATTTAAATATTCCTGTCAACTTATTCCTATCTCACAGCAATGACGGATGGTATTCTGGACTTTCGGTAGGTTTTAACATCGCTAAAAAATAAAAAAAGCCTGTGCAGATGCACAGGCTTTAATATTCTTCATCGAACCAAAAAAAAGATGATGGCATTTAACAATACGGCAACAACAATATTAGTCAAACTTTACTGATAACTTAAAAGCTAAATTGGAACAAAGATTGGTCCGAAATTGAAGTAAATCATACTGAAAGGTTTTAGTTTTTTGTGTTTTTAAAGTATTTTTCAGACAATGAAAACGGCAACCATTAAAGAACTTAAAGATGAGCTTGGACATTACTCTAGAGAAGAATTGTTGGATTATTGCCTAAGAATGGCAAAATTCAAAAAAGAAAACAAAGAATTACTCACTTATCTCCTTTTTGAAGCATCTAACGAGGCCCATTACATAGAGGGGTTGAAAGAATTAATCGACGAGCGATTTTCAGAAATCAATACCAGCAATTATTATTACATTAAGAAAAGTATTCGAAAGATACTTCGAGAAATTAAAAAGCACCTCAGGTATTCTAAAAATAAAGAAACTGCAGTAGAGCTACTTATTTATTTTTGCCAAAAACTAGCCCTAATGCAGCCTTCGATGAACAGAAGTATTGCACTTCAAAACATCTATCAAAGGCAATTGATTCTTATCCGAAAGACCATAAAAACATTAGATGAAGATTTACAGTACGATTACGGAGTTGAGCTAGATAATTTACCCTAACTTCCGAAATAAACCCATGAACAACAACGATATATTAAGACGGCTCCGTTACACATTTGATCTTAGTGATGATAAAATGATGGAAACGTTTGCACTTGGAGGGTATGAAGCCAATCGATCAGAAATAAGTGACTGGCTCAAAAAAGACGACCACCCAGAACAAAAATCTCTTTACGATAAATCACTTTCGCATTTTTTAAATGGCTTTATCGTAAAAAACAGAGGGGCAAAAGAGGGCGTTGTAATGATTGCAGAAAAAACACTGAACAACAACCTTATTTTACGCAAATTAAAAATTGCCCTAAACTTAAAAGCTGAAGACATTATTGCGGTATTAAATCTTGCCGATTTATACATTAGTAAACACGAGCTCAGTGCTTTTTTTAGGAAACCTACACAAAAGCAGTATCGGATGTGTAAAGATCAATTTCTTAGAAATTTTCTACATGGATTGCAGCTAAAACACCGACCCAAAAATAACCTCTAATCAATTATTTTGACGCAACTAGAAAGTTGATGCACTTGTAAGCTATATTTGTTCCAAAAAAATGAAAAAACCCCTACTAATCCTTGTGCTATTTGTCGCACTTTTTTCTTGTGAATCTAAGAATGAAGAATTCTCAGAATCAGTACCAGCATCCTTAGTTGAGCTCTTTTTATCGGAAGTAAACGCAATTCAAAAAGACAGTACCAAAAATCCAATTGTTACCTTTTCCGAGCAAGCTGCTTCCAAAGCACAAGAAACCATTGAACTTAACAAAGCATCTATAGCAGGTGCGCTAGAAAAAGCAAAAGGTTATGCTAACGCTGTTGTTGTGGTTGAAAACCACACCATTGTTAAACTTTTTGATGTTGAAGATTGTCAAAAATCTGGTTCTTGGGGTGCTTGCATGCCTAAGGGATAGGGATTTATAAAAAAAGGAAAGCTGAATTATAAAAGTGACTACATCAATAATATTATTGGCATTCCATCTTCAAAAAAAGTAATGCTTTATCTTTTTAACGAAATTACTTCCAAAGCAAAAAATACAGCAGCAAAAGTTGTTGAAGAAATTGCAAAAGTTCAAGAGCCAGAAACCGCCGAATCAGAAGTTTTTGAGCAAGAAAAGGTGGAACCTATAGCTGAAATAGTTCCAGAGAAAGATTGTATTGTAAATTACGATGTATCATATGAAAATATGTGTAGCCTCATCATGGACTCTAGAGGTAATGTTATTTATCTACCCAATGATAGGTACGTTACCAATGGTGAGCTTAAGCTAACATCTCAATCCTCAGCAGTTTCCGATGCTTGGGTTTATTTTTACAATCCTGCTGGCGATTGCGTAGCTACTGCTCACGCACAGCCCATGAATTTTGATAGCTCTAGTGTGGAAATTGTAGCTTCAGAAAACTTTAGTATTCCGGTTCACATATCCCATTACAAAGTTTTTTCCTGGTGGAATAACGCGTCACTAGATTATTTACAACTGTATTACGAACCACAAAACGATCCCGACTATGAACGGTGCGGGTTGTAGCAAAAAATAGTCAGTAAAAAAAAGTTGAATTCCTGAGATTAAGCAGTAACCATCATCTGCTGCTTTTGAGCTTTTACCTTATCACTAGCAATGTACTCATCAAAGCTCATGAGCTTATCTAAGCATCCATTTGGAGTAATTTCCACAATTCTTGTAGCAACAGTTTGGGTAAAATGATGATCGTGGCAAGTAAAGATAACTGTTCCTGGATAATCTGCTAAGGCATTATTAAAAGCTTGAATGGATTCTAAATCTAGGTGATTCGTTGGCTCGTCCAGCATTAAAAAGTTGGCACCTCGAAGCATCATCCTCGAAAGCATACACCTCACTTTTTCTCCTCCTGAAAGCACATTAGACATCTTTAGTACCTCTTCACCTGAGAACAACATCTTTCCTAAAAATCCTCTGACATACACTTCATCTTTGTTTTTAGAATATTGCCTTAACCAATCCATTAGATTGAGCTCTCCATTGAAAAAAGATTCGTTTTCATTTGGTAAATAGCCAGTAGTAATGGTCTGTCCAAAAGTAAAATCTCCAGAATCTGGCTGATCATGACCATTTAAAATTTCATAAAGTGCTGTTGTAGCCAAATCATTTTTACAAAGCAATGCAATTTTATCCCCTTTAGTAACATTTAAATTTAATCCACTAAATAGTAGCTCACCGTCAATTGATTTGCTCATGTTATTTATGTGTAAAACCTGATCACCCGCCTCTCTCTCAGGTTTTAAAATGATAGCAGGGTATTTTCTTGATGAGGGCTCAATGTCGTCTAAATTAATTTTTTCAAGTAACTTTTTACGGCTTGTAGCCTGCTTTGATTTAGAGGCATTGGCACTGAATCTGGAAACAAACTCTTGCAACTCTTTTTTCTTTTCTTCTGCTTTTTTATTGGCATTATTGCGCTGTCGTAATGCCAGCTGGCTGCTCTCATACCAAAAAGTATAATTTCCAGTATACATCTTAACTTTTTTAAAGTCGATGTCTACAATATGGGTACATACAGTATCTAAAAAATGCCTGTCGTGCGATACAACAATCACTGAATTTTTGAAATTTAGTAGAAAATCTTCCAACCAAGTTACTGTCTGTAAATCCAAATCATTTGTTGGCTCATCCAGGATTAAATAATCTGGATTTCCAAAAATCGCTTGTGCCAACAGCACTCGCACCTTTTGATTTCCAGCTAGCTCTTTCATGGTTTTCTCGTGATCTTTTTCTTCAATACCTAATCCTGAAAGTAGCGTTGCTGCTTCAGGTTCTGCATTCCAACCATCCATTTCTGCAAACTGCTCCTCGAGCTCACTTACCTTAATTCCATCCTCATCGGAAAAATCAGGTTTCGAATAAATGGCGTCTTTTTCTTTCATGATATCCCAAAGTAAACTGTGTCCCATCATTACCGTATCGATTACCCTACAATCGTCGTATTGAAAATGGTTTTGCTTCAATACTGCCATTCGTTTTCCAGTCTCCAAAGAGATGTGTCCTTTATTGGCATCAATTTCACCAGATAAAATTTTTAAAAACGTAGACTTTCCTGCTCCGTTGGCTCCTATAACACCATAGCAATTTTCACCAGTAAACTTAATGTTTACATCATCGAAAAGTACTCGTTTTCCATATTGTAATGTAATATTGTGTGCAGATAACATAACCAGCTGATTTTAAAATGGATGCAAATATAATAATGTATTGATAGCTTAGGAAAACTTCAAGGATGAAGAATTGAAAGAGCAAAAAAAAGCAGGCCCATCGGCCTGCTTGAAATCAAAGGAGGTTAATTAGCTGGTAAACCTAAAAGGCACCATCTGAATAACCATAACCTTAAAAAACTTTAAATTAATCATCTGACACCCCCTTTCTATATTAATTAATAAATTGATTGTTGTCACAATCTCGAACACATTAAAATTAGCAACAAGGTTTTGCTAAAAATTTCTTGTTTAACTTATTTTTTATTGCTCAATTGAATTGACAGAGAAATTAGTGACTTCATGAGACTCAACATCAAATTGAACTTGAATTGGATTGCAACAATTTTCACAATCTTCAATGTAATTTTGATTGGAAATTGAAACATCTAAAAGCATGGAAATGGTTTGCCAACAATGGGGACATTCGAAAAATTGCTCAATCATAAATCAATGTGTTTTAGTCATATTATTGTTAACACACAAAATGTAGTCTGCACGAGCACGGTTATCTTTATCTAGCTTTTTTACATTTTTCTGATTGACCGTAGAAATGGTCTTATAATTTAAATTAGGCTTAATTTTCATTAGGTACCATAAAATGCCCTGAAAAAAATCAGAATGATACGCCCCATTAAGGTGTAAAAAAACAGACTCCTCATTGAAATTTTTAGAAATGAAATGAGCCATAGTTGCATCTTTAATGGCTTGCGCTTTTACAATATCTGCTGAACCATGGCCTCCCATCATATCCAACATATTTTTGTATTGAGACAACTCTGCATCAAATAAAATTGGGAGAGGAGCAATGAACATTTTTTCCTTTTCGCTTATGTCATCCAATGCATTAAACCCTCCATTTCTGAATACCATCCTAGCGTACTTTCTTGGGATATTGGTACATATTACAGGACTTTTTTCGGCTTTTGCTAATTCAACAATAGGTGCATAATCTGTTGGATAGTTCGACCAAAGTCTTGCCACAGAGTCGAAAACAGCATAGGAAATTTCATTGGATAAATACTGATCTAATATCTTTTGATTATCGGATTCTAACATTTCAAGGCCAAGAACTAATTTTTTCTCTTTTGCCAATTCACTAGCTAACTCAAACTGTAGCCAATGTGCAATTGGATTATCGTGATATTCTCCAAACAATACTACATCCGACTTTTTTACGGTTTTAATCATTTTACTACAACTAACCTTTCTTCCTTTTCCAGTGTAGAGCTGAAACGCATGTTGCTGAGTAAAATGAGCAGTGAAAATGAAAAAAAATAAAATACTACATAAACATTGCCTTTTCATATGTCCATTTAAAATTTACTTAAGTAAATTTAATACATGTAAATACATCTTGTAGCTTCAGAAATGCTTTGTTTAATTAAAAAACTCTATACATTTTTTGGTTAAACAGTTGAGTGAGGCCTTGGTTATCTAGTAATATTTGCACAGAATTAATGGACATTAACACCTTTATAACTGTCTTTTCTGGAATAGCCTTTATCGGTTATGGGTTTTCGATTTTTTTCTCTGGAAAGATGAAAAAAGAATTCGACCGATTTAAACTTCAAAAATACTTATCTATCGTTGGCATTTTGGAAATACTTGGTGGATTTGGGCTGTTAATTGGACTCTACTACGCTCCACTTTTGATTTTTTCTTCCCTAGGCCTAGCTCTACTCATGTTGCTTGGTGTTATTACAAGAATTCGCATAAAGGATAAGCTAAAAGCTTTAATTCCAGCTGCTTTTTTCTTACTTTTAAATACATATATTTTTATTCATAATATTTAAAAGTTAACTCTCATTTATTGATGCTATGGAACTAATAGACTATTTTAAAATTGCTGCTCAAATTGTAATTGCCGTTTCCATTTACAATGTATGGTTCTTGCGGTTCAATAAACCCACTATGTATCGTGGGAAAGATGCTCAAAACATGAGAGAGGAATTTATTTCATACGGTTTGCCAGATGCATTTGTTTGGATTGTGGGTGCACTGAAAGTTGTATTCGCAACCATGTTGGTCATTGGCATCTATTACCAACCCTTAATTTTTCCTGCTGCTGTTGGTATGGCTGCGCTCATGCTTGGTGCCATAATTATGCATCTTAAAGTTAAAGATCAACCTATAAAATCACTTCCAGCTGCAATTTTTTTAATTTTATCTCTAACCATTGCGTTCTTGTAGCGCTACATTCACTTTTCTAATTGGCTTTTTTTAGGATAAACTTCCAGTAGCTTATCTTCTTCACTCGTAGGACATGTATTGATTATAATTGGTTTTGAAGTCAACGCTCAGATCTAAATACTCTTATTAAGTAAATTCTTTTTTTACAATTGTACTAGATGCTTGAGCAGTTGGGAATACCAATAGATCAGCAATAGTAACATGATTTGGTCGTGAAATGGCAAAAGCAATTATCTCAGCAATGTCCTCAGCTTGAAGTGCCTTGTATCCTTTATATACATTATCGGCTTGTTTTCCTCCTTTAAAGCGGACTTTCGAAAACTCAGTTTCGACTAATCCTGGATTAATGGACGTTACTTTGATTCCATACGGATTGAGATCCATTCGCATTCCAGTTGTAAGCGCA
>JAZADZ010000089.1:0-9335 GCA_036123135.1 Bacteroidota bacterium | reverse complement strand
CAGTATGAGTCCTATAACCCCTTTTGAACAATGAATCACCAGAGCTGTTCCAAAGAATAGAGGCATTTTTTTCTGAAATTCGAATTACAAATTGGTGAATAGGGTTGATTCGGTCAACATTTGGTCGAGATCCACTTTTTTTCCTAAATCGGTCTACAAGTGCATCTTTAGCTTTTAGTGCAACATATTTAGAATGCTTAAAAAAACTGGAATGAACAATGCTGGAAAAAGAAAAAGATTCATCAACGGTTAAATGTTTTTCCCAAGGAAAATTGGTCAGTTTATTATACAGTTGTTCCTCGTTTATTGCTCTAAAGGAATACAAGTGAACAAGAACATCAATTGAAAGCCTAGACCATAAATTTATTTTATATACATCTTCGGTTGCTCCATCAAACGAAATCGCTCTCTTTTTAATTTCAACTTCTTTTCCAGTGAGTTTTTCAACTTCCTTTTGAAGAAGGCTTTCAAGACCAGCATATGTACGAACAATGATTTTCACTCTTCTTTTTTTTCGTCATTATCCTCCTCAACCTCTTCAAAATCAACATAAACGTCATCAATTTCACGTGATACTTGATTTTCCATAGTTTCTTTCATGTTCTTAATGTTGTCCATAAAGTTGTTTGGTTGATTTTTTTGTATTGGTTTGCCAGTAAGAATCGAAATTAGTTGTTGCGTATATTTTCTAATTGTTTGGATACCCTTAGAAAGCATTGTAAAAAGAAATAATACACCGCAAAAACTAATTAATCCTCCAATAATAGGAGCATTATAAATTGTGTCGATGTTGTGTTTAAACCAAAAAACCAAAGGATTTTGAGAGAGAAAAATGAGTTTGAAGCTTATGCTATACAAAATTAGAACAACACCAATTAAATGCGGTTCGTATTTAAGAATTCCTGTAGCAGCTTTCTGGCGCAAAAGACTGTTAATTTGAAAAAATAATTTATTTTTCTCGAGTTTACTGGCTAAATAAATAAATAGCACAAATCCGCCAATTGTGATAAAGAATGAGGCTAATTCAGAATCCTTTTCTATAAATTCTAGTGTTGCACTTGAAGTTATCACTGCAATCAATAAATATTGTAGGGTTTTTAAAATGTAATTGGTTATTTGTTTTGAAAGTGGCAAACGAAAAAGTGAAAAAGGTAGCTTAACTATAAAAAACCATATGATTGAAAATATTATATAATTGATTCCCAAGTAGAAAATAAAATTAATTAAGTCCATAAAGCAAAGATATGCTTTATGCCGAGCTCCATTCAATTCTTTAATATTTTTAGTGTGCTTGAAATTAAATTTACTTTTCTAGTATATTCGCTAACAAAAAATTACTTAATGAAAAATATACTATCCACCTTAATTCTACTATTATTTTATTCTAATCTTCTTGCCCATGAGGGCATGTGGATTCCTTCTCTGCTAAAAGCGCTTGAAGGAGACATGCAGTCTAAAGGTTTAAAGCTTTCTGCTGAAGACATTTATGCCATAAATAAGTCTAGCTTAAAAGATGCAATTGTTCATTTCAATGGTGGTTGTACAGCAGAGGTCGTAAGTGATAAGGGATTAATATTTACCAATCATCATTGTGGATATGGTCAAATCAATCAGCACAGTACATTAGAAAACAATTATTTGAAAAATGGATTTTGGGCCATGTCTTTAGCTGAAGAGTTGAAAAATCCTGAGCTATCAGCTACATTCATTGTTCGAATTGAAGACGTAACTTCTAGGGTAAACAGTGGAATTAGTGAAAATATGGATACAGAAAAAGCATCCAAGATGCGTTCGGATGCGATAAAGAAAATCACATCAGATGCAACTGAAGGAACAAACTATGATGCAACCGTTAAGCCATTTTATTACGGCAATGAATATTATATGATTGTTTCGAAAACCTACAAAGATGTTAGATTGGTTGGAGCACCACCCAGTGCTCTTGGAAAGTTTGGTGGAGATACTGATAATTGGGTCTGGCCAAGGCATACCTGCGATTTTTCTGTATTTAGAATTTATGCAGATAAAGACAATAATCCATCAGCCATTTCGGATGATAACATTCCTTACACTCCCTCACATCATTTTCCTGTTAATATCAATGGTATTAATAAAGGTGATTTCACTATGGTTTTTGGATTCCCAGGCTACACCCAACAATACCTTTCTTCCTATGCTGTAAAGGATTACATTGACATTATCAATCCGTCTAGAATAAAAATGAGAGAGTCAAGCTTATCTGTGATTGACCAAGCAATTGCTTCATCTGAAAAAACATATATTCAATATGCTTCCAAACAGTCTAGAATTAGTAATGCCTACAAAAAGTGGATCGGTCAAAACTTAGGATTAAATGAAAAAGAAGCACTTTCTAAAAAAAGAGCTCATGAGAAAGAATTTTTAGCAAGAGTCGCTCAAGATAAAAAGTACAATAATTTGTTGTCTGAAATGAAGAACTTACAAGTAAAACTTTCCAAATATGAGCAGGCTAATAGTTTGTTTAGAGAAATATGGTATTATGGACCTGAGATTATTCGATTTGCAAAATCATTTGATAGGTTAATTTCTGATTTTTCAAATGAAAAAACTGCCAAAAAGCTTTTATCTGCGAAAGAATTCTATTCGAAGTACGATGCTACCATTGATGCATCAATTTTAGAAAAATTATTACCACTATACTTTGAATTCCTTGATGTTGACTTGCGTCCTTCTGCTCATGAGAATATTTTATCAAAGTATAACGGAGACTTCAATGCTTATGCAAAAGGATTATTTGCCAAAAGCCATTTCACTTCATTAGAAAAAATTGAAAAATTAATGAGCCTTGGAAAAGATAAGTTCAAGAAAAAGCTTGAATCCGATCCTGCTTATTTGCTTTCAAAAAGTATTTTATCCAAATATGAAAGTGACGTTAAACCAGCATTTTATACCAATTATTTTTTAATGCAGGATTTAATGAAAAAATACGTTAAAGCACAGATGAAATACTTCCCAGAAAAAACATTTTGGGCAGATGCCAATTCTACTTTACGCCTTACTTATGGAAAAATTGAAGGATCCTCACCAAGAGATGGGATGAATTACAATTGGTTTACTACACTAGATGGAATCATTGCAAAAAATAATACTGGAAATCCAGATTTCGAAATTACTCCAAGACTTAGAGAACTTTGGGAGAAAAAAGATTATGGAAGGTATGGAACCGACAATCAGCTGAATGTTTGTTTTTTAGGTTCAAATCATACAACAGGAGGGAATTCTGGAAGTCCAGCAATAGATGCGAATGGAAATTTAATTGGAATCAATTTCGATAGAAGCTGGGAAAGTACAATGAGCGATATCATGTTTGATCCTGAAATTTGCCGTAACATTATGGTTGACATTCGCTATGTATTATGGGTAATCGATAAATATGCTGGCGCTGGATACCTCATCGACGAAATGACAATTGCAGAAAAAAGTACACCGGCTCTTAATGAGAAGCTAAAGCTTGAATAGATTTTTTTCAATCCAATAAAAATATAGTTTCATGAATTGAAGTTTATTTTTTGTAATACATTAAAAAAATTTAAAGAGCCATAAATCATACATTGTCGATGCTTAATAATCATCTTCAGATGATGAATTAACGTTGTTAATTTCTTTAGAATTTTTCAATCTAACATTAACCCAACACTATATTTTTTAATAAAATTGAAGATAGGAAATGGATACTTTAGTTGTATGATCGACTTTGCAAAGCTTTCAGCTAACGATCGAGCTTAAACAAGTTAATCTCCTTTGTATTTTGGAATTCTTTTTTCAAAAAAAGCATTTATTCCTTCTTTATGATCTCCAGTGTTAGCAGAAATAGCTTGGAATTTTTTCTCTAAATCCAATTGATCATGAAGCTGGTTGGTTGAGGATTCATTTAAAAGCCGCTTAGATAATCCAATACTTTTCGTAGCTCTACTTGCGAGTTTTTCAGCTAAATGAATTGTTTCATTTGATAATTCCTCCTCAGAAACAGCTTTGAATATCATGCCCATTTCTTCAGCATCTTTAGCAGAAATTTTTTCTCCAGAAAACATCAGATAGGATGCTCTTTGGTGACCAATCAATCTTGGTAGAAAAAAAGTACCGCCACTATCTGGAACTAATCCAATATTGGTAAAAGATTGAATAAATTTAGCTTTCTCGCTGGCTATGGTAATGTCGCATGCTAAAGCAATATTAGCTCCTGCACCTGCAGCAACTCCGTTTACAGCACAAATAACTGGTTTTTCAATTGATCTTATCAGCGCTATTATTGGATTATAAGTGTGTTCAACAATTTTATCAATACTTGGTGCATCTTCGGCAGTTGCTTCTTCAAGATCTTGACCTGCACAAAATGCCCTTCCTTCAGCAGTTAATACAATTGCTCTTATGTTGTCCTCTTTTTTACAGTGATTCAAAGCAAAAATTACTTCATTTGCCATTGGATAGTTAAAGCTATTTAGAACATTTGGTCTGTTTAATCTTATTTCAGCAACCTGATTTTTCAATGAAAAAATTATGTTTTTAAAATCGTTATTCATGGATTATTTTTTAGAATATTTGCAAAAATTATTTCTATTTCAACTAAATGCTTAAAATTTAAAATAATTTTTAACTTTCAAACCTAATAAAAAAAAAATGAGTCAGTTTCATAAACTAACTATTGCAGATATTAAAAATGAAACTACAGATACTGTTTCTGTAGCCTTTTCGCTCAACGAAAATCAGAAATCTAGTTTTAACTACATTTCTGGTCAATACCTAACATTAAGTTTTGTTATCAACGGAAAGGAAGAGAGAAGATCTTACTCTTTATGTTCGTCAATGCATTCAAACGAACTTATGAGAGTTGCTGTAAAGAAAGTTGAAAATGGTTTGGTTTCAACATACATCAATGAGCAACTAAATGTAGGTGATGAGGTTGATGTAATGGTTCCTCAGGGAAACTTTTTATTAGAGGCAAATGCGGATGCAAGTAAAAGATACGTAGCATTTGCCGCAGGTTCTGGAATAACTCCAATCATGTCAATGATTAAGTCTGTCAACATTGTTGAGCCGACAAGTAAATTCCATTTATTTTATGGAAATAAAGATGCTGACAATACTATATTTAAATCTGATATTGATGGCATTGTAAACTCAAACATTAATGTTTCTTACATATATAGTAGAGATTCAAATGCGCAACAACCCTTTTATGGAAGACTAGATTCAGATAAAGTCAATACTTTGTTAAGAGCAAATTTAGAATACCTTAAGGCGGACGCATTTTTCATATGTGGTCCTGAAAAAATGATTGTGGATGTTAGCTCAACATTAATAGACCTAGGAGTCAAAAAAGAAAATATCCATTTTGAATTGTTTACAACTCCAGTATTGATGTTGGATTCCCAAGAAAAATCCAAAAACGAAATGGATGACGATTTTGATGGAGATGCAGTTGTTACTGTTATTTGCGATGATGAAGAATTTGAATTTGAGCTTTCAGCCGATGGTGATACTATATTAGATGCTGCAATGGATAATGATGCTGATGTTCCATTTTCTTGTAAAGGAGCTGTATGTTGTACATGTAAGGCAAAGGTTCTTGAAGGAAAAGTTACAATGGATGCAAACTATGCGCTAAGCGATAAAGAAGTCGAGGATGGTTTTGTCTTAGGCTGCCAGGCGCATCCTGCAACCAAATATGTAAAATTAGATTTCGATCTTTAGCTTAAAATCATAAATTGCAAAGCAACTATTTATAGAATTTATTATCTTTCAAAAGATAATAAATTCCTATGAAAAATTTTTACATAACTCTCACTTTAGTATTTTCTTTTTTTTCCAATCAATCGTTTTGTCAAGTATACAACTTAGGCGGACCAATTTCATTTAAACTAAAAAATGAACTTAAGGAGGACTACGATGTTCACATAATGCCTTCTTTTGATCTCACAGCTCAGTTGGCAGAAGATGAAATAAATCACGCCAACAAAGTCGGTCCTTTCCGTTTTGGGTATGAGCACATTGTAAATCTATCGTTAGATAATTCAGGTATTTGGGATGAACTTTCTAATGGTGATAAAATTTGGAGAATTAAATTAATCTCTTCAGCTGCCCTATCAATCAATTTGATTTTCAACGATTTTTTCATTCCTGAAGGTGCTCATTTGCATTTATACAATAGCGATCGTTCAATGGTTCTTGGAGCATACAATCATTTAAATAATAATTCTAATAATGTTTTGGGGACTGACTTAGTCAAAGGCGATGAGATTGTTGTTGAATACTTTCAACCCAAAGAAGTTTCTGAAATTGCCAGGCTACTTATTGGAACTGTTGTTCACGGATATAGAGACATTAATGGATGGTATCCTACCAAGGTTAATGAATCTGGTGCTTGTAACATGGATGTTATATGCCCTGACGGAACTCCATGGTCTAATGAAATTAGATCTGTTGCAAGAATTCTTGCTGGAGGCGGATTATGTACAGGAACACTTGTAAATAATACATTAGAAGACGGAACTCCATATTTCTTAACTGCCAACCATTGTGGCCCAAACAGTATGGGAAGCGCTGTCTTTAGATTCAATTATGATAGTCCAATATGTGGAAGTCAAACTGTTGCCAATAGTCAATCTAGTGCTGGCAATTCAATCAATGGTTCTTCGGTAAGAGCATCTAAAGCAGATTCAGATTTTGGTTTAATTGAACTAAATTCTACACCACCGGCTTCATACAACCTTTTTTACTCAGGTTGGGACAACTCTGGAAACACACCTCAAACTGCTGTTTCTATACATCATCCGTCTGGTGACGTAAAAAAGATTTCTTTCGATGACGATCCGTTACAATCAGCAAGTGGTCTTTCAAATGTTAATAATTCAGAATGGAGAATTGAGGCCTGGGAAAGATTAACAACTACGGAAGGTGGTTCCTCTGGAGGTGGATTGTGGAATGAAAATTTTCATTTGGTTGGTCAGCTTCATGGTGGTCAGGCAGCATGTGGAAATAGTGTTAACGACTATTACGGCAAGTTTTCTCTTTCTTGGGACGGGAATGGATCATCTGCTGCCTCTCAAAGACTTCAAAATTGGTTGGACCCTCTAAATTCTGGTGTCTCTTCTCTTGATGGTTACGATCCGAACCAACCCACTTTGGCATACGATGCTTCTGTTACTGCTGTCTCTGAGCCATCAGGTACATATTGTTCCAGCTACATAAATCCTTCAATTACTATAAAAAACAATGGTTCAAATACTTTAACCTCTGCTACTATTAATTTTGATATTGATGGAGGAGCTTCCTCTACCTATAATTGGACTGGAAGTCTTTCAACTGGCTCCTCTGCAACCATAAGTCTTTCTCCAATGAATGTTTCCTCTGCTGGAAACCACACATTTAACGTTTCAATAGCAAGTCCCAATGGTCAAACTGATGGTAATACAAACAACGATCAAGGTTCTAGCAGCTTTTCATCTTATCCTGGAACAGCAGAGACCATTTTAGAACTTACCTTAGATTGTTGGGGCAGTGAAGTAGCTTGGGAAATTGTTGATCAAGCGAATTCAACTGTTCTTTTTTCTGCTCCTGAAGGAACATACTCTGACAATGCTCCATCCGGTTACACTGTAGAAGAAACAATATGTCTTACTGATGGTTGTTATGATTTTAACATTGAGGACGGTTATGGTGATGGAATGGCTGGAGCTCAGTACAATAGCTGTGATGTTGATGGCAATTATACCATTACCGATCAGTGGGGAAGTCAAACATACGTTCAAATGGCAGATGCTGATTATGGTAACGGTACTTCACACACCTTTTGTATCAACAATACTTTCACAGACGAATTCGAAGAAATCCAATTTGCAATTTATCCAAATCCCGCCGATCAAATTGTAAACATTCGAATGATTGATAATTCAATTCAAAAGCATATCGACATAGAATTATTTGATTTATGTGGAAGAAAAGTTGCCGAGCATAAAAACATTCTTCTCAACAATCTTTATTCTATTGATGTGTCCAATTTTTCAAAAGGAGTTTATTCTTTGTCTATTGCTTTCGGACAACACAAGATAACTGAGAAGATTTTGGTAAATTGATACAATTATGAACATTGTAATTACTGGGTGTTCAAAGGGAATTGGCTATGAGTTAGTTAAATTGATGAGTTGCGAAAATAAAGTCTTTGCGGTTTCAAGAAATATCCTTCCAATCGAAAAATTAAAATCCAATTCAGATTATTCCGACAATATTATTCCTCTTTCATTCGATGTAGCACAACTAAAACAGTCTCAATTTGACCAACTTATTTCTGAAAATAAAATAGATGTATTGATTAATAATGCTGGACGCTTAATTAATAAACCGTTTGTTGAAATCACTAAGTCAGATTACGATGCTGTTATGGATACAAATTTTTTTGGAGTTGTAAATATGATTCAACTTTCCTTGAATAAATTGACCAATGCATCTGGTCAGATCATTAACATTGGAAGTGTTGGTGGTCTTCAAGGAAGTGTAAAATTTCCTGGACTTTCAATGTATAGCTCCAGTAAGGGTGCACTTTCAATTTTAACTGAATGTTTAGCATTAGAACTCTCTGAGCTTAACATTAAAGTCAACTGTCTTGCACTTGGCGCAGTTCAGACAGAGATGCTAGGAGAGGCCTTTCCTGGTTACAAAGCTGACATTAGTCCATCTGAAATGGCTAATTACATATATAATTTTATTAGAAATTCCTCCAAACTATCGAACGGACTAAATATTCCTGTAAAAAAAACAAATCCTTAATTATTGATTACTAGGGTTTTATACTCAAAGTTGAAAAAAAAATGTTTTTTTTAGTATTATATATTTGTTACTTATAAAAACGCTGTTACATTTGCAACCGCTTAAAACAATTAGCGTCTAGTTCATTAAATTATTTTTAAAAAAAGGGTATTAATTTTTTCAGTTGTTGAAAAAGATTTTAAATTTGCAATCCCTCTTAAAATTTGTTGTTTTTTTCATGAATAACAAATTTTATTTTTTTTAAAAAAAAGCTTGTGGGATTAACAAAAGTATTTACCTTTGCCCGCCAATAAAAAACCAAAAGAGGTTTTTACTGCATATATTGCAGAAAAATATTAGAACAAAAGTTCTTTGACTTATTGAAGGAAGAAAAAAGACTAGCATCTTGAAAATTGTTTTCAACAAAACTTAACGTTATAATTACAATGGAGAGTTTGATCCTGGCTCAGGATGAACGCTAGCGGCAGGCTTAACACATGCAAGTCGAACGGTAACAGAAAAAGCTTGCTTTTTGCTGACGAGTGGCGAACGGG
>JAZADZ010000088.1:0-17329 GCA_036123135.1 Bacteroidota bacterium | reverse complement strand
CATAATCTATTTTTTTGCAAATGGAAATCCAAACTCATTGAGCAGTGCTTTGCCTTCTTCAGTTGTTTTAGCACTGGTAACAATGGTAATGTCCATTCCTAAAATCTTTTTTACTTTATCAATATCTATTTCTGGAAAGATTATACTTTCCGTAATTCCAATGGTAAAATTGCCATTTCCGTCGCCTTTAGTCTTAACTCCTCTGAAATCTCTTGTTCTTGGAAGAGCAACAGAAATTAAACGATCTAAAAACTCATACATCTTCTCTCTTCTAAGTGTTACCTTAGTTCCAATAGGCATACCTTTTCTTAACTTAAAATTAGATACATCCTTTTTGGATTTAATCATTAGAGCCTGCTGACCAGCAATCGAGGATAAATCAGCAACTGCAGAATCGATTAATTTTCGATCTGAAACTGCTTCTCCGACTCCTTGGCTGATAACAATTTTCTCAACTTTTGGAACTTCCATTACACTTTTGTAATTGAATTTCTCTTTTAAAACAGGAACAATTTCGTTACTGTATTTTTCTTTTAATCTAGGTGTATAACTCATATTATATTTCCTCCCCAGTTTTTTTAGCAAAACGAACTAATTTGCCAGTTTCACCCATTCTTCTTCCAACTTTGGTTGTCTCACCATTATGAACTAACATGACGTTAGATATGTGGATACTTCTGTCTTTGTCAATAATACCTCCATCAGGATTAGCTTTGTCAGTTTGTGGCTTTACATGTTTTTTATTGACTACAGAAAGGCCTTCGATGTAAACTCTGTCTTTTTTAGAATCAAGCTCAAGGATAACGCCCTCTTGTCCGATTGCAGCACCTGCAATAACCTTGACAGTATCTCCTTTTTTTATTTTAAACTTCTTTTGCATAATCGTTAATTTTATAGTACTTCAGGTGCTAATGAAACAATCTTCATAAACTGCTTGTCCCTTAATTCACGAGCAACAGGCCCAAAGATTCTAGTTCCTCTCATTTCACCAGCGTCGTTAATTAGTACTACTGCATTATTATCGAATCTAATGTAAGATCCATCAGGTCTTCTAACTTCTTTTTTAGTTCTAACAACAACGGCTTTTGAAACTTGGCCCTTTTTAACGTTTCCAGATGGAGTAGCTTGCTTCACTGAAACAACCACCTTATCACCAATTGAAGCATATCTTCTCTTAGTACCTCCTAGCACACGGATAACCAAAACCTCTTTTGCCCCGCTATTGTCTGCAACTAATAATCTACTTTCCTGCTGTACCATTGTAATTTATTTAGCTCTTTCGAGTATTTCAATTAATCTCCAATTCTTTAATTTACTCAAAGGTCTTGTTTCCATTATCTTAACCGTATCGCCTTCATTACACTCATTCTTTTCATCATGAGCAACAAACTTTGAACTTTGATTCATGAATTTGCCATACTTAGCATGCTTGACACGTCTTTCAACCATAACAACAATAGACTTATCCATTTTGTTACTGGTTACAATTCCTGTTCTTTCTTTTCTTAGGTTTCTCATTTCTTTTACTTATTTGCCTGTTGAATTTCACGAGCTCTTAACTCAGTATTAATTCGGGCAATATTTCTTCGAATATCTCTTAATTCAATAGGATTTTCTAATTCAGCAGTTTTGTGATTCATTTTTAGCTTAGAAAGATTTCTGCTGTTGTCCAGCAATAATTCCTCTAATTCAACATCTGTTAGTCCTTTTAATTTAATTTTAAACTCAGTATTTTTCATCGGTTATAGAATTCATCAGTTATAGAATTTAAGCGAAGTCGTTTCTTACAACAAATCTTGTTTTCAGTGGTAATTTCTGAGCGGCTAAACGCATGGCTTCCTTGGCAACGTCAAATGAAACTCCATCAGCTTCAAAAAGAACTCTTCCAGGTCGAATAGCAGCAACCCAATGATCCACAGCACCTTTCCCCTTACCCATTCTAACCTCAGCAGGCTTGGATGTCATTGGTTTGTCAGGGAAAATTCTAATCCAAACTTTACCTTCTCTTTTCATGTACCTTGTCACAGCAATACGAGCAGCCTCAATTTGCCTTGCAGTAATAAAACCTTCATCTACCGATTTAATGGCAAATGATCCGAAAGCAATCTGAGCACCTCTTTGAGCATTGCCCTTTAACTTGCCTTTTTGTGTTTTTCTATATTTTGTCTTTTTCGGTTGCAACATTTTTTCTAGTTGTTAAAAGCTATTACTTATTTTTTGTTTCTTGACTTCTTGTTGGTCATTCCTAAATTTGGTGACAGGTCTCGCTTACCGTATACTTCGCCTTTACAAATCCAAACTTTGATTCCAATCTTACCATAAGTAGTTTGAGCTTCTGCTAAAGCATAATCAATATCAGCCCTGAAGGTATGTAGAGGAATTCTTCCATCTTTGTAAGATTCGCTTCGTGCCATTTCAGCACCATTCAATCTTCCAGAAATTTTAACTTTAATTCCCTCAGCACCCATCCTCATTGAAGATGCAATAGCCATTTTAATTGCCCTTCTAAATGAAATTCTAGCTTCGATTTGTCTAGCAATACTATCTCCGACTAATTGAGCATCTAGTTCAGGTCTTTTAATTTCAAATATGTTAATTTGAACTTCCTTAAAAGTGATTTTTTTCAACTCTTCTTTTAGTTTATCAACTTCGGAACCACCTTTACCGATGATAACACCTGGACGGGCAGTATTAATTGTAATGGTCACAAGCTTGAGAGTCCTTTCGATAATTATTCTTGAAACACTTGCCTTATGCAATCGTGCTTTAAGATATTTACGAATTTTATCATCCTCTACAAGCTTAGCTGAATAATCGTTTCCTCCAAACCAATTAGAGTCCCATCCTTTTATAAATCCTAATCTATTTCCTATCGGGTTCGCTTTTTGTCCCATTTCTTGTCTTATTTTTTTTAACCTTTATCAACAACTATGGTAACGTGATTAGAACGTTTTCTAATTCTGTGAGCTCGTCCTTGCGGAGCAGCTTGAATACGTTTTAACATTCTAGCACTATCAACATAAATTTCTTTTACAATTAAATTAGCCTCAGTTGGATCCTCACCTTCATTCTTTTGCTCCCAATTATTGATTGCTGATAACAATAACTTCTCAAGATTTTTTGATGAATGCTTAGGATTGAACTTCAAAATATTTAACGCCTTGTAAATGTTCTCACCACGAACTAAATCAGCTACTAATCTCATTTTTCTTGGAGATGTAGGACAATTATTCAGCTTAGCAATGGCCAAGGTCTTTCTTGTCTCTTTATTACTTTCAGCTTTATTTCTTTTTCTTGCGCCCATTTTAATCAGTTTTTAGCATTGACTATTTTCTTCCCTTATCCTTTTTACCGCCATGTCCTCTAAAATTTCTTGTAGGAGCAAATTCACCAAGTTTGTGACCTACCATGTTTTCGGTTACAAAAACTGGAATAAATTTCATTCCATTGTAAACTGCAATCGTGAGGTTAACAAACTCTGGAGTTATGGTTGAGGACCTTGACCAAGTTTTAATTACTGACTTTTTACTTGATTCCTTAGCTTCTTCAACTCTTTTCATTAACTTATAATGAACAAACGGTGGTTTTTTTAACGATCTAGCCATTTCTTATTTATTTCTTCTATCAATTATAAATCTATTCGAAGCTTTTGTTTTACTTCTTGTTTTGAATCCTTTTGCAGGTAATCCTTTTCTTGATCTAGGATGGCCTCCGGATGCTCTTCCTTCACCACCTCCCATTGGGTGATCTACGGGATTCATTACAACTCCTCTAACTCTAGGTCTTCTTCCCAACCATCTAGATCTACCAGCTTTTCCGGAAACAGATAAATTGTGTTCAGAATTAGAAACAGATCCAATAGTAGCCATACAAGAGGTTAAAATCATTCTAACTTCTCCAGACGGTAATTTAATTATTGCATACTTTCCGTCTCTTGCATTTAACTGAGCCCATGACCCAGCACTTCTTGCTATACTAGCACCTTTTCCAGGGTGCAGTTCAATATTATGTATGATAGTACCTAAAGGAATGTTTTTCAAGCTCATTGAATTACCGACCTCAGGTGTTGCCTTATCACCCGAAAGAATGGTTTGTCCAACAGCTAAACCTTCAGGAGCAACAATGTATCTTTTCTCACCGTCAGCATAAGTCAACAAGGCAATTCTTGCAGATCTATTTGGATCGTATTCGATAGACTTGACAACTGCAGGGATATCGTGTTTATCACGATTAAAATCTATAACTCTGTATTTTTTCTTGTGACCACCACCTATGTATCTCATAGTCATTTTTCCAGAGTTATTTCTACCTCCAGATTTTGACTTACCTTTAATCAGGCTTTTTTCAGGCGAACTAGTAGTAACACTAGAAAAATCACTTATGATTTTGTGTCGTTGTCCTGGTGTATTTGGTTTAAATTTCCTAAGTCCCATTTTTCAAGTTTCAAATTCCTTAAATATTTTCGTATAAATCAATAGTATCCCCTTCAGCAACAGTAATGATCGCTTTTTTGACAGCTTTTGTTCTTTGGTAAACAACACCACGATTTGTGTTTTTCATTTTCTTCTTACCGCCTCCTAAATTCATTGTATTTACAGCATCAACAGTGACACCATAAAATTTTTCGACAGCATTTTTAATTTCAATTTTATTGGCTTTTTTGTCAACTTCAAAAGCATAACGATTTAGCTTTTCTCCTAAATCAGCCATCTTCTCGGTTAAAATTGGTTTTATAATTATATTTTTCATGTCTTAAGCCTTAAATTGTTTATCAATCATATCAACAGCACTTTCTGAGATAACCAAGTTTTTAGCATCTAAAATGTCATAGGTATTCAATTTATCAACAGTAATTACTTTACTAGAAACCATATTTCTAGATGACAAGTAAACATTTCTGTTGTTCTCAGCCAAAACAAATAACGATTTTCCATCTGAAATTTTTAGATTATTAAGAACATCAGAAAAAGTCTTGGTTTTAGGAGCACCAATTGTTAAGTCTTCAAGAATTAAAATATTTTTCTCCTTGGCTTTGTAAGAAAGAGCAGATTTTCTAGCCAGAACTTTGAGTTTTCTGTTGAGCTTGAATCCATAATATCTTGGTCTAGGTCCAAAAACTCTACCACCGCCTCTAAAGAGTGGATTTTTTATACTACCCGCTCTAGCAGAACCAGTTCCTTTCTGCTTTTTGATTTTTCTAGTACTTCCAACAATTTCACTTCTCTCTTTAGATTGGTGAGTACCTTGTCTCTTATTCGCTAGATACTGCTTAACATCTAAATAAATTGCGTGGTCGTTTGGTTCAATTCCAAAAACACCTTTGTTAAGCTTCACTTTCTTTGAAGTCTCTTTACCTTCTTTATTTAATACTTTTAGTTCCATTATTTCTCAATGATTAAATATGAACCTTTGGCACCAGGAACGGATCCTTTGACAACCAAAACATTTTTTTCTGGCATAATCTTTACAACTTGAAGATTAATCATTTTGACTCGGTCTCCACCAGTTCTTCCTGCCATTTTCATTCCTTTGAAAACTCTTGCCGGATAGGAAGCAGCTCCGATAGATCCTGGAGCACGCATTCTGTTGTGCTGTCCGTGGGTAGCTTGTCCAACGCCTCCAAAACCATGTCTTTTGACAACGCCTTGAAAACCTTTTCCTTTTGAAGTACCTGCAACATCAACAAATTCACCCTCAGTGAAGATATCAACAGTGATAACATCACCAAGATTAGCTTCGGAAAAACTTTTGAACTCGACTAATTTTTTCTTTGGGGAAGTTCCGGCTTTAGAAAAATGGCCTTTAAGTGCATTAGAGGTATGCTTATCTTTCTTTTCACCAAAACCTAACTGCACTGAAGAATAACCATCTTTTTCCTCAGATTTTATCTGAGTTACAACACATGGACCAGCTTCTATTAGTGTGCATGGTAAATTTTTACCCTCGGCACTGTAAACGCTAGTCATCCCTATTTTTTTGCCTATGATACCAGCCATAATTATATATTATTTTATTAAACTTTTATTTCAACATCTACACCACTTGGTAATTCTAATTTCATTAAAGCATCTACCGTTTTGGAAGAAGAACTGTAAATGTCCATCAATCTTTTGTATGCACACAACTGAAATTGCTCTCTTGCTTTTTTGTTTACATGAGGAGAACGCAAAACGGTATAAATTCTTTTATGTGTTGGAAGTGGGATTGGACCACTTACAACAGCGCCAGTTGATTTCACAGTTTTAACGATTTTCTCAGCTGATTTGTCAACCAGGTTGTGATCGTATGATCTTAATTTTATTCTTATTTTTTGGCTCATTAATCTAAAATTAAATTCGTTTATGCGGACACTGTTCCTTTGACTTTGGCAATTACATCCTCAGAGATATTTTTAGGCGCTTCTGAATAATGTGAGAACTCCATTGAAGATGTTGCTCTACCAGAGGTAATGGTTCTAAGTTGAGTAACGTATCCAAACATTTCAGAAAGAGGAACCTTAGCCTTAACAACTTTTGAACCAGCTCTATCATCCATACCTTCGATTAAACCTCTTCTTCTGTTTAAGTCACCAACGACATCACCCATATTTTCTTCAGGAGTTACAACTTCTATTTTCATCATTGGTTCTAGAATGACTGGGCTACATTTAGGAAGAGATTCTCTATAAGCCATTTTAGCACACAATTCGAAGGATAGTGAATCAGAATCTACGGCGTGGAAAGAACCATCTTTTAAAGTTACTTTCATGTTGTCAACTGGATAACCAGCTAAAACACCATTGTTCATAGCGTCTTTGAAGCCTTTTTCTACAGAAGGTATATACTCTTTAGGAATATTACCACCCTTGATTTCATTGATGAAAATCAAACCAGGCTTTTCAGCATCTCCAGGCTCAATAGTAAATACAATGTCTGCAAACTTACCTCTACCACCAGATTGTTTTTTATATACTTCTCTGTGATCAGTAGCAGAACTTATTGCTTCTTTGTAAGCAACCTGTGGAGCTCCTTGATTACACTCAACTTTAAATTCTCTTCTTAACCTGTCAATAATGATATCAAGGTGTAATTCACCCATTCCTGAAATGATAGTCTGTCCTGAATCTTCATCGGTTTTGACTTGAAAAGTAGGATCTTCTTCAGCAAGTTTTGAAAGAGCCATTCCAAGTTTGTCAACATCAGACTGAGTCTTAGGTTCGATAGCTAAACCTATAACTGGGTCTGGAAAGTCCATTGATTCTAAAACAATGTGTTTTTTCTCATCACAAAGAGTATCACCTGTTTTAATATCTTTGAATCCTACCAATGCACCAATATCACCAGCATCTAAGGAATTAATCTGATTTTGTTTGTTGGCATGCATTTGGAAAATTCGAGAGATTCTTTCTTTTTTTCCAGTTCTCGTGTTGAAAACATAGGAACCAGAACTTAACTTTCCTGAGTATGCTCTTGTAAAACATAATCTACCAACAAATGGATCTGTAGCAATTTTAAACGCCAATGAGCTGAAAGGTTCATTTACTGAAGGTTGTCTTGAAATTTCTTCACCTGTGTCGGGGTCTACTCCTGTAATGGCCTCAATATCAAGTGGGGAAGGAAGGATTTCCATTACCATGTCCAACATAGCTTGAACGCCTTTATTTTTGAAAGCAGAACCACACATCATTGGAACAACCTTACCTGCAATAGTGGCTTCTCTGAGAGCATCTAAGATTTCTCTTTCTGTTAAAGAGTTTTCATCTTCAAAATATTTTTCAAGTAAGGTGTCATCAAATTCAGCAACGGCTTCCAACAATTTTCCCCGAAGTTCTCTAGCTTCATCAATAATATCTTCAGGAATTTCTACTTCTTTAAAGGTCATTCCCATATCTTCTTCGTTCCAAACAATACCTTTAAAGTTTATCAAATCAACTACACCCTTAAAATCATCTTCAGAGCCAATATTAATTTGAAGAGGGAGTGCATGACTACCTAACATTTCTTTCACTTGGTTGCAAACGTTAAGAAAATCAGCACCCTGACGATCCATCTTATTTACAAAACCAATTCTAGGAACATTGTAGTTGTTAGCAAGTCTCCAATTTGTTTCAGACTGAGGTTCAACCCCATCAACAGCACTGAAAAGAAATACAAGACCATCTAAAACTCTTAAAGATCTATTGACTTCAACAGTAAAATCAACGTGACCAGGTGTATCAATAATATTAACGTGGTAATCTTGGTTTCTGTAATTCCAGTTTAGCGTAGTAGCTGCGGAAGTAATTGTAATTCCTCTTTCTTGTTCTTGCTCCATCCAATCCATGGTGGCAGCACCATCGTGAACTTCACCAATTTTATGGCTGACTCCACCATAGTAAAGAATCCTTTCAGTTGTAGTGGTTTTACCAGCGTCAATATGAGCAGCAATACCTATGTTTCTTGTGTATTTTAAATCTCTTGCCATTATTAAAATCTGAAATGTGAAAAAGCTTTGTTGGCTTCAGCCATTCTGTGCGTATCTTCTTTTTTCTTGAAAGCAGAACCTTCCTCCTTGTAAGCAGAGACAATTTCGCCCGCAAGTTTTTCACTCATAGTTTTTTCATTTCTTTTTTGAGCATAGGAAATTAGCCACTTAACAGCAAGAGATCTTTTTCTACTATCTCTTACAGGAGTTGGGATTTGAAACGTTGCTCCACCAACTCTTCTACTTTTGACTTCAACGGATGGTGTGATGTTTTCAACAGATTTTTTCCAAACATCTAAACCATTTTCGGATGTCTTTTCGCTAACAATGTCAATAGCTTTGTAAAAAATATCAAAAGCAATATTTTTCTTACCATCTAACATGAGATTATTTACAAATTTGGTAACCTCAACGTCCTTGAACTTCGGATCTGGTAAAATAATGTGTTTTTTTGCTGTTTTCCTTCTCATTTTAAAGACTTTTTATTTTTTCTTGGGTCTCTTAGTTCCGTATTTTGATCTTCGTTGAGTTCTTCCTTCAACTCCAGCTGTATCTAAAGCACCTCTAACAATGTGATATCTAACACCTGGTAAATCTTTGACTCTACCACCTCTGACCAAAACAATACTGTGCTCTTGTAGATTGTGCCCTTCACCACCAATGTAAGCATTAACTTCTTTTCCGTTGGTTAATCTAACTCTGGCAACTTTTCTCATTGCTGAGTTTGGTTTTTTTGGTGTGGTAGTATACACCCTGACACAAACGCCTCTTCTTTGTGGACATGAACCAAGCGCAATCGATTTACTTACTTTTACCTTCGATTGTCTTCCTTTTCTTACTAACTGTTGTATAGTTGGCATATCGTTTATTAAATCTTTTAATTACCCCTGTTAACTTTTTTAAGGGGTTGCAAAGGTAGAATAATAAAATTATAAACCAATAAGCCCCTTATTTTTTTTTCAATAATTTAAAATTTTGCGAATTTGTAATAAACTAAAGTTGAAAAAACGAAAAGAAATAAATTTTAAATTCCATAACAATTGTAGAAAACTTTTTCAAAACTGCTTCCCAATCTGAGCTTAAAATAATTCGAATTATTACTTTTGAAATATGGATTATCTCAAGGATTTAAATGATGCCCAAATAAAAGCAGCTTCTCAAATTAATGGTCCTATGATGGTCATCGCTGGTGCTGGATCAGGAAAAACCAAAGTTTTAACCTACAGAATAGCTTTTTTACTAGACAATAATGTTGACGCGTTCAACATTTTAGCCCTCACATTCACCAACAAAGCAGCAAACGAAATGAAATCCAGGATTGCGCAAATGATTGGTGGAAGTGAATCCAAAAATCTTTGGATGGGAACATTTCATTCAATATTTGCTAGAATTTTACGAATTGAACACGAAAAAATCGGATACCCTTCAAATTTTACTATTTACGATACTCAAGATTCTAAAAGTTTACTTAAATCCATAGTTAAGGAAATGGGGCTTGACGAAAAACTATATAAACCGAACATACTCTACAATAGAATATCATCTGCAAAAAATAATTTGATTTCTGCTCAAGACTATCTAAGTAGAGCTGAAATTACCGACGAGGACATTGCATCTGGCAGACCAAAAATTGGTGAAGTTTATCTTGAATATTCAAAGAGGTGTTTCAAATCTGGAGCAATGGATTTCGATGATTTATTATTCAAAACTAATTTATTGCTCCACCAACACGCCGATGTTCTTCTTAAATACCAAAATAAATTTAAATATATTCTTGTCGATGAATATCAGGATACAAACTATTCTCAATATATAATTGTAAAAACTATTGCAGCTCGTTTTGAAAACATTTGTGTTGTAGGAGATGATGCACAATCAATTTATTCGTTCAGAGGAGCCAACATTCAAAATATTTTGAATTTCAAAAAAGATTACCCTGACTACAATTTATACAAACTTGAGCAAAACTATAGATCAACACAAAATATAGTTAATGCGGCAAACAGTATTATCGAGTGCAATAAAAATCAAATTAAAAAAAAGGTCTGGACTTCAAACGATCAAGGCGAGCTAATAAAACTTGTTAAAAGTTTTTCGGACAATGAAGAGGGCAAACAAATTGCCAATGATATTTTCAATACAAAAAACAGCAATCAAGCCAACAACATAGATTTTGCAATTCTTTACAGAACGAATGCCCAATCTCGATCTTTTGAAGAAGCACTTAGAAAATTGAATTTACCTTACAAAATTTATGGAGGTTTATCTTTTTATCAAAGAAAAGAAATAAAGGATTTGTTGGCTTACTTTCGTTTGACTGCAAATCACAATGATGAAGAATCGCTGAAACGTATCATTAATTATCCTAAAAGAGGTATCGGTAAAACTACTATCGAAAAGGCATTTCTTTGTGCATCAAAAAACGATACTACTGTATGGAATGTGCTCAATAATCCTATGAGTTTTGGATTCAATTGCAATTCGGGAACTGCGAATAAAATTGATGGTTTTACAACAATGATAAAATCTTTTAGAACCAAAATCGAAAGCCTATCTGCATTTGAACTTGCACATGAAATTGCAAAATCTTCTGGATTATTAAACGAGCTTTATGTTGATAGAACTCCGGAAGGAATTGTAAGACATGAAAATATTCAAGAATTACTGAGTGCGATTAGCGAATTTTCTGAATCCAAAAATGATGAAGTCGAAGAAGAAAAGTCTTTAACTGACTTTTTAATTGATGTTGCTCTTCTAACTGATGCTGATAGTGAAAAAGAGGAAGATAAAAATAAAATTACGCTCATGACCATCCATGCTGCTAAAGGACTTGAATTCCCATACGTATATATCGTAGGTATGGAGGAAAACTTATTTCCATCACAAATGGCATTGAACTCAAGAAATGAATTGGAGGAAGAGAGAAGGTTATTTTATGTCGCCCTGACTCGAGCAAAGAAAAAAGCAACTTTGTCTTATGCAGTTAGTAGGTACAGATGGGGTAATTTCACTTCATGTGAGCCAAGCAGATTTATTGACGAAATTAACGACAAATACATTGAGAAAACCAATTTCCCTAACGAATCACTTAGTTCATTTTCAAAAAAAACATCAAGCTTTCATTTGAACTCAGTCCCAAATAGAAATTTAAAAAAAGTATCATCATCAACCGGCTCTAACACAAACCAGTCTGAGCTAAAAAAAATCAAGATTGGATCGGAGGTTAAACACGATAAATTTGGGAAAGGAAAAGTAATTGAAATTTCTGGCAATTCTCCCAACGTAAAAGCAACTGTATTTTTCCCAAGCTCTGGACAAAAACAATTGCTTTTAAAATTTGCAAAGCTTCAAATACTAAATTAACATTTTGTAAATTGTTCTGAATTAGTACATTTGAATCCAATATTTTAAAAATTATGGGTAATATCTTAGATCTAGCTTACAATACGGAGGCGCCAAAAATGGTCATTCCTGAATATGGAAGAAATGTTCAGAAAATGATTGATCATGCAATAACCATTGAAGACAAAGAGGAAAGAAACAAATGCGCTAAGGCTATTGTTACTGTTATGGGACAAATTAATCAGCACATTAAAGATAATGAAGATGTCAATGAAAAACTATGGTCCCATCTTTTGATCATGTCAAACTTTAAGCTTGATGTTGAATTTCCCTATGAAAAAACCAATGAAAATGAGTTTAACTCAAAGCCTGAAAATGTTCCCTATCCGAAAAATGATATAAAATTTGGACACTACGGAAAAATTATGGAAAACTTGATTGATGCTGCAGTTCAATTTCCTGAAGGTGAAGAGAAAAAAAATCTTACCATTCATATCGCTAACCTTTTAAAAACATCTTACCTACTGTGGAACAGAGACACAGTAGCTGATTCTGTTATTGTCAAAAATTTAGATCAACTTTCAAATGGAAAATTATCTGTTAACCCTGAAGACTTAAGAGATACCTCAGATATCTTACGTCAATACAAAAAAAAGAAAAACACCAAAAGTCACAACAACTCAAAATACCACAAACACAAAAATAGAAGATAACATATGGGAGCTTTTGAAATACAAGGCGGCAAGAGTCTTAGTGGTGAAATAACACCTCAAGGAGCTAAGAACGAAGCATTGCAGGTAATCAACGCTGTTCTTTTAACAAAAGAGAAAGTAATAATCAATAATATTCCTAATATAATAGATGTAAATAAGCTCATTAATCTTCTTGAAACACTTGGCGTTAAAATTGAAAAGCTAGCGAAAGGAAGTTATAGTTTTCAAGCAGATAATATTGATGTTGATTTTCTAACTACTGAAGAATTCAAAAAAAAAGGTGGTAGTCTTAGAGGTTCTATTATGATTGTTGGTCCTCTTTTAAGTAGATTCGGTAAAGGATATATTCCAAAACCTGGTGGTGACAAGATTGGGCGGAGAAGAGTCGATACTCATTTTATTGGATTTGAAAAACTTGGGGCTCAATTCGATTTTGATTCTAATACCAATTTTTACAAAGCATATGCTAAAAGACTGAAAGGCACCTACATGCTTTTAGATGAAGCTTCAGTAACCGGTACTGCAAATATTATAATGGCGGCTTCTTTGGCCGATGGTAAAACAACCATATACAATGCTGCATGTGAGCCCTATATTCAACAGCTTTGTAAAATGCTGAACAGCATGGGGGCTCAAATTTCTGGCATTGGATCCAATATGATTGAAATTGAAGGGGTAGAATCACTTTATGGTTGTGAGCACACAATTTTGCCGGATATGATTGAAATCGGAAGTTTTATTGGGCTTGCGGCTATGACTCAATCAGAAATAACAATCAAAAACGTTTCTTACGACAACTTAGGTGTCATACCAAATACATTTAAAAGATTGGGCATTAAACTTGAGAGAAGAGGAGATGACATATTTATACCTGCTCAAAAAAGTTACGAAATTGAATCTTTTATTGATGGTTCTATAATGACAATTGCAGATGCTCCTTGGCCAGGATTTACTCCTGACCTTTTGAGTATAATTATTGTTGTAGCTACTCAAGCAAGAGGAAGTGTTTTAATACACCAAAAAATGTTCGAAAGCCGATTGTTTTTTGTTGATAAATTAATTGATATGGGGGCTCAAATTATCCTTTGCGATCCTCACAGAGCAACAGTAATTGGGTTGGATAGAAAAACTGATCTCAAGGGAATCACCATGACATCTCCTGATATTAGAGCAGGAGTATCATTACTTATTGCCGCATTGTCCGCAAAAGGCAAAAGTACTGTGCTTAATATCGAACAAATAGACAGAGGTTATGAGGACATTGAAAATAGATTAAAAAAACTAGGTGCTGATATCAAACGCATTAAATAATGGAATAATCTTTGATACTTTTTTATAAAACAAACTTATATTATGTACAACTTAGCATACATCATTTTAATTGGAATATTTACTTCAACTAGCATTATCAATTTTTCTGAGAAAGAACCTGTTTTAAATTTTGAAGCAGATGACCAAAAAGTAGGTTTAGAAATTGGAGATATTGCTCCAGATCTAAAATTTAACAGTCCTGCTGGTAAGCCCTATGCACTTTCGGAGCTAAGAGGAAAAATAGTGCTGATTGATTTTTGGTCTTCTTGGTGTGGACCCTGCAGAAGAGAAAATCCAAATGTTGTTTCTGCTTACAAAAAATACTCAAAAGCATCTTTTAACAATGCTAAAGGGTTTGAAATATATAGTGTCTCTTTAGACATGAATAAAGCAGCTTGGCAAAAGGCAATTGATGCTGATAAATTAAATTGGAAATACCATGTAAGTGATTTAAAAGGATGGAATTCGCAAGGCGCTCAAATTTATGGTGTCCGACAAATTCCTTACAACTTTCTAATCGATGCAAAAGGTAAAATTATAGCTAAAAATTTGAGAGCAGATGCGCTTCACATTGCCCTTGATAAGTTAATTAAGTCTTTGTAGCATATTTTCTGACACAACTATTCTTTTTTTTTGTCATTCTATTCTTTTTTACTGACACAATGACTGAATTGAAAATTGGCTTCAATTTTGATACATATACTTTAATTAAAAACACTCATGAAGAAAGCCAAGAAAACCACTAATGAAGCAGCAATGGATGAAGAAAAAGAAGCTGTTGGTGGAAACGAAGATAATACTGCTTCTGAAGCAGAAGATCCAACGATTTTAGTCGAGAAAGAAAGAGATGAATGGAAAGATAAGTTTGTTCGACTTTATTCTGAATATGAAAATTTTAGAAAACGAACTGCAAAAGAAAAAATTGATCTCTCAAGAATTGCAACCGAAAAGCTGATGCTTGATTTATTGGGTGTTCTTGATGATTTCGACAGAGCTAAAGAAAACAACGAGTCAATCGATGATGCAAAGGCTATAAAAGAGGGCATCGAGCTTATTTACAACAAGCTTTTCAAAGCACTTGAGTCGAAGGGTCTTAAAGCCATGGACGCAAAGGAAACACCTTTTGATGTCGATCTCCACGACGCAATAACAAACATCCCTGCCCCAAAAAAGACTCTTAAAGGAAAAGTTGTTGATGTCATCGAAAAGGGATATTACCTAAATGATCATGTGCTCAGGTTTGCTAAAGTTGTTGTTGGTCAATAAATTAAATTATTGAAATGAGCAAAAGAGATTATTACGAAGTTTTAGGTGTTTCAAAGAGTGCCTCAGCAGGAGAAATTAAAAAGGCGTATCGTAAACTTGCAATAAAATATCATCCTGACAAAAATCCAGGAGATAAACAAGCAGAAAGTAATTTCAAAGAAGCGGCTGAAGCATATGAGGTCTTGAGCAATCCACAAAAAAAACAGCAATATGATCAGTTTGGTCACGCAGGAATGGGTGGACAAGGATTTGGTGGCGGTGGAATGAATATGGACGATATATTTGAGCACTTTGGAGACATTTTTGGTGGAGCCTTCGGAGGAGGTTTTAGTGGTGGAAGAAGAGGTCCAGCTAGAAGAAAAGGTTCTAATCTAAGAGTTAAATTAAAATTAACTCTAAGTGATGTAGTCAATGGAGTAAAAAAGAAAATTAAAGTTAATAAGCTAGTAGCTGCAGAAGGAGTTGAGTTCACCAAGTGTTCAACTTGTAATGGTACTGGGCAAATCACAAGAGTAGCCAATACCATCCTTGGAG
Source organism: Bacteroidota bacterium (assembly GCA_036123135.1). GTDB lineage: Bacteria > Bacteroidota > Bacteroidia > Flavobacteriales_D > Parvicellaceae. The sequence continues at coordinate 1,721 of JAZADZ010000088.1, read as the reverse complement.
CAATGCAAACCTCATCTACTTGCTCTACTTGCCAAGGTACAGGCCAAATTGTTGGGAAACGTCCTGAAGGAGCTGACCAAAATGGACTAATAAAAAAAGAGGCCGTACTTGATATTGAAATTCCCGCTGGTGTTGAACACGGCATGCAATTAAACATGAGAGGCAAAGGCAATGACGCTCCAGGAAACGGAGTTCCAGGAGATTTAATAATTGTAATTGAAGAAGTTGAACACGATCATCTTGTCCGACATGGAAACGACCTTTACTATGATTTACACTTGAGCTTTATTGATGCAGCTCTTGGTACTGAAGTCGAGATTCCAATGGTAGAGGGAAAAGCAAAAATTAAGATTAACCCTGGAACTCAAAGTGGTAAAAACTTGCGCTTAAGAAATAAAGGTATACCTGAAATAAACGGATATGGAAAGGGGGATCTAATTATTAATATTCAACTTTGGACTCCAGAAAAATTATCAAAAGACGAAAAAGAGGCGCTAAAAAAACTTGGAGCTAGCGAAAATTTCACTCCAAATCCATCCTCATCTAAAGGTTTTTTTGACAGAATGAAAGAGCATTTTAGGTAATTCTAAACCTTTTTTTTAGCTTTAGTAAATGGAAAAACCTATTTTATTTGAAGCTAAAGAAGTTTCCAAAATTTACGCCAACCACACTGCTTTAAATAGTTTAAGTTTAAAAATTCCTGAAAAAAGTATTTTTGGCTTATTGGGTCCAAACGGAGCTGGAAAAACATCTTTCATTCGAATAATTAATCAAATTACTGCTCCAGATACTGGAGAGCTTTTCCTTTCTGGAAAAAAACTAAACAGAAATCACATTAAGGATATCGGATATCTTCCAGAAGAAAGAGGGTTGTACAAAAAAATGAAAATTGGAGAGCAGGCAGTTTATTTAGCTCAGCTCAAAGGAATGGAGAAAAAACAAGCAACAGAAAAACTCAAAGATTGGTTTGAAAAGCTTGATATTTTAAATTGGTGGAGCAATACAATTGAGGATTTATCAAAGGGAATGGCACAGAAAATTCAATTTATTACCACTGTCATTCACAATCCCAAACTTCTAATTTTAGATGAACCGTTCAGTGGATTTGATCCAATAAATACCAACATAATAAAAAATGAAATACTAAAACTTAAAGAAAACGGCACTACAATTATCCTTAGTACACACAACATGAACTCTGTTGAAGAAATCTGTGATAACATTGCACTTCTTAACAATGCAAATAAAATTTTAGAAGGTTCAGTGAATCAGATAAAAGAAGATTTTTCTGAGAAAATTTGGGAAATAACATTCAAAGGAAATACAGTTTCATTCGCCAATTCAGTTTGGGGAGGATGGGAACTTCTAGGACAAAAGCAGTTGAATGAAAGCACAATTAAAGCTACAATAAAACTGACCGATAAACTTCTACTTAATGATTTCATAAGAGGAATTCTTGAAAATGTTGAAATCATTGAAATCAACAAGGTTGTTCCTACTATGAACGATATATTCATTGACGTAGTAAACCAATCTGAAAAAAATAAAAGTAATGAGAACGAGTAAAATCGGACTAATCATTTTTAGAGAATACAGCTCTAGAGTAAAAAAAAGATCGTTTATTCTTTTGACAATTCTTGGTCCACTTTTAATGGTAGGTTTTATTTTTACAGCTCTTTATTTAGGCCAACAAGACGAGAATGAAGTAACAATACTGATTC
>JAZADZ010000087.1:0-6631 GCA_036123135.1 Bacteroidota bacterium | reverse complement strand
CGAGTAGTGTTTCTCTGTTGTATTGGTCTTGGCATTTTTCTTCTTGTCTGTTGTTACTGCATAAATTTTCCCCCACCATATCCCCCACAAACTGAGTATAATTTGTTATAACAGCACTGAAGAAATTAAAATAAGTTAAGTTGTACATTCGCAGAATTACTGGGATAAAGAAGGAAATTTACTGAGCTGCTGGATCAATGCAAGCACGGGTTTAAAACCCGTTTATCGCTCCACACACTCCTAAATAATATCAATAACTTACAATAGTTTATTGATACACATATTCTGTATCCCCCACCAAAGATCCTAACAAATTACTGATTCCAATTACAAAATGAATTCCAACTTAATTAAAGAAAATTGGCGTTCAAGAGGCTATAGCTTTGGTGTCTTCCAAGATCCACCCAAGCAGGTATAGGCAAACTTTGTTCACAAGACTGATGAATTAGTGGTACTGGCAGAAGGAGAAATCGAAATAGTGATTGAAGGGAAAGGTTCATCGACCAAGAATTGGAGAGGAAGTCTTTATTACTGCCAGAACTTCTCATACTGTGAGAAATATTGGATCAAAAAAGAAATGTTTGATATTATGAACAAAAATGTCTATAAAAAAATTGAGTTGCTAGAAAAAATTAAAACATATAGAAATACTAATGAATTTAAATTCAAATCAATATTCAAAAGAAGGTTATTGTGTTTTTGAGAATGTATTTAGTTCATTGGAAATGAAAAAATATCAAAGTGTTTTAAATGGGATGGTTAAGCGTCTCCAACCAAGTGAAAAACCTCAATTTATGTTTGAACCCCATGTAGGTAGTAGGCATTGGCAATTTTGGCTCCAATTAGCAAGACATCCAAAGATTTTGGATCGTGTTGAATCAGTTCTTGGTCCAAATTTAGTCCTGATCCTTTCACATTTTATTATTAAAGGTACTCAGGATAAAATGAAAGTGGGATGGCATCAGGATCAAAGATATTGGACTAAAGGCGTCTTGGGTGATGATTTATGTACAGTCTGGATGCCTTTCGTGAAAGTTAATAAAAAAAATGGATGTATGAAAGTTATTCCTAAATCAAATCAATCTTTTATAAGAAAAGATGCAAGGGTTTTAGATGATGACGGAATAACAATAACCAGATTTGAAGTAGCAGTTAACAAAGACATTGAGAAAACCGCAGTTGATATTGAAATAAACCCAGGTTCCTTTTCGATCCACGATGGATTCATAATTCATGGTAGTGAGCCTAATTTAACAAAAAGGATGCGTAAAATCTACACTATTAGATATGCAAATTCGTTTACAACAAAGTTCGTTCCACAAAATTGGAATATTCCTTTTTTTCTTGTTAGGGGGGAAGCCCCTGAAGAGAAATTCTATATTGATTTGAGGCCAGATAAGTCGCTACCTATGAAGCAACCTAAATGTTTACTTGTTGATAATATAAGATCAGGAATAGATAAAAGAATTCCCAGATATTACTGAGATTTTTCTGTTCTTATAAAACCAAATTTTATTAATGTGCCACAATTTTTTAACCAACTAGTGAAGGAGAATTAGTAATAAAACCATCTGAACAGATTTTACATGATGAGCTATAGATATGAATATCCAAGGCTACAGTTCGCTCGGAATGAATGAGTCGAAATCTCTGTTTCTCGCTCCACACTCTCCCACTATACGCTAACTTACACTAGTCTATTGATACACACATTCTGTATCCTCCACCATATCCCCTACCAAAGTTCCTAAAATTTTTTCCCTTATTCCCCAACAAAATGAATTCCAGCAAAATTAAAGAAAATTAGTGTTCAAGAGGCTACAACTTTAGTTTATTCCAAGATCTATCCAAGCAAGTATGGGCAAACTTTGTTCACAAGGCTGATAAATTAGTGTTGTTAGCAGAGGGTGAAATAGAAGTTGAGATCGAGGGAAAAGCATACCGACCAGAAATTGGAGAAGAAGTCCTTATTCCTGCCAATGCTTCTCATACTTTTAGGAATATCGGATTCAAAGGAAATGTTTGGTATTATGGATACAAAAAAGGCTGAGCTCCGAAGAAGGCTGGAGAATCAATAAACCTGCATTTTGGTAATTGAACATTTCTTGTCTGGAAAAATTTAAACCAAGGAGCGGTATTGACCAATACAAAGCCATCTAACTTCTTGCTCCTCCCATAACAAAGAGTTCCTACTAAAATCTCCCACTCTCTATGACTTCTCATTCAGCTTTTCCTGTCGAAGTACCTCTGAACTGATCCATTCTAAATTTCAAAAAAAGACTTATCATCTTATTTTAATTTCCAGCAAATGAATTTCCTTCAGATGCATCATAATCTGGCACTGAGCTATGGACGTGTCTGAATAACTATCTGCCATCATTCTTTTCAAGCATTGCTGAAGATCTTCCTTGCATTACAAAATTTTCACCCTCAACTGTTTCCCCAATAAAATTAACATCACTAACGGAGTATGAGATGTTGCCGTGGAAGAAAAATTGAAATTTACTAAAAGATAAATCTCTGAAAGAAGTTTGCTCAATGTCTCTTTGAAGCTGATATCTTACCTCTTCATTGCCTAACCTCACTTCATGAACAGCTGTTCCAATTAAAGAAATATTTTCTTCTTAAAAGGTAGCAATGCAACGATCTACATCTCTTTGTTTATAGCCTTGATCAAGTTCACGGAACACTTCAATTATTGCCTTATTTTCCTTATCACTCATCATTTCCTCCTGTTTGTAAATGTAGAGCAACAATGCCTGGGCATTGGTACTCAAGTCTCCCTTAATAGTCATTCTTTACAGCATGGAAAGGCACTAAGGCCTTAGATTAAGACACTTTTTCATTAAAACTCCCACATCTTCTGTAGCCTTCTATTCTGTTCCCTGTCCTGTTGAATAGCCTCAGAATCTGTACAACCTACCTTTAGATTTTCCACCCTCTCTATCACTGAAAGTGCTGCACGAAGTCTCACTATGTCATTTTTGCTGTTGAGGCAGGAATACAAGCATTGAGGGCTTCTTCCTGAAGTTTTACAAGAGCTAGGGTCTGTCTCTGCTTCATTTCAGCCAGCATTTTGTTCCACTCTGCAACAAACTTAGGATCATTTGTTCGCCTCCACAAGGCGGCTCTATGCACTCCAATACTATTGGCTACCTTTTCTAAAGGGCTTCCTGCTGCAAAGAGACTCAATGCCTATTGTTTCTTGGTTGCTACCTCCATGGTTATTTCCATTATTTTTGAGCTTTTTTGAAAATGTGCCCCAAAGAGAGAGGAGGGGGCACGGCACTTCATTCTTAATGAAAGGGGGTACATCCCACACTCCTACCCAAAGCCTCAATGAGGCAGATTGATTTTCATAAAGTTACTGATGTTGAACAGGGATATCTAATTAGACCTGTTGGAAAGACTTAGCAAAGCGAAATTGAACAACTAGATTGGTTATTTCTCCTTGACTCTGATCTACCATCTGGTTGAAAAGTAGAAGAAACAAGATTTCTAGTGCCACGTGTGTGTAACCAGAATCAATAAATGGTACAGTGACCCTCCACAAAAGAATATGAATGACAACAGTAGAGTTATCAAAAAGATTTATACAACTATGGCAAACTGCTGAGTGGGATACCTTTAAGGATCTTTTATCAGAGGATGTTGAACTAGAGATATTGGGAATAGACCCTATTCTAGGCAGAGAAGATGTTTTCGAAATAGTGAAGTCAGGTCATGGAAAGTCATTCAGTAAAGAAACCAAAGTCAATGATTTAATTGCACAGGGAAAACACGCTTTTCTACAATTAGAATCAATTAGAAATAAAAGTTTCTTAGGGGTTCCATTGAGCCCACAAATAGAAAAGGATTTGGAATCAAATGGAGGTTTATCAGATCTAACTATTTGTAAAACTGGAATGGTACTCGAATGGAATGAGAAAAAAAGCCTGAGAAAAATTACTGTAATCGACACAATTGTCCGCACACCTGATCAAACTCTTAGTTTCTTTGATGCTGCTTTCTAAAAATCAAAAGGCACGAATAAGAATTTCTAAAAATTTTAATTGGAAAAGATTACAATGTGTTCGATGTCTTTAAAAAGTTTTTTATATCATTGGCAAAAATTGGATTGGGACACATTCGAAGATCTACTTGCTGACAATTGTGAAATTGAAATAGTTTGGGTTGGAATGAAATTTAATAAGGACGAATATTTCCAACTGATTAAGACTATCACAGAAGAATACCCATGGCATACCAACAATGAATTAATTGATGAAATAGTTATTGGAGATTACACAATTTCTACAATTTCAAGGCTTTATCCTGACGGTGGACCATCAGATGTTGAACTTATTGTCCATAAATGGTCGAATGGAAAAATAGAAAAAGCTTGTATTTACAGTAATCAAAGACTTGATAATAAATTAGCAAAAAAGTGGATTGAATCCTTTAAAATAGATAAAAAAGAATTAGAATAAGATTTAGAAATCTTGGTTAAGATGATAATAGTTTGGTGAAAAAGTGTCCAAAATAATTCCACCTGTAGGTATAAAAGCTGAAGATTTAGAATAGCAACAATTTCCAAGGAAGAATATGGAAACAGTAGAGTTATCAAAAAGATTTATGAGTTATTGGGAAACTTCTGATTGGGAATCGTTTGATGATCTCTTAGATGAAAATGTTAAATTAGAATTAACTTGGTTAGATATCATAATAAACAGTAAAGAGAATATAAAAAAAGTTTTTGGTGAAAATTCTAAAGATGAACCGAACCAGATTTTCAAAATCGATCAAATTATAGGTAATAGTAAATACACTATGGTCAATTGTAGTTCAACGAGGAAGGCTGGAATCTTTGGGTCCCCAAATTTCGATCTTATCAAAGGCAATGAAATTGAAGGATTTGAATTTTCTTTAGTGTTAGAGTGGGAACAATATAAGCTAGTCAGAATGTGCTTAAATGATTGTTCGGTATTAACTAGTGAAGAAGTCATGAAAGAGTGGATAGAGAAAATTTAGAGGTGAAATTATCAAATCAACAAAACAGAACGTAGGAGCACTTTAGGTATACAACCGAGTTCTCAATTAATTTGCCTTAAAAATGTAAGAATTTAATCATCTAGAACGTTATTTTTAAAGACTTTTGATGTACGAAGAAATAGTGAATGAAGCGTCTCAAGCTATAGTGAAAAATGATTGGTCTACCTTTAAAAGGTATGTTACGGAAGATTTTACATACAAACTTGTGGGTGCTGGTATGACATTAAGCTACGATGAATTCTTTACTTTAGTTGAAACACAAAAAATCCTAAATCCAGAAGACAAGCACAATCCTATAAAAATGTTCGAAATAGATGAATATGTTATTACCATTTATGAAAATACTACCGTCGAGAACGGAAAAATTTTAGAGCGTCAAAGGTTTCATGATGTTGTTAAAATGAAAGGAAATAAATTCAAGAGTGTTGTTACATACAATTCAAAAGTTCCAGATTTTAAATCTATAGAGAAATGGCTTAGTTCTTTAAATTTAGAAAATGCAAATATTTAATTATCTGGTACGTTATTTTTAAGGTTTTTTGATGTACGAAGAAATGATGAATGAGGTGGGTCAAGCTGCAATGAAAAATGATTGGTCTACCTTTAAAAGGTATGTTACGGAAGACTTTACATACAAGCTTGTGGGTGCTGGTATGACATTAAGCTACGATGAATTCTTTACTCTAGTTGAAACACAAACAATCCTAAATCCAGAAGACAAGCACAACCCTTATAGGATGATTGAAATAAATGACTATGTAATTACATTTTACGAAAATACTTCCGTTGAGAACGGAAAAATTACAGAGCGTATGAGATGTCATGATGTTATTAAAATGGAAGGAAAGAGAATCAAGAGTATTGTTGTTTACAATTCGATAGTCCCAGAATTTAAATCTATAGGGAGATGGCTAAATTCTTTAAATGTAGAATACGAAAGACAATCAATTTAAAGTTTAATGCAAAAAATGACCTCTACTCTAGTTACTCAGGTTATTTATTGAAAAACCGGTAAAATTCATCTGTACAAAGGATAATATTATATTGTAGAAATTTCGAATAAAAAAATATGTTTATCATCTTTGATTTATTTGTAATATCGTAGTTAGAAGCATAAAAAAATATTGATTAATGTTTCAGATCCAAAAAGTGATAAAGATAATAATTATAGTCGAATATAAATTTTAAGTATGGATTCCAAAACTTGAGATTTGAGAGTCTAACTCCAGACGTGAAAGAATATGGAAACAGTAGATTTATCAAAAAGATTCATACGTTATTGGGAAACTTGTGATTGGGAATCGTTTGATAATCTTTTAGATGAGAATATTGAATTAGAGCTATTCTGGTTAGGTATTAAAATCAAAAAGAAAAATCAATTCTCAAAATTTTTTAGAAATACAAGTAAAATAGAACCATTTCAAAATTTAATTATACGTAAAACAATCAGCAATGAACAAGTTGCTGTGATTATTGGTAAATCAACTAGAAAAATTGGAATATTTGGTGCTCCAAACTATGACTTAATTGAGGGATATGAAACAGAAAATTTCGAAGTTTGTCTTTTGTTCAAATGGCATGATGCAAAATTATCAAAACT
>JAZADZ010000086.1:0-7871 GCA_036123135.1 Bacteroidota bacterium | reverse complement strand
ATCTGCCCTCTTTAAATTTAGAAATAGCATTTTTTCCATTGTATACAGAATTAACAATGTAATTTTCCATCTCCAAATTCATTTTAATTGCCTCATGAAGGTGTTCTTCGTCCTCGACCAATAAAATTCTTTTCTGCATAGATTATTTTACAGTTAATGCTATTAAACAATATCCATATTCATAAAAGATGTAACTTTTGTGAATAATGCAAAATTACAAACAACCATGAGTCTAAAACAGCGTTATTAAGTAAATTTGTTTAAATCTGTTAATTAAACTTTATAAAATGAAAAAAATTTATCTTTTAGTAATGTTATTTACATTCGTCTTGTCTTTTTCTGCCCAATCTCAAGCTGCATCTACTAATCAAAAGGCTGTTAAATCTTCTGAGATAAAATCAGCTAAATCTTCTAAGCAAACCATCCAAAAAAAGTCTACTGTTCAAAAAGCAGTTCGAGTACAAATGATGGATCCAAAAAAGGAAAAAGCAACAACAACTCCCAAGCAAAAAGCAAAATTAGAAGACTCAAATAATTAATCTTTACAAAGAATCAATACAACCAACCTTTTACTTATGAATAAGTTTACCAATTTACTATTGGCATTATTTTGCACAATAGCCTTTACAGATTTTCACTGTCAAATTAGCAATGGAGGAATTCCATATACTTTCCAAAACAACATACCCAAATCTATTGTTGATGTTCAAGAAATTGCTAAACCACACTCATCGATTATAAATTCAATTACCGACGAAAAGGGGCCATATAAAATCGGATATTTCAATCCGGTCAATTTCAATACTAAAAACTCAGGAACTTGGCAAACTCTTCCCAATGGTGATAAAATTTGGAGATTAAAAATTTATGCTGAAGACGCTATGGCTTTAGCACTTCATTACAGCTGTTTTTACATCCCAAATGGGGCAGAACTTTTTTTATACAATGATTTGAAAAATCACATTGTTGGTAAATTTCAGTCAGATCGAAATTTTACAAATCCTATTACGCATACTCAAATGATTCAGGGGGAAACAACTTGGTTGGAATATTATGCACCTTCTTTCGTAACCGAAAATCCTATTATTCAAGTTTCTCAAGTTGCTTATGTTTTTAGAGGAGTTGAAGATTTTGTTTATCCTTTTATTAAAGAGGCTTCTGAAAAAGAAAGTAATTTATTTCTAAAAGCAGATCCCTGTCAAGTTGATGTTGCCTGTTCTCCTGAAAATAACGGATGGAGTGAGCAAATTGATGCAGCAATTCATTATACCATAGCTTCGGGTGGTTTCCTTGGTGTATGTTCTGCATCGCTACTAAATAATACTGCTCAAGATTGTTCACCATACATTTTAACTGCATGGCATTGTAATGAAAAAAATGCCAACCAGACTGCATCTGGTCATACTTGGTACTGGAACTACCAAAAATCGTCTTGTCAACCAAATTCAAATAGTTCAAATCCCCCGAAAGGAAATCAAACAATGATAAATGGTACGGTTGTTTCATCCTCTGGAAGCGGATCTTTGAACAACCCACCCTCTAATAATCAAGTTGCAGGATCTGATTATGTTTTAGTAGAACTTAACTCAACTATTCCAACTTCTTACAATGCTTTTTATGCAGGATGGAATGCTGGAAATAGTTCAGCAAGTTCTGGAGTGAGTATTCATCATCCTGCTGGATCTGCAAAAAAAATATCGACTTTCTCTTCATCTCTCTCAAGTGCAACGTACAATGGAGGTGCAAGCTCTGCGCATTGGAGGGTATATTGGTCTAGTACTCCAAATGGACATGGTGTCACTGAAGGAGGTTCTTCTGGTTCTCCTATTTTTGATCAAAACGGCAGAGTGGTTGGTCAACTTTCAGGAGGAAGCTCTTTTTGTACTAATACTGGAAGCCCAGATCTTTACGGAAAATTTTCTAAAAATTGGAATGGAAATGGAAGTACAAACCCTCTCTCTAATCTTAAACCTCTACTTGACCCTGGAAACACTGGGGTGAATTTTTTAGATGGAGCCTATGAGCCATGCAATCAAAACAATCCACCAACATGTGATATAGCTGCAAGTAGTACTTCGATAACAGCTGGTGGTTCTATAATATTTAGTGATGCATCAACAGGAAACCCTACCAACTGGTCCTGGAATTTTGATAATACATCCCAAGGTGGTGTTTCTCCACAAACATCTAGTGCACAAAACCCTGGCTCAGTAACCTATTCAAATCCTGGGAATTACATTGTTCAACTTACTGCAAGTAATGCAAATGGTACTTGTACAACAACTGAAAATATCACGGTTAATTCACCAGGAAGCTCTACTGGATGTGATACGCTAACCAACATTCCATCAACTGATTCTGTAACTGTTTACTCAGTTGGAAACGGGGGGTTTGTTTCAGGATGGAACGGTTATGGAGACATTTCTAAATGTGAAATTTTTTCCAATTACAGCCCATACACAAGTATTTCAGGAATGCAACTTTTTCTTTTTGGTGTAAATGATGGTGGCAACGGAGCAACAGTTGATTTTAATGTATGGGACGACAATGGAGGTCAACCAGGATCAATCATAGCTACTACTCAAGTCACTCTTACTGCTTTGGATGCAGCTATCCCTAACTCTGGTGCGCTTTACAATGTGGATTTTCCATCACCAGTTTCCTTAAACGGTAACCCCATTTATTGTGGTTTAACTATGAACGGATTTGCTGCATATCCTGGAGGTACAGATTCTTTAGGAATTGTAACCAATTCTTACAACGACCCCACTCCAAACACAGGATGGGAGCAATGGAGCAATAATGCTTGGTATGCATACGATGATCAAAACTCATTTGGAATTACACTTTCACATTATATTTTCCCAGTACTTTGCGGAGGATGTGGAGCGTCATTAATCATAAATCCCAGTGTTACTAACCCAACTTGTAACCAAAGTAATGGGGTTATAAGTATTTCGACTTCGGGAGGTTCAGCTCCATATCAATACAGTATTGATGGAGGATCAACTTTCCAATCTTCAGGCACATTTTCAGGGCTTTCTCCCAACACCTACAATGTTGTAATTGAGGATGCCTCAGGGTGCTCTGAAACAAATGTTATAAGCCTAATTAACCAAGGGGGAGTCACTGCTACCATTAGCTCTACTCAAAGTATTTGTGCTGGAAACTCCGTGACTATTTCTGCTGGTGGCGCAGGAGCTGGAGGTTCCTATCAATGGGATAATGGCCTTGGATCTGGATCTTCTCATGTCGTTTCTCCAACTTCAACTACCACTTACAATGTTGTAGTCACTGATGTGAACGGTTGCACAGACAATGAAAGTGTTCTTGTTGTTGTAAATACTGCTCCTAATGTTTCGGTTAGTCCAACTAGTGCTACAATATGTGGAGGTGAAAGTATTGTGATATCAGCTTCAGGTGCACAAACGTACAGTTGGAATACTGGATCTTCTGGTTCCTCCATTACAGTAAATCCTTCAACTCAAACAACATATACGGTTATTGGATCTAATGGAAATTGTGCTGGGAACCCTGCTACATCTACTATTTCTGTAAGTACGGCACCTACTGTAACTGCTTCAGCAAATACATACTCAGTAGCTGTTGGAGGAACAGTTTCTTTTAGTAGTGCAGGAAGTGGAGCAACCTCGTATGTCTGGGATTTTGGTGATGGAAATTCATCAACTCAATCTAATCCATCTCATACCTATTCAAGTTCTGGTATATTTGTAGTGACCTTAACGGGAACACTAAATGGATGCACTAGTACTAGTCAGATAACAATTAATGTTGGTGGAGTTGATATTGAGGAGGATAACTTTGAAGCATCTTTATCTTTACAACCCAATCCAAACAATGGGATATTTGGGGTTTCAATGAATTTTTCAAAAGTACAAGACGTCAATTTAGAGCTATTTAACTCAGTTGGTCAAATAATTTTAACTAAAAATCTATCGAAAATTTCTAATTCCACAATCAACTTTAGTTTAGCTGATTATTCTCCAGGGGTTTACTACATTACAATCCGTGCTGAAGATGGTAATTCTACCACAAAACGGTTCATGATAACCCAATAACATTCTACAAGGCCTCTTTTTAGAGGCCTTTTTATTTATTTGGAAAAGGTTACTTATTTTTGAGCTATGATATCAAAAGACTTAAAACCAAAGCATTTAAATATAATTTCTGAGAACACCTTAGTTTCTCATTTAAAAATAGAGTTTACCGAAGTAGGTGAAAATCACATTGTCGCTAAAATGCCTGTTGATGAAACTACCTTTCAACCAATGGGAATACTTCATGGTGGAGCTAGTGTAGCTTTAGCTGAAACAGTAGGTAGTTGTGGATCTCATTTTATAATTGACAACACAACTCACTACGCTGTTGGAATTGAAATTAATGCCAATCATGTTGGAAGTGCTTTTGATGGTTTCGTGTATGCAACTGGAAAAATAGTACATGCTGGAAGAACTACTCATATCTGGAACATAGAAATAAAAGACGAGTCAGAAAAATTAATTTCAATCGCTCGACTAACGATGATGATTCTCAAAAGATCATAAATGAAGCTTAACCACTGCGATAGTTTCGTTATTTACAGAAAACCTTATTCCAAAGAAATTCATATAATCGTCGGAAATTGGACGGATGAAAACAACAGTCACAATAAAACAGGTTTTATGTTTAATGAATTTCCTAGTTCAAATCCTATTTTTTTAGTTGGTAAGAAATCATTGGTTCAACGTTCAATTGTTGTAGAATATTCAAAAAAGGAAAAATCTCCATTACAATTTTCTAAAGAAAAATACATTACGACTGCAAAAAGTTACATAGAACTTTGTCGTAAATCGGATTTAAAAAAAATTATTTTGAGTAGAGTAATCTCCACAAAAAATAACAATGCTAATGCTTTTGAACTTTTTGAAAAGTTAAACTCTAGCTATCATCACTCATTTAATTATCTATTAAATCATCCTACCAAAGGAATGTGGATGGGGGCATCACCAGAGGAATTAATTTCAGGAAATAAAAAAGAGAAATATTCAACCACAGCTTTAGCTGGAAGTAAAAAATGGAGCTCCAATGTGAGTTGGTCGATAAAGGAAATTGAGGAACAACAATACGTAAAAACTTACATTGAAAAAAAACTGAATGCACACGCCAAAAAAATCGATTGCGAATCTGATTTAATTACTGTTCGGGCTGGAAATATTGCACATCTTAAATCAAAATTTTTATTTGAAACTAGCTCACCTATTTTAGAATTGGCTAAAAAATTACATCCGACTCCTGCAATTAGCGGATATCCTACCAAAAAATCAATTAAACTAATTGAGGAAAATGAACCACATAAAAGAAGTCTGTACTGCGGGTTTTTAGGTGAGCTTTTTGATGAATCTGTTAATTTATTTGTTAACCTTAGGTGTATGAAAATTGATAGAGAAAATCTTCATTTGTTTGTTGGAGGAGGTATCACGGATTTAAGCATCCCCGAAGATGAATGGGAAGAAACTCAGATTAAAAGTGAAACATTATTGTCAATAATAAAAAAATGATGAAATTCGTTCAATGACCACTTCTTTTAAAAGGATACAGATTTTAACTGATTTATTGAAAAAACACAACATTAGAAATATTGTTTTTTCACCTGGCTCAAGAAATGCTCCACTTGTTCTTGCTTTTAAAAGTGATTCTTTTTTTAACTCTAAGGTTATCGTAGATGAACGATCCGCTGCTTTCATCGCGTTAGGCATGTCACAACAATTGCAAGAACCTGTAATTATTTGTTGTACTTCAGGAAGTGCAACCTTAAACTACTCCCCTGCCATCTGTGAAGCATTCTATCAACGAATTCCTTTGCTTATTTTAACAGCAGATAGACCTCCAGAGTGGATAGATCAAGGCGAGGGTCAATCCATAAATCAAAATTCAATTTACAATAACTACGTAGGAGGTAGTTTTCAATTCCCTGTTGATGAAAACAAGGATACCCTTTGGCAATCTGGAAGAATTACTAACGAGGCTGTAAATCTTTGCAAAACTACATCACTTCCCGTACACATTAATTTACCATTTAGAGAACCACTGTATAATACAAGTGAAGCGTTAATCTCTAAAAGAAAAGTACACCAGACTACAACCGAAAAGAAGATTTCAAACCACGAATGGATTGACATAATTGAACAATGGAAAAACTATTCAAAGAAATTAATTATTTGTGGGCAATTGAATAAAAACAAAAAGCTCAATAAGTTAATTAAAAGACTAAGCAATGAAGAAAATACAGTAGTACTTACAGAAACAACATCTAATATTTCAGATACTACTTTCATAAACAGCATTGATAAAATTCTTGAGCGCGTAGATGAAAACGAAGAGTTTATTCCTGAGCTTATTATTTCATTAGGCGGAGCAATTGTTTCAAAAAAAATTAAAACTCTTTTTAGAAAACACAATCCTAAAGAACATTGGTGTATTTCTGAAAGCACTAAACCAATGGATGTTTTCACATCTCTAACAAGAGTTATTCCTATAAATCCTGAACAATTTTTTAGTGGATTGTTGCAAAAAATTAATTTCAAATCAAGCGATAATTTTCAAAAAAAATGGCTCAATGAAAATTCTATTGCTGAACAAAATCATACTACCTTTTTGAAAAAAGCTCCTTGGTCAGATCTAAAAGCTCATGAAATTATTTCAAAAAAAATTCCAGAAAATACATACGTTCAGCTTGGAAACAGCACAAGTATTCGTTATGCACAACTTTTTACATTTTCACAAAATTTACATTTCTTTGGAAACAGAGGTGTGAGTGGTATAGATGGTTCCACCTCAACTGCAATTGGAGCTGCAATTGCTAGTAAAAAAGAAACACTATTAATTACTGGAGATCTAAGCTTTGTCTATGATAACAATGCCTTTTGGAACAATTATGTTCCTCACAACTTTAAAGTCATTGTTTTAAATAACAATGGAGGAGACATATTTAACATTATTCCAGGAGCCTCTGAAAGTGAATATTGTGATGAAAATTTTGTATCCAATAACTCTTCTAGCATCGAATTACTTTCAAAAGCGCATGGAATAGATTTTATGAAAGCTTCATCAGCTATTGAATTAGAAGATGTACTTCCTGTTCTTTTTAAAAGTAAAAAGGCTACTCTTTTAGAAATTGATACAAAAACATGTAAAAATAGTGAGGTACTTAATGCTTACTTCAAAGAAATAAAATCTTAGCTTCAGATTAAAAATTAGATTATGCCGAATTGGAAAACTGTAAAAGAGTACGAAGACATCACTTTCAAGAAATTAAATGGAGTAGCGAGAATTGCTTTTAATAGACCCGAAGTTCGAAATGCATTTCGTCCAAAAACTGTTGATGAGCTTTTGGAAGCATTGATAATTTGTCATGAAAGTCAAGAAATTGGAGTTGTTTTAATTAGCGGGGAGGGTCCCTCTAAAAAAGATGGAATATGGGCTTTTTGCTCCGGTGGTGATCAAAGAGTTCGTGCTAAAAGAGGATATAAAGGGCTTGATGGGGTGAGCAAATTCAATATCCTTGATGTGCAGCGTCAAATAAGGTTCATGAATAAAGTAGTCATTGCTGTTGTCCCTGGATGGGCAGTTGGTGGGGGACATAGTTTACACGTTGTTTGCGATCTAACCTTGGCAAGCAAAGAAAATGCTATTTTCAAACAAACAGATGCAGATGTTGCAAGTTTTGATGGTGGATTTGGCTCAGCATATTTAGCACGCCAAGTAGGACAGAAAAGAGCTAGAGAAATTTTCTTTCTCGGACGAAATTATTCTGCAGATGAGGCGTACGAAATGGGAATGGTAAATAAGGTTGTTGCTCACGATGCTTTGGA
>JAZADZ010000085.1:0-53319 GCA_036123135.1 Bacteroidota bacterium | reverse complement strand
CGTTGATGCCTTTTGGATTAAGGGAAAGGATTCCATAGCAATTAAGATAAGGCTCAAGGGAGATAGATCAATTCATTTTGAAGATTCCTTAAAATTATCTTTTCGAATTAAGGTAAGTGGTGCTGAAAAAATGTTCGGAGTTAAGAAATTTTCTTTACACCATCCAGGAGCCAGAAATTATGTTTATGAATGGATTTTTCATAAAGCACTTAAAAAAACTGGTCTAATTCATTTGGAATATAAATTTCTGTCATTGAATGTAAACGGTAAAAATTTAGGTTTGTATGCGTTCGAAGAACATTTTGAGCAATCATTACTAGAAAACAACAATTTACCAAAGGGACCAATTTTAAGATTCAATGAAGATTTTTCATGGTTCAATCTTTATTCTACATATGTTGAGCCTTATCAAACTGATTATTGGTTTGAAGAAGATTCAGCACTAACTCAGCAAGCGATATACAACATTGAACAATGGAGAAGGGGCGAGGTAAAAACATCAAGTGTGTTTGATGTGAAAAAACTTGCTACTTATTTTGCACTTACAGACGTTCTATGGATGCACCATGCACAATCTTGGAAAAGTATTCGATTTTATTACAATCCAATTTCAAAAATGATAGAGCCTATTGGGTACGATGGGCACCACAACGACTTTTTCATTAAAAATAAATTGGCGATTCAATTGAGTTCAACGCTACCATTGCGAGAAGTTGATAGAAAGTATTGGACGGAATATTACAGAGATTGGTACAGTTTACTTTTCAACAGAAAAAAATCATTTGATTCGACGTTTTATGTGAAATATGTTCAACAATTAAGAAGGCTTGCAAACCCATTGTGGTTGGATGATTTTTTTGAAGAAATTAAGCAAGAGCTTCAATATAATCTTTCACTTATAGAGTCCGATAAAAATTCAAACGAAGATCTTATGTTTAATTATGGAAAGGAGAAATTTAAATTTTCAAAAGCTATTTTTTACGAACGATCTAAAGAAATACTTAAAATTGTGAATGATACAGCTACTTCCATACATGCTTACCCTGTTAAGAATAAAGGTGGATTTTTCGATCTAGAATTAGAAAATACTGGTTTAATGGTTGTCAAAATTGACAGTATTTTGTTTGATAATGAAAGGATTGATTTAGTTAAAAAAAATTGTTATTCATTGCCTCATCAAAACAATTTTCTTCCACAATTCGACACCATTTCATTAAATAGTTCAATAGAAAAAATCATTAATTCAAAAATTCATTTCACTAGCTTATCAAATGATAAATCATATGTTACACGTGTGAATCGATGGATAAGAAAGTCTAAATAGATTTAAGCGAATTGGAATTTAAATTTAAAAATATGAGAAAAATTGGTATGTATTTTATGGTGAGTTTTGGTGTTTTTATACTAGCTCAAATGTGTTGGACAATTGAGGCAAACGACTTGGTAAAGGCATTTAATGACTCATCGAAGTATTGGGGGCACTTGTTTACGATCAGTGGGCTATTTGGATTCTTAGGATCCATTCAATTGATGAAAGGTAAATAAGCTAAACTGTCTTGTGAGCGTGAGTAATTAATTTATCAATGCTTACAATTTCTAGTGTTTTCTCATTCGTTGCTTCTAGAATAACTTTAGGGGCAACATTGTTTTCAAGAGCTTGTTTCCATCTAGTTGCACACAAACACCATTTATCACCATGTTTTAATCCTGGAAAACCCCACTGAGGAACTGGCGTCGACAAATCATTACCAACTGATTTCGAAAAGGCTAAAAAAACATCAGTAACTATTACACATACTGTGTGAAGTCCTCTGTCTGAGGAATCCGTGTCACAACAGCCATTTCTAAAATACCCAGTAAGAGGATTTTTGCTGCACGTGATTAGCCTTTCACCAAAAATGTTTTTGTTCATTGTGCTTTGTAAATTAAAGCAAAAGAAACCAATTGAAAATTTAGAAAGTTACTTTTCCTTAATGACGTATCCGTTTTGAGAGATAAGATCGAAAATGAAATCGATGGTCTTGTCAGAAATATCATTACTTTTCTCAAGGATAATATCTTTTACAGATTTTTTTGTAGAGATAGTAGTTGTTCTTGGTACTACATAGTAGTTATCTTTTGTTTGTCTTAGTTCATTTAAATTCATGAGTTTGTTGTTAAATTAGAAATTCACAATTAAAATAGTGTCTAATTAACACTAAGACAATTTTGTTTAACTTTTAGAAAAAAAAATTAAACAAAAAGTAATTCACTACTTTGAACTATTATTAAGATTATTTATTGAAGAAACAATCACTAGCAACAAATTTATATTTTATAAAAAAATGATTTTCTGTTGCTTAAACAATAAGCTTTAAGATACAAATAAATCGTGATTTTTAATATGACTTATCTGTGATAAATGGTAAAGGTGAAAGCATTTCCGTTTATTCTACTGTAACCGATTTTGCTAAATTCCTTGGTTGGTCAACATTACAATTTCTCATTACTGCAATGTGATAGCTTAAAAGTTGAAAAGGAATTGTGGCTATTAATGGAACCAACAAGTCATCAGTTGAGGGTATTTCAATAACATAATCTGCAATTTCTTCAACTTCGGTGTCGCCTTTTGTCACCACAGCTATTACTTTTCCTTTTCTAGCTTTTACCTCTTGTATGTTGGAAACCACTTTCTCATAACTTGCATCTTTAGTAGCTATTACAAAAACGGGCATTTCTTCATCAATTAACGCAATTGGACCGTGCTTCATTTCGGCAGCTGGATAACCCTCTGCATGAATGTAAGAGATTTCTTTTAATTTTAATGCACCTTCAAGAGCAACAGGAAAGTTGATTCCCCTACCTAAATACAATGCATTGGAAGAAGCCTTGTATATGTTAGAAATTCCTTTAATTTTTTTGTCGAGCTTAAGTGTAGTTTCAACTTTTTCAGGAATAGATTCTAAATCAATGAGTAAACGGTTGAAACGTTGATTGCTTATGGTGCCTTTTTTCTTACCAATCATAAGAGCCATTAACGTTAAAACCGTAACCTGAGCAGTGAAAGCTTTCGTTGATGCAACGCCAATTTCAGGACCTGCATGCGTGTAGGAACCGCAGTGCGATTCCCTAGAAATTGAGCTACCCACGACATTACAAATACCAACGATTGTTGCACCCTTTTGTTTTGCTAGCTTTATGGCAGCAAGTGTGTCGGCAGTTTCTCCAGATTGGGAAATAGCAATTAGTACGTCTTCCTCATTAATTACAGGATTTCTATACCTAAACTCCGATGCATATTCCACCTCTACAGGAATTCTTGCAAGCTCTTCGAAAAGGTATTCTCCTACTAAGCCTGCATGCCAAGACGTTCCGCAGGCAACAAATATCAATCTTTTAGCATTAACTATTTTATCTTCATAGTCTTTAATTCCTCCCAGCGATACAATCCCTTTATTTGAGCGAATTCTTCCTCTCATGCTATCGTGAATTGATTGCGGTTGCTCGAAAATTTCTTTCAACATAAAGTGATCATAACCCCCTTTTTCCAAAGCCTCCAATTGCATCTCAAGTTCTTGTACATAGGGAGTTTTTTCTTGATTTTCGATTGTCTTTATTTTTAATCCAGCATCAAGACTTAGCCGAGCAATTTCACCGTCCTCCAAGTAGACAACATTCTTGGTGAATTCTACCATCGGAGTAGCATCAGAGGCTAAGAAAAACTCACCGTCTCCAATACCAATTACTAGTGGGCTACTCTTTCTTGCTGCAATTAGCTCGTTTGGATTGTCTTTATTGATTACTACTATTGCATATGCTCCTATTACTTCGCTTAATGCAATTCTTACTGCTTCATAAAGGGTTAGTTTGCTTTTGCTGTTGGAATGAATATCCTCAATTAAATGCATTAAAACTTCAGTATCAGTATCACTATGAAATTTATGACCTCTTTGAATTAGCTCTTTTTTTAACGTAGCGTAATTCTCTATGATTCCATTGTGAACTAAAGCGAACTTTTTATGTCCCGATTCGTGGGGATGTGCATTCACATCATTTGGAGGGCCATGAGTTGCCCAACGTGTATGTCCAATTCCAACAAATCCAGATGTATTTTTGTTGCCAATTGAAGCTACCAGATCAGCAACCTTGCCTTTTTTCTTGTAAAGTATTAAAGAATTAGCATCGTGAATTGCAACTCCAGCACTATCATATCCTCTGTACTCAAGTCTTTTAAGTCCTTTGATGATGATATCAAAAGCTTTTTGGTGTCCTATGTAGGCAACAATTCCACACATTTATTAATAATTTGTATAGGTTATTATAAGCTTTGGTTGGTCTTTTTTTGATGTATTAGCTCCATTGAGAATGGCTCTATTTGCAGAAATTCCTGAGCCAAGGGAAAGAATCGAAATGGGCTGATTTTCTTTAGTTCCATTAATTATTTCGTTGATGTGGCGTGTAATGTTAAATCGATATTGGCTATTTACTAAATCAATGGTTCCACCGTGATCACTTTCGAAAAAGTCAGAAAGAAAAATAGTTTCGCCATCATTATTTTTAGTTGAAAGTATGAGCGTACTTGGAGGTCTGTACGCATCTAATAAATAAAACTGAAAAGGTAGAATAAGTTCAGCTTTGTTAATCATCACAGATGTATCTGAAAGCGCGTCTAAATATGGAAAGTAAACTTTTCCTTTACAACCACCTAAAGGTTGAACGTAGAAAAGCTCATTCCCAAGACTTGTATCTGTAATTGTTGCATCCACAATAGTAGAAGTGTAATTAATTTCGGAGGAGTGAAACCTTGCACAATTTGCGTTGAGATTGAAATCAAATGCAATCGTGTCATGATCTTGACTAAGCCCAGATGTATCTCTGTAAAATAATGTCACTTTAGAATAATCACTCAACAAGTCTATGTAATAAATAGCGCCTTGATTAGAAGTCTGATTGGTATTATTTGTAGTGATTAGTAAGCCTTTAAACCAATCTAAAAATTCATTTTCCCCGTCATTGCCATCTAACGCGGAATTGCCCGATTCGTTCATTATGGGTAATGCAAAAGCTGAATTACTAAGTGGGATTCTGATTATGGCTTCATCAACAAGTTCCCCCTCTACGTATCCAGGAACCAATGGATCTACGGAAATTAAGTTTTGTCCGTTAGCAACAAGGTCGGTGGAAATATAGTTTATTATAGAGTTGGTGTAGTAGTTAGAATCAATATGTAAATCTTCATCCAACTGGTATACTTCAAAAGTTTGCGACCCTTCATTTCCATAATATCCGTCCATGGCCAAATATAAAACAACTGAATCTACAACTATGTCGTCAAGAGATGATGCGCCATCAGGTCTAAAGTCAACAGAGTTTTCGAGTCTAATTTGTGTGTAAATAGATGTTTTCAAAAATCCAAAAGAGGGATCAACGTATGAGCCTAATAAATTAGGCCCTGAAAGTTCATCAGTTTTGAGGCTGTCTTCAATAGTAGAATATGTAATAAGCGTAGAGGTATCTGTTTGATTGGCAGAAAGTAAATCTTGATTTGGTTGAACTTGTAGACCAAAATCATTGTTTTTTTTACAAGAAACAAAAAAACAAAGAAGCACAACGATAAAAGGCGCCGAGATGGCGCCTGGAAGATTAGATAAAATTTTGAAGGATTCTTGTTTATTCAGCAAGAACTCCATTCTCTTCGAGAACTTTGTCATAAAAATCCTGATGTGCTTCAACTAAACTTTCTTCATTTTGGTATTCAAGTACTGGCTTACCACTACTTTTAATATAACTGTGGAGTTCTGTGTTTATTGCTTCATCTCCAATTCCAATTACATCAGCAAACTGTACACCAAGCATATTTACATTGTCGGCGTCAGGAGAGTTTTGTAAAACTAAATCATCTGTTGAAATACCGTCAAAAGATAATTTATCTAAAATTTTATCCGAGAGTTTCCCTTTATATCCATTTGCATAAGCTGAAAACATGATTTTTGCACTTATAAAATGGGGATCATCATTGTACATTTTTTTCAAGTAGAGCGGCATAAAAGCAGCCATCCAACCGTGGCAATGAACAATATCAGGCGACCATCCTAGTTTTTTTACTGTTTCTGCAACACCTCTACAAAAGAAAATGGCTCTTTCATCATTATCTTTTGAAAATTTACCTTTTTCATCTTCAAATACACGCTTTCTTTTAAAGAATTCTTCATTATCAATAAAATAAACTTGTATTCTTGCTTGAGGAATTGAAGCTACTTTAATAATTAAAGGATGGTCAGTGTCATCAACGATAAGGTTCATTCCTGAAAGTCTAATAACTTCGTGAAGTTGATGTCTTCTTTCATTAACTACGCCAAATCTTGGCATGAAAATTCTTATTTCTTTATCTTTTTCGTGTACACCTTGGGAGATTTTTCTTACTGTTGCAGCTAAGTTAGATTCGCTGAGAAAGGGGGTAATTTCTTGGGTGACAAATAAAATTCTGCTTTTTTCCATATGTTTGATTCTCTTTTTAGAGATTAGAGCTTACAAAATTAAGGTAAAAAAACTAATAATACTAATATTTAATTTAGTTTTGCAAATCCAATAAAAGTCTATGAAATTGATTTACAGTAACTTAGACATTGCTAAGTGGGTAAACGAAAATAATGCATTTAAAATTGGCTTTGTTCCAACTATGGGTGCTTTACACGATGGGCACCTCTCTCTAGTTCAAAAAGCAAAGCAATTTTCAGACAAAATTGTAGTAAGTATTTTTGTAAATCCAACTCAATTTGGTAACAGTAATGATTTCGATCAATATCCCAACTCTATTTCTGAAGATATTGACTTACTCCAACAACTTGACGTTGATGCAGTCTTTCTTCCTAAAAGTGCTGAAGAATTGTATTCTGACGAAAATTATAACGGATTCTCATTTGGGTCAATTGAAAAAGTGATGGAAGGGACTCACAGAAAAGGTCATTTTGATGGAGTTGCTCGAGTAGTAAAACTTTTTTTAGATTTGATTCAACCTGACTTTGCATTTTTTGGAGAAAAAGATTATCAACAACTATTAATCATAAAAGAACTAACGGCCAAAATTGGGATAAAAACGAAAATTATTTCCTGCGAAACTGTTAGAGAAACAGATGGATTAGCAATGAGTTCAAGGAATAGACGCTTAACAACAAAAGATAGGGCTAATGCCTCTAAACTTTATGAAGTTCTTTCTTACTGCAAAGATCACTATTCAGTAAATAACATTGATGAAATTGAATCTATTTGTATAAACAAACTAGCTGAGTTTTGTAAACCCGAATATTTTGAAATTCGAAATGCCAATGATTTATCAAGAAAGGTTGATAATTATTCGAAAATGAGAGCATTTACGGCTGTTCATTTTGGAAGAATTCGCTTGATTGATAACATTGCATTGAATTGAAAGTTTGAATCGTGAAAAATAAAATTATTCAGTTTTTAAAAATCGTGTTACCGATATCTATCGGAGTCTATTTAACTTGGTTTTTTATTTCTAATTCCTCTGATTCTGAGAAAGAACAATTTGTTTTAGCTTTTAAAGAAGCAAACTATTTATGGATTCTAATTGCACTACTTGTTGCTTTTTTAAGTCATTTTAGCAGAGCGTATAGATGGAAATATTTGTTGCAAACACTTGAAATTAAACCAAATTTGAATTTAATGTACCACAGTGTTATGATTGGGTATATCATAAATTTAACTATTCCTCGTTCTGGTGAAATTGCTCGAGCAGGATATTTTAGTAAGTATCAAAAAGTACCTGCTGATAAAATATTTGGAACAATCGTAGTTGAACGCGTAGTCGATTTATTGATGTTTGGGATGGTAATTTTGATTACAATATTTCTTCAGGCAGATCAGCAACAGTTCAATCAAATAAGACAGATTCAAGCGGCTTCTTTTCCAGATTGGTTGTTGCCTACTGTTGTTGTTTTATCAATTGTTTTTCTTGCTTTAATAATTGTAATAAAAAAAATAAGAGAAAAAGTAGTTCGCTTTATAAAAGGAATTTTAGAGGGTTGCCTAACCATTTTAAAATTAAAACAAAAAGCAGCTTACCTATTTCACACTTTTTTTATTTGGACTGCATACATTGGCATGTTTTGGCTAACCGCCTTTGCATTGCCTGAAGTTAATGACATTTCTATCAATGCAGTATTCGCTTGTTTTGTTGCTGGAGCTGTAGCAATTGGAGCTACACCCGGTGGGATAGGATTATATCCGATTATGGTAGCTGCTGTTCTGACTCAGCTGTATGGATATGAAGGTGAGGTTGCGAAGTCATTCAGCATGCTTATGTGGGCAACACAAACTATTTTTATTGTGCTACTAGGATTAGCTTCTTTGATTTTAATTACAAAGCAAGCAGAAAACTGATTTAATTCTTATTTAAATTAATACCAAGTTCAGATATCTGAGAAGAATCTAGCTCAGAAGGTGCATCAATCATTACATCTCGTCCTTGATTATTTTTAGGAAAAGCAATAAAATCTCTAATGTTTTCTTTTTCTCCAAATAGGCTACATAATCGATCAAAACCAAAAGCAATTCCACCATGTGGAGGGGCACCATACTCAAAAGCATCTAGCAGAAAACCAAATTGCGCTCTAGCTTCCTCTCTTGAAAACCCTAGAAGATCAAACATTTTTTCTTGAACAGATCTATCGTGAATTCTGATAGAACCACCTCCAACTTCAACTCCGTTTATGGCTAAATCATAGGCATTAGCACGAACTTTGGAAGGGTTTTGTTCCAACAGCTCCAAATCTTCAGAATTTGGTGAGGTAAATGGATGATGCATGGCGTGGAAATTTCCTGTATCCTCATCTTCTTCCAACAATGGGAAATCAACTATCCAAACTGGTTTGTAAATTTTTGGATCTCTAAGATTTAACTTTGAGCCCATAAGTAAACGCAATTCGTTCAATTGTTTTTGAACAGTTTTTTTATTTCCACTGAGCACTAGAATTAGATCTCCAGGTTTTGAACCACATTTTTCTGCCCATGAATAGAGATCATTAGAACTGAAAAATTTATCTACTGAAGATTTAAAGGAACCATCACTATTGTATTTAACATACACCAGTCCTTTTGCTCCAATTTGAGGACGTTTCACCCAGTTTGTTAGCTCATCCAGTTTTTTTCTAGAGTAGTCTGCACAGTTTTGAACATTAATTGCTGCAACAGTTTGGGAATTATCAAAAACACCAAATCCCTTTCCTTTTGCTAGATCATCAAGATAATTGATTTTCATGTCAAAACGAATATCCGGCTTGTCTGAGCCATAATCAAGGATTGCTTGCTCATAGCTTAGCACAGGAAATCGATAATCGAAATCAATGGATAGTATGTTTTTAAAAAGATGTTTGATTAGTCCTTCAAATGTGTCCAAAACATCTTGCTGATTCACAAAAGCCATTTCACAATCAATTTGTGTAAATTCTGGTTGTCGATCGGCTCTTAAATCTTCATCTCGGAAACATTTAACAATTTGAAAATACTTATCGTAACCACTAACCATTAAAAGTTGCTTAAATGTTTGAGGCGATTGTGGAAGAGCATAAAATTGTTTTGGGTTCATTCTGCTTGGCACAACAAAGTCTCTAGCTCCTTCAGGAGTAGATTTAATTAGATAGGGAGTTTCGATTTCTAGAAAATTGCAGGAATGAAAATAGTTTCTTGTCTCAATGCTCATCTTACTGCGAAGAATCATATTTTGTTGTAATGGTCCTCTTCTTAAATCTAAGAATCTATATTTCATCCTTAGCTCCTCTCCTCCATCCGTCTCATCTTCAATCGTAAACGGTGGAGTCTTTGATTCATTCAGAATGGTTAAAGTCTGAACTTCAATTTCGATGTCCCCAGTGCTGAGCTTAGGATTTTTATTGGTTCTTTCTTTTACAACTCCGCTTATCTGAATAACCCATTCTCGATTGATTTCTCTTGCTCTCTTGCAAAGATTTTCATCTTTTGATTCATTGAAGGTCAATTGTGTAATTCCATATCGATCTCTTAAATCAATAAAGGTCATTCCTCCGAGATCCCTATTTTTTTGAACCCAACCACATAGCATTACTTTGCGATCAACATCAGATAAATTTAGGCTATCATTATTATGTGTTCTGTACATAAATATTCTTTTGAAAAGTTTTCAAAAGTAGTATTTAATTGTAGATAAATAAGTCAAAGAGTTGCGATTTATTTTTTAAATGGGAGACAGTAAATCTTGAAATATTTAATGTCTTTTAGTTGATTAATAACTTATAATTCAGTAAATTAACAACTGTTGTATTATTAAAAACACAATGATTAAACACTGCAAATACCATTGTCCAAAATGTCAAAAGTCGTTAATGAAAGGGGCTAAGGTTGAGCTTAATTATAAAAAATTAGATGACTCTAAAAGTGGATTCATACATTTGTCTCCTGAGCCTGGAAATTATGAGTTCAAAACATTTCCAAAAGCAAATTTCACCAAAGGGGAACGTGTAATTTTTATCTGCCCACATTGTAATTCAGATCTAACTAGTGAAAAAAATAATCGATTCGCAGAGCTTAAAATGATGGTGAATGATTTTATTTTTTTTGAGGCACTATTCTCAACTGTACATGGAGACAAGCGAACATACATCATCACTCAGGATGAGATAGATGCGTATGGTGAAGCTGGTGGAGAAATCTTCAATGATTTAGGAAATTTGTCTAAAGACGCTGTTTAAACTAATTTTTGTTTTCAAGTACCTTTATTGCCATTGTGATATCATCATCATCTTTGGTTGACAAAAAATACCTTGACTCTTGATCGAAAAAATAACTGGAAAACTCTAGCTTCAGCTGTTTTTTTATACGATCAATTGTAATTGAGGATAGTTTTTCAGAAATGGGAATTTGATTATTTTCTTCAGCATAACTCGTAAATTGATCCAACATTTTTTTTGAGACTTTGAAATCTCTTGAAAATTCTTCGATTTTAGAAAAATTTGAGGCATTAATTTTTTCAAAATTATCAAAACAAAAATCTCTTACAGCGGATGAATAATAAATCGATGAGTAGTAGCTAGAAAATTCTGATGAATCAAGAGAAACAAAAACATCTGGAGAAATTCCACCACCACCAAATACTATTTTTCCTTTGGGGGTAATAAACTTCTTTTGATCTGAAAAAAGCGAAGTATCAGGTGAATACATCTGTCCGCTTTCGTATCTTTCTAAAAGTTCATTGTTGTAATTTTCACCATCACCATATGGCTTTTGAATGCATCTTCCAGTTGGAGAGTAGTATCTTGAAATGGTGAGACGTAATTCAGAATTATCTCCAAGTTTTATGGGCTGCTGAACCAAGCCTTTTCCAAATGATCTCCTTCCAACTATTGTTCCTCTGTCGTTATCTTGAATAGCTCCTGCAACAATTTCACTTGCAGATGCAGATCCACTATTAATAAGAACTACAACTCCTCCATTTTCAAAACTTCCAGATTTTGTTGCATAATGATTTTGTCTTTTCTGATGAAGACCCTCAGTGTAGACTATTAATTTATTGGCAACTAAAAACTCATCTGAAACACTTATTGCCCCATGAAGATAACCTCCACTGTTGTTTCTTAAATCTAAAATAAGATTTTTTGCACCAATCGAAGAAAGCTCTTTGACTGCAGCTCTAAATTCAATAGGAGTTTTATCGGAGAAACTACTTAGTTTTATGTATCCTATTTCTGCTGTAAGCATAAAAGCAGCATCAACTGAAGGTAGAGGTATCATCCCGCGATTTATTGTGTGGGTTGTCTTTTTTTTAGAAATAGTAGAATATGTAGTAACATTTACTGTTGAACCAATTTTTCCTTTGAGTAATTTAAAGACTGCTTGATTTGTTATACCAACATCAGTGATGGAATCGTTATTAACTTTTATTATTCTATCCCCAGAAAGTAATCCAGCTAATTTTGAAGGCCCTCCGTTAATAACATCAGTAACCATTAATGTGTCTCTTAAGATCATAAATCGAATCCCTATGCCACCAAAATGTCCTTGAAGACTCTCATTTGCAAGTTGCGTCTCTTTAGCAGGAATGTACACTGAGTGCGGATCTAAATTTTTAAGCAATCCATTGATGGATTGTTCAACCAGATTAGTTTTATCAACCGAATCGACATAGTTTTTATCGATGAGGTTAATAATTTGTTCAATTTTAGAATTAACTGAATATTTATTCCCCTGGTTATTGTACACCCCAATTAAAAATGCAACAGATGTGAATAGTCCAAGCAATAATGGAAAATAAGTCGGGTTGTTTTTACTCATCTTCGATGGAAAGTTGACTTATTGAAATCCCCGCTTTTCTCAAAAATCGAATGCCAGTGTCGTCTTTATATGCGTTGATGTATACGAGCCGAATAATTCCAGATTGATGAATTAGTTTAGCGCAGTCTCTGCAGGGAGATAAGGTTAAATAAAGTGTAGCTCCTTGACAACTGTTGGCACTTCCAGCAACTTTTAATATTGCATTGGCTTCAGCATGTAAGACATACCATTTGGTGTACCCCTGCTCATCTTCACAACTGTTGTCAAATCCTGTAGGGGTGCCGTTGTACCCATCCGAAATAATCATCCTGTCTTTAACAATCAACGCACCTACCTGCTTTCTTTTGCAGTGAGAAAGTTTCCCCCACTCAACTGCCATTCTCAAATAGGCTTTATCGTATTTTTTCTGTTTTTCTTTGTCTATGGTTCGTTCGTTGGTTTCCAAAAGTTTGATAAAAGAAGGGTTAATGTACCGAAGGTGGGAATCGAACCCACACGCCCGAAGGCACACGAGTTTGAGTCGTGCGCGTCTACCAGTTCCGCCACTTCGGCATTTGTTTGCATTGATGCGTTTGCGAAGTTAATCTTTGTTTTATTTCTACCAAAATTTAACTTATTGAACTTCAAAAATCATTGAATTAAACCATCAAAAATGTATTTTTCAGGGATAAGTTTTATTTTTACAAGTATTGAAGGCAATATTTTTTCTTTTAAATCCACTTTTTGTATGGATAACTTTTTTAGTTATTCCCAATAGCATTATTGCCCAAAATGCATTAATGAAAGAATTAAACCTTGATGGTGACGTATATTATTTTAGAGGAGAAAAATTTTCGGGTATTGGATTTTTAAAAAACTCAAAAGGTAGATTTATAGCAGAATGCAAGTTTAAAAAAGGCAAAATGCATGGTACAAGAATATGTTACAACTCAAGAGGAAGAATCCTATCTAAAGATAAATTTAAGAAGGGTAGAGGTAGATTTAAAACCTATTATTCAAATGGACACATCAAAAATGAAGGAATTATAAATAATAATGCCAAGGAAGGTTTATGGAAATACTACGACCAGAGAGGTGGGATAAAAGCAAAAGAGTTTTGGAGTTTTAATTCATTAGGTACTCTTCTTTGGGAAAAATATTTCAACAAAATTGGTGTAATTGAAACCGAAATTATTTACGAAAATGGAAAAATTAAGGAAGAAAAATTTTACGACGAATCTGGAGAGCTTTTTAAAACAAACACCTACTGAAAATCCAATCAAAATTAAATAGAGAATTAGTTTTACTATTTAGCTATATTTTTTTTTCAATCCGAAAAATAATCTACATTTGCAATCCATTTTTAGGCCATGGAATCCCAGATTAAAATATTTTCTTGCTCTAAGTCAAATTATCTAGCCGAAAAAATCGCTCAATCTTACGGTCATCCATTGGGTAAGTCCGAAATTCAACAGTTTAGCGACGGAGAATTTCAGGTTTCAATTAAGGAAACTGTTCGCGGATGTGAAGTATTTATAATTCAATCAACCCCCCCGCCCACCGATAATTTGATGGAATTACTTTTGATGATTGATGCAGCAAAAAGAGCATCAGCAAAAAGAATAATTGCTGTTATTCCATATTTTGGCTGGGCGCGCCAAGATAGAAAAGATCAGCCAAGAGTTGCAATTGGAGCCAAGTTGATTGCAAATGTCTTACATGCAGCAGGTGTTAATAGGGTGATGACAATGGACTTACATGCTGACCAAATTCAAGGTTTTTTTGAAGTTCCCGTTGATCATTTGTTTGCATCTACATTGTTCGCTCCAATCCTAAAAAAAATGAATCTCAACAAACTTGTAATTGCTGCTCCCGATGCAGGAGGTTCTAAGAGGGCAAATGCTTACGCCAAATACCTAAATGTTGATTTAGCGCTTTGTTACAAGCAAAGAAAAAAAGCAAACGAAATTGAAAACATGACCATAATCGGAGACGTTAGTGGAAAAGATGTTGTTATTGTCGATGATATGGTCGACACTGCTGGAACGCTTACAAAATCCGCTAAGTTATTCATGGATAACGGAGCATTATCCGTCAGAGCATTCTGTACTCACGCAGTTCTTTCTGGTCCTGCATACGAAAGAATTGAAAGTAGTTTATTAAAAGAATTAGTTGTCACTGATACGATACCTATTAAAAAAGAATCTTCAAAAATTAGAGTCATTACTGTTGCCGACATGTTTGGTGACGTGATGAAAAAGCACACTAGTTTTGAATCCATCAGTGATCATTTTGTTTTTGCAAATCAATAAAAATTATCAATAAATACAAATCATGAAAACACTATCATTGAGCGGTTCTTCTAGAGAGAACGTAGGGAAAAGAGGTGCTTCTGAGCTTAGAAGGCAAGAGCGAGTACCAGCTGTTTTATATGGTGGAGAGAAACAGATTCATTTTTCTCTATCTAATAATGACGCAAAAAAGTTAATTGTAACTCCAGATGTATATGTTGTGGAGCTAGAAATTGAAGGTAAAAAAACAAAGGCTATTGTTCAGGAAGTTCAATTGCATCCAGTAACAGATAAACCAGTTCACATGGACTTTTTTGAAATTTCTGATGCCAAGCCATTTAAAATCAAGCTCCCGGTCCGTCTTGAAGGCTTTTCAAGAGGAGTTCGTAATGGAGGTAGATTAAGACAGAATTTTAGAAAACTGCAGGTTTTCGGATTAGAAAAAGATATGCCTGAAGCAATTGTCATTGACATTACTCCAATTAGAATTGGTCAGAAAAGAAGAGTTTCTGATATAAGTATTCCAGGACTTACTTTCTTAGATCCAAAAAATGCTGTTGTGGTAGGAGTTCAAACTGCAAGAGCTGCAATTGAGGACGAGGAAGAAGATGAATTAGAGGAAGGTGCTGAAGGTACTGAGGCATCATCTGATTCATCTGCTGAGGGAGCCGATAAAAGTGCTGGAGATCAGCCAGCTGAGGCCAAATCAGAATAGTTTTTAAATGAAGTTTTTGATCGTAGGATTAGGAAATCCAGGGTCTGAATACGAACATACCCGTCATAACATCGGTTTTAAGGTATTGGATGCACTAAATGATGCATCCAATACTTGTTTTAAGACTGATCGGTATGGCCAAATTGCTCACATACGATTAAAAAATAAACAGCTTGTTCTGCTTAAGCCCAATACATTCATGAACCTCAGTGGAAATGCTGTCAATTATTGGATGAAAAAAGAAAAAATTTCTCTAGATCGTCTTTTGGTTGTTACCGACGACCTTAGTTTATCTACAGGAAAATTAAGGTTGAAAGGAAAGGGTAGCGATGGAGGACACAACGGACTGAAAAGTATTCAGCAAGCCTTAAATACTACAAATTACAACCGATTAAGATTTGGAATTGGAAATGATTTTTACCCCGGAAGACAGGTAGAATATGTACTTGGAAAGTGGAGCAAAATTGAACTTGATATTATTTCGCAAAAATTGCATATTGCTTCTGATTGTATTGCCTCATTTTGCCTTCAAGGACTTTCAATTACCATGAATCTTTACAATAATAAGTAACAGTCAAATCTATCTCCTTGTTTCGGATTTTCTATTTTATCATTCATGTAGATTAACCCATTCCCTTCTACAAAAGCTCTTAGCATAGATGAATTTTGAAAGTCACATATTTGAGCTTTATCTCCTTTCACTACGGCTTTAATGAATTCGGCTCTGCCAGCTTTTTTTCTGTAATTTGATTCTAAACGAATGGTTTGCTTTTTAATTGGATATTCAACGTTTCTGTAAATGCTAAGATATCGAAGTATATAGATATAAAAGCAGGTAAGTGCAGAACCAGGATTTCCAGGCAGTCCAAATATTGCTTTGCTCCCAACTTTTCCAAAATAAAGTGGCTTTCCAGGTTTTTGTTTCACTTTATAAAAGATGGTCTCGACATTGAGCTCTTTCAAAACGTTATAGACGTGGTCGTAATCTCCAACAGAGATTCCACCACTAAATAAAACAACGTCATTTTCTTGAATTGCATTTTTTGCAGCTGTTTTTGTTGCATCAAAAGAATCTTTGGCTTTGTATATTGATACACTATAATGACCGAATGTGTTCAAGATTGACTCTAAAAGGTAGGAATTACTTTCATAAATTTTTCCTGGAGCCCATTCATCATCAAGATTTATTAGCTCACTGCCTGTGATTACTATACCAACTTTGGGTTTTTTATTTACCTCAATGCTTGAGATCCCAAGGCTTGCGAGAAAGCCTATGGATGCAGCGTTTAGTTGACTTCCCTTTTGTATAACAATTTCACCTTCTTTTACTTCTTCACCTTTAGGTCTTATATTTAAATTATTTTTAATTTCTTTATTGAAAGTTAGTACGTTCTTTTTTTGAGTACACCATTCCTGCTGTATCACAGAAGAACAACCAACGGGAATCTCGGCCCCTGTAAAAATTTTAGCCGCTTCTCCTTTGTTAAGTTTTATTTGAGAAGGATTCTTTCCAGCTGGAATTTCACCAATTATCAAGTAGGAAGAAATAGAATCATCGAAATGTATTGCATAACCATCCATTGCTGATTGATTGAAAGGAGGCATGTTTATTGGAGATAAAACATTTTGCATGGAGACATAGCCCAATGCTTTTTTTATATCAGAACGTTCAGTTTCCGATGCTGCAGCATTTGTTTCGATTAGTTCAATTGCCTGTTCAACTTCAATCATTTTACACAAGATTTATCCACCAGCAAATGGAGGCAATAAAGAAATAGTATCGTTATTTGTAAGAGAAGTGTTAGAGTCAACTAGAGCATTGTTTACAGCAATTTTAAAAGGTATAGTTTTAAGTTTTTCTGATCTTAAACAAAGTTCTTCTTTAAGCTCATTTGCTGAAAAAGATGTTTCATTTACTGAGATCGTTTGCTCGCTAGCTCCCATGACTTCAGCTATTTCTCCATAAAATTTAAGATGAAACTTCATCAAATTTTCTAATTTGTTTTGATGTATTAAAATTAATAAAAAGCCTGCTATTGTAAGCAGAACAATCCAGGGTTAGGACAGAACAATAATTCATTAAGTTCATAATTTTCAAATCTTCATTTTCAATCATAAGATTGATTGAAGGAAGAATCTTTTTAGAGTAATATCCAGGAAATGGATGAATGCCTTCCTTTTTTAGAAAAATAACTTGAGAAGAAAAAAAGTGAGCACTCATATAGTTAATTAAATCTAGAGAAACAAAAGGGCTATCACATGAAACAATGATGTTGTGTTCAGTTTTTGATTTAGAAAGACCTGCTTCAATTCCTCCTATAGGTCCCAATGAGTTATGGTTGTCAGTAATTATGGTCTTTTCAAATTGTTTGTATTTATTATTGTTGCATACAATAATAGTATCTTGAAAATCAGAGCATAGATTATCCAAGACATGTTGGACCATAGGCTTCCCTCTAAACGAAAGTAATCCTTTGTCTGTCCCCATTCTAGAGCTATTTCCTCCAGCTAGAATAATTAAACTGAGGTTCATCACAGAAAAAATAATTGGAAGCTATTTTTCAATGAATAATCCGTGAAGTTCTGCGTCGATATTTGAAATAATCTTACCTAAATCTTCCTGATTTTCATTGAATGAGTTATTGTCAATATCAATTACTAAAATATTTCCTCTGTCATAGGTTGATATCCAAGCCTCATACCGTTCGTTTAACCTTTTTAAGTAATCGAGACGAATGCTTTCTTCGTATTCCCTTCCTCTTTTTTGGATGTTTTGAACAAGCTTCGGGACACTTGCTCTGAGGTAAATAAGTAAATCAGGTGCAGAGATGAAAGATTCCAAAAGCGTAAATAAGCTAAAGTAATTTTCGAAGTCTCTTGAAGTCATCAACCCCATCGAATGGAGATTGGGAGCAAAAATATAAGCATCCTCATAAATAGTTCTATCCTGAATGACTGTTTTTGAATTTTGTCTTATGTCTTGAATTTGTGTGAACCTGCTGTTTAGATAATAAATTTGTAGGTTAAAAGACCAACGTTGCATTTCATCATAAAAATCCAGTAAATAGGGATTTTCATCCACATCTTCAAAGTGAGTTTCCCATCCATAATGTTTGGCAAGTAAGGTGGTAAGTGTGGTTTTACCAGCTCCAATATTTCCAGCTACAGCGATATGCATAATGATAACTTTTAATAAGTTCTAAAGTAGAAAAAAACAATTAAGGAACACTAATTTTGTTGAAAACTTTAAAGTGTTAGACGCTTAAATAATTGTATAAATAATCTATAGTTTCGTTAGAAGATCGAAGGATTTTTTATCATTATTCAAGCCGATGAAAATGGATTTAATTGGAGTAATTTTTATGTAGCTTTTTTTGGTTTTGAAATTTAAACTTGTGTGGTCAATACAATTGTAAGCAAAAAAAGATGTGTCATTATTTACAAAAATATGTTCTTCTTTAACTTGTATTTCATTTGTACAAGCAATGTCTAACGAATGGTTAAAGCTGCAATACACATCAAAAATCAAAACACCATCATTTACTGTGCTCATGTATAGCCTGCCATTTTTTTCGAGGATATTAATTGGCATAAGGCTATCTTTTCCAAGAAGAACAGCAAGGTTTCCTGATTTTTGCACAATCTCAAGTTTAGTGTTTACTTTTACAATTTGTTTAAAATCTAAATCGTACAACCACACTCCATTGTCTAAATTGCTGTTTGCAATTGTTAGTGTGTTGTACAACCCAAGCTGGTCTAGGTTCAAACAAAGATTATTCTGTTCAGAAAGAGTGTTGTCCAAAACAACTATTTTAGATTGTTCCTTATAAAAAACGAGTGGTCTTAAAGAGTTTTGAACGTCAAGTTTGGTTATGTTTCCGTAAGTCATATTGCTATATCTGTACAGCAATTCACCATTTTGGTTGAGTTTAAGTATTTCATTGTTTGTAACACAATACACATTACCAATTTGATCAACTTCAAAAAAGTTTATTGGAGTTTCGATTTTAAAAGTGGAATTAACATCAAGAGGAATTTCCTGAGCAAAAACTGTTTTGATAGAAGTTCCAAATAGTATGAAAAAAAGAAAAATTAAGCGAGTCATTGATGTTTAATTAACGCGTCTATTATAGATCTATTGTTAGATAATCTTGGTATTTTATGTTGCCCTCCTAATTTACCATTATTTTTGAACCATTCATAAAAAGTATTTTTCTTCATAGGCCTAATAATTGGACTACACATATTTAAGTTTCCTTTGCGTTTTGCATGGTAGTCAGAGTTGATCAATTGAAGCTTTTCGTCTAGAATTTCTTTAAATTTTTGAAAATTTGAAGGGGGAACCTTAAATTCAATTAGCCATTCATGTGTTCCTTGATTACCATTTTGCATAAACACTGGACCTACAGTATAATCAACAATTGAAGAGCGGGTTTCCTTGCAAGCAAAAGCAATGGCAGTTTCGGCATTTTCAATTACCAACTCCTCTCCAAAGACATTGATGAAATTCTTAGTTCTCCCTGAAACTTTAATCCTAAATGGGTTCAGTGAAGTAAATTTTATGGTGTCTCCAATTAAATATCTCCATAAGCCACTATTCGTTGTTATAATCAAGGCATAATTTTTATTGAGTTCAACTTCCTCAAGGCTTAATGTTTTCGGATGTTTTTGCATTAAATCATTTACTGGAAAGAATTCAAAGAAAACTCCATAATCAAGCATCAGTAACATGCTTTCAGAAGATTTCTCATCTTGAATTCCGAAAAACCCTTCGCTAGCATTATAAGTCTGTACATAGTTCATATTTGGAAAATTTAAAAGCTTTTCAAATTGCTCTTGATAGGGTTCAAAGCTTACGCCTCCATGCATGTACAACTCTAAATTGGGCCAAATTTCCTTGATTGTTTTTCCATTTGAATTTTCCACTATTTTATTAAGCAGTACAAGAGTCCAAGAGGGTACTCCAGCAAGAATATGTACGTCTTCATGTACAGTGGTTTTGGCCATAGCAGAGATTTTTTTCTCCCAATCGTCAAGAAGAGTTATTTGCTTTTTAGGTGTTCTTCTCCACTCGCACCACCAAGGAAGATTTTCAACTATAATTGCTGAAAGGTCTCCAAAGTAAACATCTTTGTTCATGAGATTTATGTTGGAGCTCCCTCCAACAATTAAGTGTTTTCCTTGAAAAAGTTTTGTATTAGAATTATTGTTGTAATAGAGGGCCAATAAATCTTTACCCCCTTTATAATGACAATTTTCAATTGCCTCTTTGCTTACAGGAATGTATTTACTTTTTCCAGTTGATGTTCCAGATGATTTTGCCAGCCATTTTATCTCTGTAGGCCATAATAAATTTTGCTGGCCTTTTTTAATCTTTTCTATTGTAGGTTCAATATCCTCGTATGTCGATATTGGGATGTTTTTTTTAAAATCATAAACCGATTTGATTGAATTAAAATCATACTTTTTTCCAAATTCAGTGTTGCGTGCGAATTTTAAAAGCTTTAGAAGTGTCTCTTGTTGCACTTCAATTGGGTACTTCACAAATAATTCAATTTGGTGCAACCGTTTTTTAATGTACCATGAAAAAATAGGGTTAAATGGATTTCGAAATTTGTTGGCCATTAACAGTTGTGAATTCTCTTAAATTCAGAATGATTTATCCAAAGAGGACAAGGTAGAAGATTACGATTAGGGCGAGAGAAACGTAAATGTAGCCAATGATTCCAGTATTACCGTGAAAATTTCTGTCAGGCATCGTATAAATTTTAAACAAAAATAAATATATTTTTAAATAATAATGTGATTATAATCTTTTAAATAAAAATCATAAAAAACAAACCAAAGAAAGGGTTTAAATTTATTTAATAACAAGGCTAAATGGAAGGCGTGCCTGAACTCTATCCGCATTTTTGAAATTACTTAAAAAGTCCAATTGTCCCGTTATTTCTTCAAAAACTTTTGTGTTGTTGGTTTTGAGGCTAACATCTTTGCTGTCGATTAGATCTAATATTGCCATCAACTCGTCCTCCTTGTAATTTGGAAGTGAGATAATTTTGATTTCTTCATTTTCAATTCCAGCTTTTTCTGCAGCATAATTTATAGCATCGTCAATTCCTCCAAGTTCATCAATTAATCCTAGTCGAATGGCATCCGTGCCTGACCAAACTCTACCCTGACCTATGGCGTCAACATCCTCAACTTTTAGTCCATCTCTTCCATCAGCAACTTTGGTAATAAAGTCATTGTATATCACGTCAATTTCACTTTGAATTATTGATTTTTCCATTTCCGACAAGCCTTTTGTGAAGGAAAGCAAGGAATGATTATTAGTTTGAGCTCTGTCAAAGGTTATCCCTAATTTATCCTCTAACATCGGTCCAACATTTGGAATCATTCCAAAAACTCCGATTGAACCAGTAATTGTATTTGGTTGAGCAAAAATCCAGTCTGCACCACATGAAATGTAGTATCCTCCGGATGCAGCAACATCACCCATTGAAACTATAAATGGCTTAGCTTCTTTTGCTAAAATAACTTCTCTCCATATGACATCAGATGCTAGTGCACTTCCACCAGGTGAATTAACTCTTAATACAATGGCTTTCACCTCATCATTAAGACGCGCTTCTTGAATAGCTCCTGCAATTTTTTCAGATCCAATTTGGTTTCTCTCTCCTTCGCCACTAACAATATCTCCAACTGCGTACACAATAGCAATATTTCCTGAATTGGATTCATTATCAAAATCCATTTTATCTTCTTGTGATTTAGACTTACAATATTTCGAAAATGGGACAAGATTTAGCTCATCATCATCTGGAGTATCAGTTTTGGTTTTTAATAAGGAATGCAACTCATCTTCATAAATGAGTCGGTCTACCAATTGAAATTCAACAGCAGATGAAGCATTTCGGATATGAATAGAATCTGCAATTTCATTCATTTGCTCAATTGAAATGTTCCTTGAAGATTTAATTTTAGAAAGCATGTTGCTCCACAAAGAGTTCAAATAGGTCATGACCTGTTCTCTATTTTCATCACTCATCTGAGAATATAAAAATGGTTCAACAGCACTTTTGAATTTATTGTTGGAACCCCTTATTATCTGAACATCGATACCAAGTTTATCAATTGCACCTTTAAAAAACATTAATTCAACACCTAATCCTCTAAAATCTAACATTCCAGTTGGGTACAAAAAAACTTCATCTGCTACAGAGGATAGGTAATATGCGCTTTGTGAATATGTTTCAGAATATGAGTAGATGAATTTTCCTGATTGCTCCTTGAAATTAAGTAAAGCGTTGCGAATTTCCTCAGTAGAAGCCATTCCAGAAGACAAATTGTCTATGTTGAGCAGAATTCCTTTAATGTTTTCATCTTTTTCTGCTTCCTTGAGTCCCCTTTTTAGCTCATTTAATCCAAATTGTTTTGTAATCAATCCAGGTGAATTTGGATTAAAATCAGCATAGGAAACTTCAGAAATTGATTCATCTAATTTTAGATGTAAAATTGCATTCTTCTCTACTTTGAATGGTTTTCGATCAAAACTTGAAGCAAGACCAATTACTATACTTAAAATAAATAAAAATAGAGCTAGACCAATCATAAGCGATGATAATGAGGACGCCCAAAAAGTTCTCCAGAATGGTTTCATAATTAAGTTTTTAGTAAAAATAGAGCATTAGAATCTCAATTTTGAAAGTTCTTACATGGATGGTTATTTTCGGTGATAAAAGTTGAATAATAAATTATGACATCATTTAACTAGCATTTAACAATTAACTTAATTTTGCTTCATCATGATTAAAGCAGTTTTATTGTTGGGAAGTAATGTTGGGAATAAGAAAAAACAATTAAAAAAAGCTGTTGAAAAAATTTCAGAAAGTCACATTATATTAAAAACTTCAAAGTACTACCAGTCTCCGTCTTGGGGGTATTCTTCAGAAAATGAGTTTTTGAATCTTGGGGTTTTAATCGAATGCCATTGTAGTGCAGAAATGCTTTTGAGTCAACTGTTGAACATTGAAAAACAACTTGGAAGATATAGATCAAACGTTTCCATTTATCAAGATCGAAACATAGATATAGACATTATCTTGTTTGGGCAACAGGAAATCTACAATGAAAATTTAGTTGTCCCACATCCAAGGATGCATAAAAGAAAATTTTGTTTGACTCCTCTTAACGAAATCGTTCCAAATTATTTGGTTCCAGGTATGAATATGACAATCTGTGAATTACTCAATAGTTGTGAAGATAAATCAAATGTTATATGTCTAAGTTGAATTACAAATACGTAGCAGTTGAAGGTAATATAGGTGCTGGAAAAACAACATTAGCCAAATTCCTTTCTTCCAATTTGAATGGGGCACTATTACTTGAAGAATTTGAAGACAATCAGTTTCTCAAGGCTTTTTATATGGGTGAAGATTTTGCAATTCATTCCGAATTACAGTTCATCTTAGATAGAAGTCGACAGTTAGCCGATTTTTTTTCATCAAAACACTCGCTTGTATTCTCTGACTACGTTCCTCAAAAAAGTTTAATTTTTTCGAAAATCAATCTAACTAAAACTCAATTTAATGTGGTCAGTAACCTTTCGCAAATTCTTTATCGTCCATTTGAATCTCCAGATTTAATTATTTTCATTGAGCGTGAGGTAGATGAATTGATAGAAAATATTTTAAAAAGAGGAAGAGTGTTTGAACGTGAAATTGACGAAACGTACATCCAATCCATTATGGAAGGTTATGAGCGTTGGCTAAAACAACTACAACAGCCTGTTTTAAGAATAAAAGCCAATCAAATTGACATGACCAGACCCAAACAATTAATAAACTCATTTCAAACAATTTTGTCTGAAAAATACATTCAAAGTGAGGTAAAAATCAATCTCAATCAATTGATGAAAGTCAATTAATTCTTATATTGAGTACATAAAAGTGTTGAAGTGCATACATATATATACTACTGAAACGTTTTTTTAAGTAAAAAATAGTACTTATACTTGCACGAAATTTTAAACAAAACTTATTAATTTTTATAATGAAAAAGATAGTATTTAACGGAGTTTTGACGACGCTAGTTTTTTCAGTTTTTTCCTTACTGAACAGCTGTTCAACAATCAAAGAACTTGAATATAACGTCACTGAAAACCCTCTTCAAATGCATGCCGATGATGTAACATTACAGATTAACGGTAAATTTGTTGAAAAAGGATTAAACGCAAAAGCAGTTGCTGAAGTAACTCCTTTATTCATTTGTAATGATGGCACTGAGATAGCATTCTCCACTGAAATTTTTCAAGGCCCAAAAGCTGCAGGAAATGGTAAGGTAGTTCCCAAAGAAGGAACTTCTTTTTCATACGAAAGTACAATTCCATACCAAAAATGTATGGAAGAGGGCGTTGTCAAAGTAAGAATAATTACAAAAAAAGGCAGCAAAGAGGAAGAACTTCCATTAACTGAGAAAATTGCCGACGGAACAGTTATCACTCCATACCTCATCAGTCTTGACGATAAGGTTGTTTTGGCAAGTGATGAATTTCAAAGAATTACCTCACATCAAAAGGACGCTGTAATCAATTACAACAAAGGTAAGTTCAATGTCAAAGCAAGTGAGCTTAAAGACCAAGATATTGTTGATTTAATGGATTTTGTTCTTGACGCAACAACCAACCCCAGAAGAGAATTGAAATCGATGAACATACAGTCATATGCTTCTCCAGAGGGTGAAATTGATAAAAATGAGAATCTCGCTAAAGATCGAGCAGAAAGTGCTAAATCTGCTGTTGTTAGAAAAATGAAAAAGATGAAATTTGAATTAGGTACTACTGATGCATTTTATTCTTTAGATCCTAAAGGTGAAGATTGGTCAGGTTTCAAAGCTGAAGTCGAAAAAACAGATCATGAAGACAAGGAACTTATTTTAAGAGTTCTTCAAATGACTTCTGACTTAAATAAAAGAGAGCAAGAGATTAGAAATATGGCTAAAACGTACACATTTCTCGAAAAAGAAGTATTACCACAGCTAAGAAGAGCTCAACTTTCTTTGTCCTATGATAAGGTTGGTTACAGCGACGAAGAATTGAAAGAATTATCTAAAACTAATCCAGATACGTTAAATGTTGAGGAATTGTTGTTCACTGCAACGTTATATACTGATCTTTCTGAACAGCTGAGAGTATACAAAGAAGCTCAACGTCTTTTCCCAGCAGATTGGAGAACATCAAATAATGTTGGTTACATTCTTTATTTGCAAGGAGATTTGGAAGCAGCTGGTACCAATTTTGAAAAAGCTGGTGAATCAAGTGAAAATTCAACTGTTAAAAATAACATTGGTGCTGTAGCCCACATGAAAGGTGACCGTGAAAGAGCAATGGAATTATTTACTGCTGCAGGTTCATCTTCTGAAACCGATTACAACATGGGGCTTTTAAATATCCAACAAGGACTTTATGATGATGCAGTTTCCAACATGGGTAAATTCAATACTTTTAATTCTGCGTTAGCCAATTTGCTCTCTGGAGATGCTGATGGAGCTGCAAAAGCTATTGATCAAAGCGCTTCAAGTGATGATGCAATGTCGTATTATTTAAAAGCAATTATTGGTGCCAGAACCAATAATTCAGAAATGTTAATGGACAACCTAAAAACAGCATTTGAGAAAGATGCTTCATTAAAAGCGAAAGCTAAAAGAGATCGTGAGTTTATCCAGTTTTTTGAAAACGCTGATTTTCTTGCAATCTTCTAATTAATAAATTTTCTGACTTAAAAGAGGAGCTTACAGTTCCTCTTTTTTTTATTTTAATCTTTAAGAACAGGGGGATCAATTGGTTTTTTAATCACCATTGTATTTGGAAACAGGTCTCGAATTTTGTACTTAAAGTGCAAAGCATCGTTCTTATCATAAAATTTTCCTACAAACAAATAGGTGTTTGGGGCAATGTATTCATCAAAAATGGATTCATCTGGAAAAGCTTTTATGAATTTTAGTTTAGCGTCTTTTATTATATTGTTTTGTTGGCTGACTTCAATTT
The DNA here is from genome assembly GCA_036123135.1 of Bacteroidota bacterium. Taxonomy (GTDB): domain Bacteria; phylum Bacteroidota; class Bacteroidia; order Flavobacteriales_D; family Parvicellaceae. The sequence goes on along the minus strand of JAZADZ010000085.1, from coordinate 26,990 downwards.
GGACAGTGTAGCCATTCATTTTTCCCCCATCAATAAGGTTATTTTGAATGATTTCAATTCTAGGATCACTAACTACTTTGACTGAACCATTCAATCTGTTAAAATTTAATTCTTTTTTACTACTATCGACAAGGAACAGAGGTGAATTAGTTTGAATAACTTGAATAGAATCTTTTTTTTCTGGAAATACGGTCCAATTTTCTTGTCCCAAGAAACACGAAATGGAAAAGAAAATCAAAAATGTCGAGTTAAATTTTTTCATATTCAAAATTATACATTTTTAATGTGCTAATTTTATGCCAATAAGTTTCAACAGTAAAAAAAAGTCATTTACATCTCTGAAGAAAACCATATCTATTTAGAAGCATTCTAAATTAAGACAAAACAAAGACAATTGTGTAAACAAAATAGGTTAAATAAATTTTCAGGCATTACATTTGCTCCGAGAAATAATTATGAACCAAATTGGATATGTATTTAAGCCTTTTTTGCTCTAGGAAGAGTATCTTTTCTTTCCTAGTTTCTTTATTGTGCATAGCGTTAAGTTTTTCCTCTTTTTCACAAGATGGAGAAAAGTTATTTAAAGCGAATTGCGCATCTTGTCATCATCCCATCAAAAATGCTACAGGTCCCAAGCTTCAAGGTGTTAAAGACAAATGGGTAAATGGAGGAGAAGGTGATTTATTGTACGAATGGGTAAAGAATCCGTCTGGTTTATATAGCAGTGGTAAGTCAGAGTTTGCCAAGGCAATATGGAATTATTCTCCTACAATGATGACCCCACAAGGTCATTTATCAAATGATGAAATTGATGCTGTTCTTGCTTATGTTGATGCCTACACTGCTCCTGTGCAGCCCGCAGGTGGAGATGTGGCTGTTGTTTCCGGCTCTAAGCAAGAAGAAAGTTCAACTACTATATGGTGGGTATTAGCTGGTTTATTGCTCATTGTAATTATTACTGTTGGTGGGATAAGACGACAACTCTCATTTGCACTTGCAGAGAAGAGTGGGTCTTCAAGTGATCCTGACATTCCAACAAGTGTACTCATTCAGTCTTGGATGGTCAAAAACTGGTTTGTGTTTGTTCTTCTATTAGTTACTGTCCTTATTACTTCAGGAGTTGAACTTGGAAACCGTGCGTACAACATTGGTGTTTTTGACGATTATCAACCTTCACAGACAATTGCTTATTCTCACAAACTGCATGCGGGCCAAATGGGTATTGATTGCAAATATTGTCACCATTCTGCAGTCAAATCAAAGCATGCGGGAATTCCGTCATTGAATGTTTGTATGAATTGTCATAAAGTTGTTGTCGAAGGAACCATTTCAGGAACAGAAGAAATTGCAAAAATTCATGACCACGTTGGTTACAATGTTTCCAAACAAGATTACAACAAAGACAACAATGGAAATCGAATTGAAAAGCCTATGGTGTGGAATAAAGCACACAACTTACCAGATCATGTTTTCTTTTCTCACCAGCAACATGTTCATGAAAATACTGGAAACATTGATTGTAGACAGTGTCACGGTCCAGTTGAAACTTATACACTAGGGAAAGTAGCATCTACTGAGGCTATTAATGCGTATGCAGAAACTGATGAGGGTGTTGAAAAAGGAATAATACAACTTACGAAACCAATTCTAACAATGGGTTGGTGTATTGAGTGCCACAACAAAAAAGAAATTGATTTGACTAAGTCCGGTTATTACGAAGAAATCCATGATAGGTTGAAAAATAGACCTGATGCTATGAGTAAAATTTTAGATGACAAAAAAGTAACCGTCAAGGAACTTGGTGGTTGGGAATGTGCAAAATGTCACTATTAAAGAATTCTGATATACTATGAGTGTGAAAAAAACATATTGGAAAGGACTTTCAGAAAAACATCAAACACCTGAATTTGTAGATGCCAGTGTAAAGGAATTTCAAGATAATCTTCCAGTTGACCAATTTATTGCAGACGAAGGTGTAGAGCAATTCAAGACCGGAAGAAGAGATTTTTTAAAGTTTATGGGTTTTAGTATTGCAGCGGCTACTCTAGCTTCCTGCGAGACTCCTGTGATTAAATCCATTCCCTATGTAAACAAACCTGAGGACATTACCCCAGGTGTTGCCAACTGGTATACCTCATCATTTTACGATGGTGTTGATTTTGCCAACGTTCTAATTAAGACTAGAGAAGGTCGTCCAATATGGTTAAAAGGTCTAAAAAGTGGTTTCACAAAAGGTGGGATGACATCAAGAATTGCAGCTTCTATTTTAAATCTTTACAATGGAGAAAGATTAAACGGACCAACGCAGGATAATAAAGTGGTTAGTTGGGAAAAAATAGATAAGGAAATTTCAACTAAACTTGCCAAAGTTTCAGAAAATGGTGGGTCTATTCGTATCCTTTCCAATACAATTGTTTCTCCATCTACAAAAAAAGTTATTGATTCTTTTTCGGCAAATTATGGTAGTAATGTTAAGCACATTGAATACGATGCGGTTTCATACTGTGGAATCCGAAATGCCAATAAAAATTCTTTTGGACAAGCAATAATTCCTTCCTATCATTTTGACAAAGCGAAAACCATTGTAAGTATTAATGCAGACTTCATTACCAATTGGATTTTTCCCACAAAGTACAGCGTTGATTATGGGAATAGAAGAAAGCCTGAAAACGATTGGATGTCAAGACACTATCAGTTTGAATCTGTACTTACATTAACTGGATCTAATGCTGACTATCGAGGTCAAATCAAGCCCTCTCAAGAAGGCTTAACTGCCCTTGCATTGCTCAATGAGCTTAAAGGAAAATCTCACAATTCATCTTTGAGTGAAAAGACACAAAATTTGATACACAAAGCTGCTAATGACCTTAAAGCAAATGCAGGAAGTTCACTGGTTGTTTCTGGATCAAACAATAAGGAGGTTCAAATTCTTGTCAATGCCATTAATGATTATCTTGGCAATTATGGCCAAACAATTGATTTGTCTTGTCCATTAAATCTTTTTAACGGAAACGATGCAGAAGTAGAACAATTGTCGAAAGAGGTTATTAGTGGAAAAGTCGATGCACTGCTTATATATGGATCAAATCCTGTATATACCCTTCCTAATGGAAAAGCTTTTGGAGATGCATTATCTAAACTCAAGCTTTCTGTTTCTTTCTCTGAAATTGCCGACGAAACTGCGTCAAGGTGTACTTATGTTTGTCCCGACCACAATTATTTAGAATCTTGGAATGATTTTAACCCAGTTTCTGGACATTACTCACTTCAGCAGCCAATGATTCGTCCGTTGTTTGATTCAAGACAAGCTCAGGAATCGTTGATGGTATGGTCTGGGTTAGCTTCAAGAGATGATAAAGAATCCATTTCTTACCACAACTTATTAAAAGAGCAAGTGGCTTCATATGGTTTAGATTGGAATTGGTCTGTTCACGATGGTTTTTCTAAAATTCCTTATTTGCCTGTTGCTACAACTTCCTTTTCTGCTGATACTGAAATGGCTTCCAAAGTGGTCAAAAAAATTGCTCAATCCACAGGTGAATGGGAATTTACTGCATTTTCAAATGAATTAGGTGATGGTCAATATGCTTCCAATGCATGGCTCCAGGAGTTGCCTGATGCTGTTACAAAAGTAGTTTGGGACAATTACATCACTATGGCACCATCTGATTGTTACAAATTTTTTGGTATTAATTCCGATAATCCTAAGTCTGCCTGGGACGGCATACATTTAGCTCAGGAAGAACCTGCATTTGTTGCTGCTGTAAGTGTGAACGATGTTTCCCTAAAACTGCCTATTTATCCTTTACCAGGCCAAGCTCCTGGAACAATTGGGATTCCTTTTGGATATGGAAGAGGAGATGGTGAAGAAAAAATTGGTCGCTCCGCATATCAAGTTGGTGAAGATGGAGAATACCTCATCGAAAATGGCAAAAAAGTCCCTATTGGTGCGAATGTTTTTAAGCTCTCTTCCTTTGAAAAAGGAGAGTTGGTATATTCTGGTGTTGCCGAACTTTCATTAAAAGATGAAAAGTATCCACTTGCTTGTACACAGACTCACCACACAATAATGGGTAGAGAATCTATTGTTAAAGAAACTACTCTTGACTTTTTCACAGATCCGACTACTAAAAAAGAAGATTACAACCCTCCCCATGTTTTGCACAGCCATGCTGAAGGAGGACATTCTGAGGTTAAGGCAACCGAATATTCTCTTTGGGACGAACATCCAGTTGAACACGTTGGTCACAGATGGGGAATGTCCATAGATTTATCCTCATGTAATGGATGTGGTGTATGTATTGTTGCTTGCCATACTGAAAATAATGTTCCTGTAGTTGGTAAAGATGAGGTGAGAAGATCCAGAGATATGCACTGGCTAAGAATGGACAGGTATTTTTCATCCATTGAAGACGAAAATAGAGATAGCTGGGAGGCGGATAGAACTAAAGGTGATTTTGATTATGGCAAACTTGAAGTTCCTGAGGAAAATCCTTCTGTTCTTTTCATGCCGATGTTATGTCAGCATTGTAACCATGCTCCTTGCGAAACGGTTTGTCCAGTTGCTGCTACAACGCACAGCAACGAAGGACTTAATATGATGACCTACAATAGGTGTATCGGAACAAGATACTGTGGTAATAACTGTCCTTACAAAGTTCGAAGATTTAACTGGTTCAATTACAGAGATTACAGAAAGTTCAAACACATTAACCAGACACAAGATGAGATGGCTAGACTGGTATTAAATCCAGATGTAGTTGTTCGATCAAGAGGAGTGATGGAAAAGTGTAGCTTCTGTGTTCAAGGTATTCAAGCAGCAAAGTTGAAAGCTAAAAAAGAAGGTAGAGCTCTTATCGACTCTGATGTCATGTGTGCTTGTGGTGATGCATGTCCTAACGATTGTATTTCTTTCGGTGACTGGAACGATAAAGATTCATTAATTAGAAAAGATTCACAGTCTGATAGAGCTTATCAAGCACTCGAAGAGGTGGGTGTTAAGCCAAATATTTGGTATCAGCTCAAGGTTAGAAATGTTGATCAAGAGCAGTTAATTGCGCACAACCACAACAATGACGGACATTAGAAATAATTTGATGATAAAAACAACATAATGCATAAGGAAGCAGACATACGGAAACCGTTAATCTTAGGAGATAAAACCTACAGACAAATAACGGATGATATCATCAGACCTATTGAAAGTAAGGCGCACAGAACGTGGTATATTCTTATCATTATTGCAGCTATTCTTGCTCTTTGGGGAGTTGGATGTATCTTGTATTTGCTTGGTACTGGAATTGGTACATGGGGATTGAATAAAACAGTAGAGTGGGCTTGGGACATCACCAACTTTGTATGGTGGGTTGGAATCGGTCACGCTGGAACATTAATTTCCGCTGTTTTATTATTGTTTAGACAGAAATGGAGATTTGCAATCAACAGAGCAGCAGAGGCTATGACTATCTTCGCTGTAATGATGGCAGGGCTTTTTCCACTGATTCACATGGGAAGATTATGGTGTGGATATTGGGTTTTTCCTCTCCCAAATCAGTTCGGTTCAATGTGGGTAAACTTCAATTCACCTTTACTTTGGGATGTGTTTGCAATTTCAACGTACTTTTCTGTTTCTCTAGTCTTTTGGTACATCGGTTTGATTCCTGATTTCGCCACAATAAGAGACAGAGTAACAAAACCTCTTTCTAAAAGAGTTTATAGGGTATTAAGTTTTGGTTGGACTGGAAATGCCAAAGCGTGGAACAGATTTGAATTAGTTTCTTTGGTTCTTGCTGGCTTGGCAACCCCTCTTGTATTTTCAGTTCACTCGATAGTTTCCTTTGACTTTGCAACATCTGTTATTCCAGGTTGGCACACTACAATTTTCCCACCATATTTTGTTTCTGGAGCAGTTTTTTCAGGATTTGCCATGGTTCAAACACTGATGTTGATTTTAAGGAAGGCATACAAGCTCGAAGAGTACCTTCACGTAAAGCACATAGAGTACATGAATATTGTAATTATTGTTACTGGTTCAATTGTTGGAGTTGCTTACATAACTGAACTATTTGTCTCTTGGTATTCTGGTGTAGAGTACGAAGCTTATGCTTTTCTAAATAGGGCTACTGGACCCTATTGGTGGTCTTACGCAAGTATGATGACATGTAATGTGATTTCTCCTCAACTTTTTTGGTTTAAAAAATTACGAACGAGTTTAGTTTTTTCTTTTTTCATGTCTATTATCATTAATATAGGAATGTGGTTTGAACGATTTGTTATTATTGTGACATCAATTCATCGAGATTATGTTCCCTCTTCCTGGTCTTACTTTCACCCAACTTGGGTTGATATTGGAGTATTTATGGGAACCATTGGTATTTTCTTTGTGTTGTATTTACTTTTTTCAAGGTATTTCCCCGTACTGCCAATTGCTGAATTAAAAACCATTTTAAAAAGTTCAGGTAAAAATTACAAAGAAAACTATGGTCACGGTAAGGATTATTGGGACAGTCATACCGAACACTAATAAAAGAATTATGGAGGAAAAAGTAATATATGCAATGTACGATGATGATGATGTTCTTAAAGATGGAGCAAGGTCGTTGGTGGACAAAGGTGTTAATATTACTGATGTGTATTCACCTATGCCCATACATGGAATAGATCCTATTATTGGAATTGAACAAACCAGACTTGGAATTGCAGCTTTCTTATATGGTCTTACTGGAACAATGCTTGCAGCAATAGGAATTCGATATTTTATGATTATTGACTGGCCGATGAATATAGGTGGTAAACCAAGTTTTTCTCTATTTGAGAATTTACCTGCTTTCGTTCCTATATTCTTTGAATTTACAGTGCTTTGTGCTGCCCACGGAATGGCAATTACGTACTTGCTTCGCAATAAAACACTCCCTGGAATGCCACCAAGAAATCCTGATCCAAGAACAACAGACGATAAATTTGTAATTGAAGTAAGTGCTTCAGATAATCCTAAACATTCCCTGCAAGAAATAGCTGCAATTTTAAAAAATACAGGTGTAATTGAATTGGAAGAAAAAGTGATTAAATAGGTAGTAATTATGAATCGGATACTCAACCATATTATGTTTTTTATTAGTTGCTTGACACTACTGCTATCTTCATGTGTCAAACATCCTGACAGTCCTGGTTATGAATACATGCCTGATATGTATAGATCACAAGCCGTTGAAGCATACGTAGATTATGGTTTAGTGGGTGATCAAGAAAACACACAACTCAAAAATTCAATTTCTGCCAGAGTCCCTGTTGAAGGTACCATCCCTTACACTGAAGAACGTCAAATGGCAGCAATTAATATGCCTTTCAACTATGGAGAAGGCGAAGAAGAAAGAATTCGAGCAGGTATGGAAGTTAGAATTCCTGAATTTTATATTTCTGATTCATCCGTTGCTGAAAACAACTCGAACGAAGGTAAAAAGTTATACGAAGTATTCTGTTTGCATTGCCATGGAGAAGAAGGTGGAGGAAATGGAAAAGTAGTAGCCGCCTCTGGTGATCTTATTGTACCACCTTCCTACGAAACATTGAAAGACAGAACAATCGGATCAATTTTTCATACTATAACTCATGGGAAAAATGCGATGGGGCCGCATGGCTCTCAGCTTGACAAAGATGAGAGGTGGAAAGTTGCTCTATATGTAAGAACACTTCAGAATGGAGGAGATTTACTGTTGAGTGAAATTAATAACCTTCAGCCAGCACCTGTCGAGTAAAAGGATAACGATATAAGTTGAAAGAAATTAAGTAAGAAATGGATTATCAGGTTTCAGAAAAAGCAAAGAGAGTTACTTTAGGATTATCATTCATTGGTTTGATAATGGTGCTAGTTGGGTTTTTTCAGCAAAAAGATTACATATATGCAGATTATATCGATGAACACAATTTGTCAATTCGATACAATGGAGATGCATCTGAAGAGAAGCAAGAAAAGCTTAAAAATGAAATGAAGTCCATAATGAATGCTAAAGGCTACGAGATAACATTTCATGATACTAACCATGGTATTCACGATAATAGCAATGAAAAACATGCCCATGAAACTGCTGATCATGTTACAGTCTCAACAGTAGCTTATGTTCAAGATGACAATTCTCATTCTACTGATATTCATACAGCCTCCAATGTGAAAGGCACTGAACACGCAAATCATGATACGGAACATCAAAACACCGATCACGCAAATGATCATGGGCACCATGGTCCTACCTTTTTATGGGATGCACACATCCATCCAATGCACAATTCACACGATGGAAGTCATGCAGGTGAGCATCATAGTGATGCCTCTCAGGAGCTAGTTCACATGATTGAAACAGGTGAGGTATCTTTTTTTGATTCGCATTTCAGAAGATTTTGGTCCAATCTATTGGTAAATGGATTTTTCTTCTTTGGAATTTGTTTAGGGGCTATCTTTTATTTGGCACTTCACTATGCAACTGAGTCTGGTTGGGGAGTAGTTTTACTTCGAGTAATGGAAGGTATTATGTCTGCAATGCCTATTGGAATAGTTGTTTTGTCCATAGTATTTATCGCAGGTTCACTTGGCCTTCATCATATTTATCCTTGGATGGATCCTGAGACCGTAGATCCCAACAGTAGTCATTTTGATAAAATTATATGGGGAAAAAAAGCGTATCTAAATCAACCATTCTTTTACATTAGGGTAGTAGCTTATTTTGCTACATTCTACATCTTTATGAAATGGTTCAAAAAGAAGTCCAGATTGGAAGATGCCGAGGGGGGAACCGAAACCCACTATAAGATGTATAGAAGAGCAGCTTTATTTTTAGTCTTTTTTGCAGTTTTTTCTTCCACCATGTCTTGGGATTTTTTAATGTCGATTGATACTCATTGGTTTAGTACACTTTACGGCTGGTATGTTTTCTCAGGTATCTGGCTAAGTGGTATGGTAATGGTCATGATGATTACATTATACTTAAGAAAAAACGGGTACCTTCCATATGTCAAGGAAAGCCATATTCATGATGTTGGAAAATGGATGTTTGCACTTAGCTTTTTGTGGAGTTATCTATGGTTCTCACAATTTATGTTAATCTGGTATTCAAATATCCCAGAAGAAGTTCAATATTTTGTAAGTAGAATTGAGGATTATAAGTTCTTATTTTTTGGAACCTTTTTCATAAACTTCTTTTTCCCAATGGTTTTTTTAATGTCCGCAGACACCAAAAGATCAGCTGGATATCTCATTGTAATAGGGTTAATTATTTTCATTGGACACTGGTTAGATGTTTTCAATATGGTAATGCCTGGAACATTATTTGATCAGTGGAACTTCGGATTGTTAGAAGTTGGAATGTTTATGTTGTTCCTTGGTGTTTTTGTCAATTTCGTACTCAATGCATTAACAAAAGCTCCTCTTGTTCAGAAAAACCATCCCTTTTTACAAGAAAGTAAGCATCATGAATTTTAATAAAAGGAATAAGTACTTTAATGGAAAATAGATTTATAATCGTAGTAGTTGTCGCCCTTTTTATCGTTGCATTACTGCAACTGATGAAAGTATATGACATTGCCTCAATGTTCAAAGGAAATAAGTTTGAGGAAAAACTAACTAGGCGAGAGAATTCTTTCAATGCCAATATGCTAATTGTTTTTATGATAGCTTATTTTGGCTTCATAATCTGGTTAATTCTAAAATTTGGTATGAATGGTGGTCTTTTTGATGCTGCCTCTGTTCATGGTCAAAAGATTGATTCATTGTTACTTTTTAATTGGTGGGTAATACTGCCTGTATTTTTTCTAACCAATGCAATTTTATTTATATTCTCTTGGAAATATTCTTACAAAAAAGAAAGAAAAGCATATTATTTTCCTCACGATAATAGGCTAGAACTGGTTTGGACCATAGTACCAGCAATTGCTCTTGCAGCCATTGTTATTTATGGACTGAAGACGTGGAATGAAATTATGTTTAGTGACAACGAGGATGCTAAAGTTGTTGAGGTTTATGCTTATCAATTCGGATGGTGGACGCGCTACTCTGGAGATGATAACACTTTAGGAAAAGCAGATTATAAACTCATTACTGCCACCAATCCTCTTGGAATTATTACCGATAAAAACATAAAGGACTCTTATGCTTTTTTAGATTCAGAAGTAGATAAAATAAATTCGATTTTGGAAGATTCAAAAAATGATCAAGGGACCTATTTCATCCCCAATACCCAGGTTGATTCATTAATCGAAAAAATGGAACGTTATAAAAGACAGAAGTATAGAATCAAATCTGGTTTGGATAAAGGTGAATTAAACGATTCAATTTACAAGTCCGCTAACGATGATGTTTTGGTTCAAGAGCTTCATTTGGTAAAAGACCAACCATATGCTATGAAGTTCCGATCTAAGGACGTTATACACTGTCCTTGGATTCCTCACATGAGAATGCAAATGAATGCTGTTCCTGGAATGGAGACAGGTTTTAACTTTACCCCTACCGTTTCAACTTTAGAGATGAGAGCTAAGCCTGAAGTTCAAGAGCATTATAAAAACATTAATAAAATTCACAACGAAAGATTAAACAGGCTTGGTGAACAAGAAGAAAAAGTTGAATTTAACTATATATTAATGTGTAATAAAATTTGTGGAGCAGCACATTCAAACATGAAAATGGATGTTTATGTTGAATCTCCTCAAGAATTTAATTCATGGATTTCAGAAAAGAAAACAATTGCCCAAAAGGCTTCTGAATAATTAATAAGTAAATAGTAACATTATGGCACACGATGCACATGCACATCATCATAAGGAGAGTTTCATAACAAAATATATTTTCTCTCAAGATCATAAAATGATTGGCAAGCAATACCTAATCACCGCAATGATTATGGGTGGATTGGGAATAGCACTTTCTGCTTTCTTCAGATTAAAATTAGGTTGGCCAGATGCCAAGTTTCCAATACTTGAAGCTGTCCTTGGAGCCGATGCTGCTCCTGACGGTTTGTTGGATAGTAACTGGTATTTAGGATTAGTCACGCTTCATGGAACTATAATGGTGTTTTTCGTCTTAACTGGTGGTTTATCCGGTACATTTTCGAATCTTCTTATTCCCCTTCAAGTTGGTGCTAGAGATATGGCTTCTGGCTTGTTGAATATGATTGCCTATTGGCTATTTTTCTTATCAAGTTTACTAATGGCTGCATCCTTATTCATTGAAACTGGCCCAGCTATGGCAGGTTGGACAATTTATCCCCCCCTAAGTGTGCTCGAAGAATTACAACCTGGGTCAGGACTTGGAATGACACTTTGGTTACTTTCTATGACTGTTTTTATCGCTTCTTCTTTAATTGGTGGTATCAATTACATTGTTACCATCATTAATTTACGTACAAAGGGGATGACTATGACACGCTTACCTTTAACAATTTGGGCATTTTTTGTTACTGCCATACTTGGCGTTCTTTCTTTTCCAGTACTACTTTCTTGCGCAGTTCTTCTACTAATGGACAGAGGTTTTGGAACAAGTTTTTACATGAGCGATATTGTCACATCTTCTGGAGCACTTGATGCTACCGGAGGAAGCCCTATCTTGTACGAGCACTTGTTCTGGTTTTTAGGTCATCCTGAAGTTTACATTATACTTTTACCAGCCCTTGGAATGACTTCAGAAATTATTTCTACTATGAGTAGAAAGCCCATTTTTGGATACCGAGCTATGATAGGGTCTATCCTCGCCATTGGATTTTTATCTTTTATTGTTTGGGGACATCACATGTTTATGACAGGGATGAATCCTTTTCTGGGTGGTGTATTTACCTTCACAACATTGTTGATTGCGATTCCTTCTGCTGTTAAAGTATTTAACTTTATCACAACGATCTGGAGAGGAAATGTTATTATGTCTCCAGCTATGCTGTTTTCTATTGGTGCAGTATCTACGTTTATTTCTGGTGGTATTACAGGTATTATCCTTGCTGATTCTGCTCTTGATATTTCTCAGCACGATACATATTTTGTTGTTGGCCATTTCCACATTGTGATGGGTATGACTGCAATCTTAGCCATGTTTGCTGGGGTTTATCATTGGTTCCCTAAGCTGTATGGGAAAATGATGAATAAACGAATGGGTATGATTCATTTTTGGATTACAATTGTTTGTGGGTACGGTGTTTTCATTCCAATGCACTTTCTTGGAGAGGGAGGAATGCCAAGGAGATACTATGAATACACTAACTTTGCAATGTTCGATCACTTCTTAGATTTAAATGTATTAATTTCAATTTTTGCAACTGTAGGAGTTCTTGCCCAAATTATTTTCTTTTTTAATTATTTTTATAGTGTTTTCAGCGGCCCAAAGGCCTCTCAAAATCCTTGGAACTCCAACTCCTTAGAATGGACAACACCAGTTGAACACATTCATGGCAATTGGTATGGTGAAATACCTACTGTTCATAGATGGCCATATGATTACAGTAAGCCTGGAAAAGAAAAAGATTTTGTTCCTCAGAATGTACCTCTAGATGATAATGAAGAAGAGCATTAGATTAAAGTTAGCGTCAAAACTTACAAGTCCGTATAAATTTTTTGTACGGACTTTTTTTATGATTCTTTTTATGATTTTAGTGTCAACTGTTGGCCATGCTCAAATTTCGGACTCGATTTTTTCTATTCTAAAAGATAAACCCACATTTTTTGCAAAGCTTGATACAAGAGGTTCATTTGTTTCTAACAGACACGTTCGTTTAAATGGAATTAAAGCTGGATTAGTATTTAAAAATAAGTTAAAACTTGGACTTGGTTATAGCTGGCTAAGAACAAATTATACACCCTTTTACAATGGAAATCATGTTGATTTAAAAAGTAGGAATTTTTCAACTTTTATAGACTATATATTTTACACTCAAAATAAACTTCAATTAAATGGAAACTTACAATTAGGACTAGGTAATCTTTATTATGATTTAGATGGGGAAAAACTTGCTCGCTCTTTCGCTGTTTTTTACGAGCAATCAGCAACTGTGGAGTACAGAATAATTAAGTATTTTGGTATTGGACTTGGCGTGGGATATCGTTTAGTTGCTTTTAGTAAAAAACGTATTAATGAAAACTTATCTTCACCAGTTTATATTGCAAGATTTAAGTTGTATTTTGGTGATATAATCAAGGCCATTCAATGAAATTAAGTTTGATTGTTTTATGATTGAAGAATATGATTTAAGGGATGATGAGAATGATGCCTCCGATAAGGAGCTAGAGCAGGTTTTAAGGCCCCAGTTATTTGAAGACTTTGCTGGTCAGGAAAATATTATCGATAATTTAAAAATTTTTGTTGAGGCCGCAAAGCTAAGAAATGAGTCGTTGGACCACGTTTTGCTCCATGGTCCTCCAGGTCTTGGAAAAACAACTCTAGCTCATATTATAGCCAATGAATTAAAGGTTGGTTTTAAAATCACTTCAGGACCTGTGCTTGACAAGCCAGGTGATTTAGCGGGATTACTCACTAATTTAGAGAAAGGAGATGTATTGTTCATTGACGAAATACATCGTTTAAGCCCTGTTATTGAGGAGTATTTATATTCTGCAATGGAGGACTATAAAATTGACATAGTAATTGATACGGGCCCTAATGCAAGGACAGTTCAAATAGAGCTAAGTCCTTTTACTTTAATTGGTGCAACCACAAGAAGTGGTATGCTTACGGCTCCGCTAAGAGCTAGATTTGGAATTAGCTCTAGGCTTCACTACTATGATTCAGGCATTTTAAAAAATATTATTGATAGATCAGCAGATATTCTGTCAATTCCAATTAAGTCTTTAGCTTCAAATGAAATAGCTAGAAGAAGTAGGGGTACACCTAGAATTGCAAATGCACTTTTACGTAGAGTTAGAGATTATGCTCAAGTAAAAGGAGATGGGGTGATCGATTCAAAAATCACTGAAATGGCGCTAACTGCATTAAATGTAGATAAAAGTGGATTGGATGAAATGGACAATAAAATATTACGTTCAATAATTGAAAAATACAACGGTGGTCCCGTTGGTCTTACAACAATAGCAACTGTCGTAGGTGAACAACCTGGAACCCTAGAGGAGGTATATGAACCTTTTTTGGTTCAAGAAGGCTACATTGTTCGAACCCCAAGGGGACGTAAGGTTACTCAACTTGCCTACCAACACTTTAACATAACTTCAAGTCCTAGTCAGGGAGAAATATTTTAATGGATAAATATTTAGCTACTCAAAAAATAAAACAAAAAGCATTTGATTTGGGTTTTTCATTTGTGGGGATTTCAAAGGCTGAATTCTTAGAAAAAGAAGCTAAAAATCTTGAAAATTGGTTGAATAGTAATTACCATGGAAAGATGTCATACATGGAAAATTACTTTGATAAGAGAACTGATCCAAGGCTCTTGGTTGATGGTGCCAAATCAGTAATAACAGTGCTGTGTAATTATTACACTAAAAAAAAACAAGACGATAGAAAAGCACCAAAGATTTCAAAGTATGCATTTGGAAAAGATTATCATTATGTGATACGTGAAAAGCTAAATCAACTGCATTTGTACATAAATGAGGAAATAGGAGAAGTAAATGCTAGAGGATTTGTTGATTCTGCTCCTGTTATGGATAAGGCATGGGCTGAGAAAAGTGGATTAGGATGGATAGGTAAAAATGCTAATCTTATCAATAAAACAGCTGGGTCTTATTTTTTTATTGGAGAACTTATTATTGACCTAGAGCTAGAATCAGATGGTCCAATTCAGGACTATTGTGGTTCATGTACAAAGTGTATTGATGCATGCCCAACAGATGCCATTATTAAGCCATATGTTGTTGACGGATCTAAGTGCATTTCTTATTTAACCATTGAGCTTAAGGATGAAATTATACCCAAAGAATTTTCAGGAAAAATGCAAAATTGGATGTTTGGTTGTGATATTTGTCAGCAGGTTTGTCCTTGGAATAAATTTTCAATTCAGCACAGTGAACCTGAATTTCAGCCTAATTTAAAACTTCTAGGTCTTTCAAAAAAAGAATGGGACGAACTTTCTAAAGAAACGTTCAATGAATTGTTTAAAAAGTCAGCAGTTAAGCGAACAAAATTTGATGGGCTAAAGCGAAATATTAAATTTTTAGAAAGCTAACGAATCAACACGCCCCATCAAATACTTCTACAATTAAATCCTTGTAAATAATAAAAGAGGAAAGGCACCAAATCTTTAATTTTTCAATTTCGTCGTTTTGTAGCCAGTTTATACTTTTTTTTAATTCTTTGTGAAATAAATTTCTGTCAAAACTTACTTTTAACAGAATCTGTTTACTGAACTCAAGCATGTAAGATGGTTATTAATTATTTCTCAATTCATAAGTTACAAATTTTATGTAAGAACAAAAAAGTAAAGTGTATTTTTCAAAAACAGTTCTATGTTAATTAAAAGGCATGTACTCTTATTTATCTTCTAAAGCGATAAATTCTACTAACTTTATTTTATGAAAAAAATACAGTTGTATTTGATTTGTTTTTTAAACTGGTTTTTGATTTTAAGTTCTTGCAAGCAGGAATCACTTGAAACAATCTACTCTGAAATTGATGGTAAAGCGTATCTGGAAGACATGAGCTCAGCAATGAATGCTAGAAAGGCCACTCGATTAATTTTAGAAAACAAGCTGGAGCAAGTTTCAACTGAAAATATTTTAACAATTGCTGATAGCCTGATTACTCAAGACTTGGAGTGGAGAAAAATGTACTTTACAGCATTTTCAACAGCAATAAATCAATTAAACGAACAACAAAAAAAGAGTACTGGCCCATCCTTATTTTCCTTTTTCATTAGAAATCCCAGAATGTATAAGTCACAAATAAATCAACTTACATTGGAGAACTCAGACCTGTTATTGGAATTAATTGCAGATCAAGTTTTAGAGGCAACTCAAGATGAGCAAATTACGGCAAATAGCATCATAAATGTAACATTAGAATACTGCAAGGGTTGTACTCAGCAAGAGATGGATTTTATTGTTTCTTACGTACGTCTAGCGGAGAAATTAATTACCGACTAAGCTATTTACTTTTTAGATGAACATAAGGAATAATCATCTCCTCTAAGGAAATTCCTCCATGTTGAAATGTGTTTTTAAAATAATTTACATAATAATTGTAATTATTTGGATAAACAAAGAATTTAGATTCCTTTGCGAAAAGGTAGGTTGAACTTACGTTCATTTTTGGAAGAAAGACATCTTCAGGATTACGGATAGCAAGAACATCTTTATCATTGTAATTTAAGTTTTTTCCTTGTTTGTATCTTAGGTTGGAGTTGGTATTTCTGTCACCAACAACCTTACTTGGTTCATTTACTTTTATTGTACCATGGTCTGTTGTAACAATAACATCGCAATTATTTTCGGCTATCATCCTAAATAGGTCAAACAATGCAGAGTGCTCGAACCAACTCAATGTTAGTGACCGATATGCAGATTCATCATCAGCTAGTTCTCTAATAACTTCCATGTCCGTTCTAGCATGAGAAAGCATGTCTACAAAATTATAAACCACAACATTGAATTGGTTGTGGAGAAGATTACTAAAATTGGAGACTAATTTTTTCCCGCTATCAAGGTTTGTAATTTTATTATAGGAGGACTTACAGCTGATATTATTTCTTAAGAGGTTATCCTCAAGAAAGTCGTGTTCATAATTGTTCTTAGATCCTTGGTCGTCTTCATTTTTCCATTTTGAGGGAAAGCGCTTTTTAATTTCAAGAGGAAGAAGTCCAGCAAATAAAGCATTTCTTGCATATTGAGTTGCTGTTGGAAGAATACTGTAATATAATAGTTCCTCATTTGAAGTGAAATTATCCATCAAAAGTGGCTTGATAATCTGCCACTGATCGTATCTTAAGTTGTCAATAACAATCAAGAATGTGGAAGATGAATCAAGTGTTGGAAAAACCTTTTCTTTGAGCAATTGGTGTGACATCAAAGGACCCTTATGATTAAACCAACTTGAATAGTTTTTGGCAACGTATTTTGAAAACAATTGATTGGCCTCATTTTTTTGCATTTGCAATACTTCCATCATACTTTGATCTGTTTTATCAAACTGCAATTCCCAATAGACTAATCTTTTGTATAGGTCAATCCAGCCATCAAAGTCTAAATTATCTTGAAGATCCATTGAGATCTCTTTAAATTTTTGTTGATAACTTGATGTAGTTTTTTCATTTACTAATCTTCGACCCTCAAGGTTTTTCTTTATTGAAAGAAGAATCTGATTGGGGTTTACTGGCTTTATCAAATAATCGTTTATTCTCCCACCAATTGCACTGTCCATTATGGATTCTTCTTCGCTTTTCGTAATCATAACAATTGGGACGCTTGGTTTCTCTTTTTTAATAAAGTCAAGGGTTTCAAGCCCTGAGAGTCCTGGCATATTTTCATCCAAAAAAACAATATCAATGGTCTCTTCTTTAACCACATCAATTGCATCGTTTCCAGACTGCACTGTTGTAACTTCATATCCCTTTTTTTCAAGGAACATAACGTGAGGTTTTAAAAGCTCAATTTCATCATCTGCCCAAAGTATTCTTGTCATTTCAGCGCTGAATTAATTAGATTTGTTTTGATTAACGATTAAGTATTGAATTATAACCATCAAAATAACTTAAAGATACTAAACGATCCAGTATATGGATTTATTTCGTTACCACACAAAATATTACTGGACATTATCGATCACCCTTATTTTCAGCGCCTGCGAAGAATAAAACAGCTAGGTCTATCTCATTTAGTATATCCAGGTGCTTTACATACTAGATTCAATCATGCAATAGGATGTGCTCATTTGATGTCTCAAGCCATTGCTACCCTTAGATTTTTAGGGCATGAGATTTCGAAAGAGGAATCGAAAGGCGTCACGTTGGCAATTCTTCTTCATGATATTGGTCATGGACCCTTTTCACACACACTAGAACATAGTATTGTTTCGGGAATTCGTCATGAAGATGTATCGGTATTATTCATGAAAGAATTAAATAAAGAATTTAAAGGTGCGTTAGATCTCGCAATCGAAATTTTTTTAGACAGGTATCCTAAAAGATTTTTACATCAATTGGTTTCTAGTCAGCTAGATATGGATCGATTGGATTATTTGAAAAGAGATAGTTTTTATTCTGGAGTTTCTGAAGGTGTAGTGAGTAGCGAACGGATAATTAAAATGTTTGATGTAGTTGATGATGCTTTGGTTGTTAAGCAAAAGGGGATTTATTCTGTTGAGAAATTTATTGTTGCCAGAAGACTAATGTACTGGCAGGTATATTTACATAAAACGGTTTTAAGTGCTGAATTTTTATTAATGAAAATTTTGGAAAGAGCTAAGGAAGTTGCTTCTGAAAACAAAAATATTTTTGCTACGGATGCTATGAAAATGTTTCTATTTGAGAACATTGATGCCAAAAAAATGGATGATTCCATTGTATTACAAAATTTTTCTAAACTAGATGATATGGATATTATTGTCTGCATCAAGGAATGGACCAACAGTACAGATAAAGTACTCTCAGTGCTATCAACTATGCTTGTCAATAGAAAACTATTGAAAGTGAAACAAAAGAAAACACCATTTACTGAAGATGAAATTTCTTATTACAAAAACATCTACCAAAACAAGTATAGTTTTAATGATCATGAACTCAGTTATTTTATTTTTCAAGATTCAATGACCAACAACGCTTACAATTCGTCAAAAGATGAAATTAAAATTTTATTCAAAGATGGATCATTGAAGGATATTACTGAGGCATCAGATAATTTTAACATTCAATCACTATCAAAACCAGTTAAAAAATACTACTTGTTTCATCCTGAATTAGCACCATAATTATTGAATATTATTAATTTTGAATCATGGAATTTACGGCTCAGCAAATCGCTGATTTATTAAACGGTACCGTTGATGGCGATGAAAGTGTAAGGGTCTCCAATATGTCAAAAATTGAAGAAGGTTCACCTGGAACAATCACTTTTTTAGCCAATGAGAAGTATGAGGAATTTATTTATTCAACAGCTGCTTCAATTGCTTTAGTGAATGAAACTTTTATCCCATCAAAACCTCTTCCAGAAACCCTCACTTTAATCAAGGTTTTAAGCGCATATGAAAGTTTAGCTCAATTGTTATCCTATTATGACCAAGTGAATCAACCACCCTCTGGAATTGAACAACCTTCATTTATTTCTGATTCTGCTAAATTGGGTGAAGAGGTTTATTTAGGTGCTTTTGCATACATTGGTAAAAACTCGATTATTGGAGATAATGTAAAAGTTTACCCCAACTGTTATATTGGAGATAATGTAGAAATTCAAGAAAATACATGCATCTATGCCGGTGTTAAAATCTATTCTAATTGTACGATTGGAAAAAATTGTACTATTCATTCTGGAGCTATTATCGGTTCAGATGGTTTTGGATTTGTACCTAATGCCGAAAATAATTACAATAAAGTTCCTCAAATTGGAAATGTTATTGTAGAAGATTACGTTGAGATTGGTTCAAATTCGACAATAGACCGGGCAACGATGGGGAGTACCATCTTAAAAAAAGGGGTTAAAATTGATAATTTAATACAGATTGCACACAATGTAGAAATTGGTGAAAATACAGTGATTGCTGCCCAAACTGGCATTGCTGGATCCACCAAAATTGGCAAAAACGTTATGATTGGTGGTCAAGTAGGAATTGTAGGACATATTAAAATAGCTGAGGGTGTTAAGATTGCAGCTCAAAGTGGAATTGGAAAATCTATTTCAACTGAAAATCAAATTGTTCAAGGTTCCCCAGCATTTAGTATTGGTGACTTTAAACGTTGCTATGTTTTGTTCAGAGGACTACCAAAACTCAAAAATCAGTTAGATACTATTGCTGATGAGTTCAAATCGATTAATAATAAATGAATACGAAACAGCATACACTGAATAAGGCATTTTCTCTTTCTGGTCAAGGTCTTCATACAGGTGAAAAAGTTACTGTAACAATCGAACCTGCATTAGAAAATCATGGCTATAAATTTCAACGAACTGATGTGGAAGGAAGTCCCATTATCCCTGCAGATGCTGATTTAGTTACCGAAACAACGAGAGGAACTACACTTGAAAAAAATGGAATTAAGGTTCAAACAACAGAACATTTACTGGCGGCCCTTTATGGTCTTCAAGTGGACAACGCCTTAATTAAGTTGGATGGTCCTGAAATTCCGATTCTGGATGGTAGCTCAAAAATGTTTGTTCAAGAGATTGAAAGAGTGGGATTGTTAAAACAATCTAAGGATAGAGATTATTTTGAATTTCGAGAAAATCAGCCTTTTGAAGATCTGGAAAAAGGAATTGAAATATTAGCGATTCCATACGATGAGTTCAGAGTAACTGTGATGGTAGATTATGATTCAATTGCTTTAGGAACACAGCATGCTAGTATGTATCATTTAGGTGAGTTTAAAGAAGAGATCTCACCCTGCAGGACATTTGTTTTTTTAAGAGAGCTAGAAGCTTTAGCTAAAGCCGGATTGATTAAAGGTGGAGATATAGATAACGCAATTGTATTAGTTGAAAGAGAGAAAGTTGCTCAAGAAGAATTAGATGATTTGGCAAAATTATTAGATAAAGAACATTTAGATATTCAAATAAAAGGCAACACTTTAAACAATTGTGAATTAAAATTTATAAATGAACCTGCGAGACATAAATTACTTGATATTATTGGTGATTTAGCATTGGTAGGAAAACCAATCAAAGGGCATATTTTAGCTGCAAGACCAGGTCATTCTGGAAACATATCATTTGCAAAAATTATAAAGGAGATTATGAAAAAGCAACAAAAAGAGGGTAGGAGGTTTGACTTAACAAAAGAACCTCTTTATAACATTACTGATATTGAGAAAATGTTACCCCACAGATATCCATTTTTATTGGTTGATAAGGTGATGGAAATTACCGATGATTCAATAATTGGAGTTAAAAATGTTACAATGAATGAGCATCAGTTTATGGGTCATTTCCCTGGAAATCCAGTAATGCCTGGTGTTTTGCAGGTAGAGGCAATGGCTCAGACAGGTGGTATATTTTCTCTTTCAAAAGTTGATGATCCGCACCTGTATTCAACGTATTTCATGAAAATCGATAATGTGAAGTTTAAACGTAAAGTTATCCCAGGCGATACTATTGTTTTTGAGCTTAAATTAATGTCTCCAATTAGAAGGGGTCTTGTTCACATGGGTGGGAAAGGATATGTTAATGGAGAGATTTGCATTGAAGCAGAAATGCTAGCTCAAGTAGTTAAAGATAGAGGCTAATTCTTATGGTTCACGAACTTGCATACATTCATCCTAATGCAAATATTGGAAAAGACGTAACTATCGATCCTTTTGCATACGTTTCTGGTGATGTCAGTATTGGAGAGGGTACCTGGATAGGTTCCAATGCTGTAATTATGGATGGAGCTAGGATTGGTGAAAATTGTAAAATTTATCCTGGTGCAGTAGTCTCAGCTGTATCACAAGATTTGAAGTATAAAGGAGAGTATACAACAACTGAAATTGGTAATAATACTACCATCAGAGAGTTTGTAACTGTTCACAAAGGAACAACAGATCGCCATAAAACAATTGTTGGTAGTAATTGCTTATTAATGGCCTATGTACATGTTGCTCATGATTGTATTATCGGAGATAATGTAATTATTGCTAATGCAACTCAACTAGCAGGTCACATTACTATTGATGACTGGGTTATTATTGAGGGAATGGTAGGTACCCAACAGTTTGTTCACATTGGAGCTCATGCTTTTGTTGCTGGTGGATCATTAGTTAGAAAAAATGTTCCTCCTTTTGTTAAGGCTGCTAGGGAACCGCTTTCATATGTTGGCGTAAATACAATAGGCCTAAGGAGGAGAGGTTTTAGTGATCAACAAATTATGAATATTGAAGATTTATATAGAGTCATATACGTTCAAAATAGTAACATTTCAACTGCCATTAAAGTTGCTGAATTGGAACTACCTCAATCTAGTGAAAAAGAGATTATTCTCGATTTCATACGTAGTTCTACTAAGGGTATAATGAGAGGATTAAGCTAAGGGGCTAATTTGGTTTTAATCACCTGAACCACTTCATAAGAATTTCGATTACATAAGTATGTGACAAGCGATAAATTGTCAATTGCATAAGTGCTATCGACTAAAGGATCGGGCAGCTGATATGAGAAATTATTATAGAAAATATCTCCCGAATTAGCATTTCCAGTTGAAACAGAAGTACCCCATGTTCCGTTAATGTTATTAGAGAGTACCGCATGGTGTTTGTAATTATATTCAGTTGTTCCGTTATTGAGTTTTTGTGGCCCAATAACTGTATCTCTTAACAAATAAATAATTAAGTTGTAGTCACCCGATGTATTGTTTTTGAATTCTGTTTCGGTATGAATGAAAATTCCATTGGTCTGGGAATAATAATTGTATTTGAGTTGAAGGTTTGAGATGAGAGGTGCAGAATTGATTTCGTTGCCTACTGTAGAAGACCAATCCGAATCTAAAAACCATACAGAGTTAAAAATACTTGTTTCTTGTCTGTTTATGGTTCCCAATGGATTGCCTAAAAATCCATCCATCTCGCTTACGTAAGTATTTCCGGCATCAGTAGTAAAATCTATGGTAAATTCGGGTGGTTGTACCGCTTGGAAAGATCCACTAGGACTTGCATGGATTGATGCCAAAATTAACCGATTCGGGTAATCCAATTCTAATTGGTGCGCAATATCGGCAGCTCCAGGGCAGTTGGTACAAGTATGCCCAGTGTAATCTTCCAACAATACATTTCTTAGAGTGTTTGTATTTGAAGAAAAACTAGGCCAAGGATACGGGGTTGTAGTAGTATCGAAGGGATAAAGATTCCAATCCAGATTCCCAGTAGAAACTGGAATAGGCTGTTCAATGTGGTCACAACTTAAAAAAAATAGAGAAGTAAAAAATATAAAAGCTAATATTCTCATTTTAAAAACTTGAGGTTAATGAAAAAGTTAAACCATTGGAGGCAGGAACTGCTCTACAAACACCACCAACACAAAATACTCCCGCTCTTTGTCTTCCATATTGAATAGAAAACCGGTGTGGCCCATTAATGTAACCAGCAGAAACTAGCGCGTAATGTAATCTTTGTTCTGCAATAGGATTACCATAATTGTATTGGTCCAAAACAGCAACGTACCAATGCGGACTGAAGGTATATTCAATTTGTCCAAAAACCCAATTTCCTTTATGTTGTTGTGTCCAAAGACCTTGCGTTTCAAAACGAAGTGAGTGGTGATCGTTAATTTTATATGTTAAATCAATAACTGCAATTTGGGCGTAAATCATTTTGTAATATTCAGCAACTTTAACAGCATCGTCATTAAAAATGAAGTTGAAGTAATTAATGTTGAACTTTAGTTTTTTATTGATTTTACGTTTAATCTCAATATTAAAGTCTTGGTACAATATGCTATCGCTCATAGAGAATAAAGAGGTTTGATAGCTATTTCTTGTGCTTTCCATATCCTCTACAAAAGTTCTTTCAGGAACATAGGCTGTAGCAAAGTTCATTGAGATTGAAGTACCATATTTACCTCCTAAGAGAGTCTTTTTAGGAATTTTGTATAGAACATCCAATTGATAAGATATTTCTCCAAAAAAGTTGGTTGCATAGGGATACAGAGTTGCAGCTAAATTATAGGTATGTTGTTTGCATTGTGCAGGTAAAAATCCAATCATTAAGTCGGTAGGTCCAACACTTACATTAGTAGACCTCCAAAGCATGTTGTCCATGTGTTTGGCAGAGAGGTCAACTGCAAATC
The DNA here is from genome assembly GCA_036123135.1 of Bacteroidota bacterium. Taxonomy (GTDB): domain Bacteria; phylum Bacteroidota; class Bacteroidia; order Flavobacteriales_D; family Parvicellaceae. The sequence continues at coordinate 3,116 of JAZADZ010000085.1, read as the reverse complement.
CTCTTTGAGAATAGCCTAAATTTAAAAGTAACCCTTCACCATTTTTGTAGATGTAATTAAAACGTTCATCTAGGTTAAAGGGATAGGGATCATTAATTTTATGAACATATTCACCATTAAATCTAAATTTCCCATATCGCATTCCAATTCTTCCTGCAAAAGAGCCAACATTTTCGGGAAGAATATAATCTGTTGTGGTGTTGTCGTCATTGAATTTACTTACAAAACTTCCACCTAGTAACAACCGAAATTTTGAGTTGGCTAATGTATCAAAAAGCTCATTCACGTCTATTTCTCCGTCAAATCCTCTTACTAAACCATTTCCGTTTACAAGACCATCAATAAATTGGTGCCTTTGCTTTCCAATTAGTCCTTTGAGGTAAATTCCCTTGAAAGGAGAATATTTTACTTTTATTCCGTCCAATGCGTTATCAATACCCAATTGTCTTTCCTCGTATGCTCTAAGAATCATACCACTTCCATATTGTTCATAAAAGCTCCCAATGGTTACATCTAAATTTTCATTTTTCCAGTTGGCATACCTGTAGCCAAGCCCTGTGCCAGTAAAAGTTACTGGGTAGCCTTCCAACCTATTTAAGTAGGACTCAAACCGAACTCCTGCGCTAAAATTCCCTCTGTTGTAGTTCAAGTTTGTAAACCCATTAAACCCCAAAATTTGATCAGGTAGAGCAGCATTAATTAGAGTGTCTTCCTGATAATATTGGGAAATTGCTTGGATATTTCCACTGAAAGTTCCAAAGTCAATGGGTTCAGAATTGTTTTGCCCTATAAGTTTTAGGGAACAAAAAACAATACAAAAGAAAAAAAACTGTTTTATTTTCATTTGGATATTTTAAGAACCTCGTTGTATAGTTCTTTTTCGTCTCCTGGAGAATAGTTATTGTGGTCCCATACAACTGTTCCATTTCCATCCAATAGAAACGTATGGGGAACATTGTTAACGTTCATAGCTCTTTTAAAATCTCCATTGGGATCAAGTAAAACTTGATAATCCCAGCCTTGTGCATTGATATAGGGTTCAACTCTAGAGGAAGACCTAGCGTCATCAATAGAAACAGCAACAAGCTTTACTCCAGTATCGTCCATCCAATCATCGTAATCTTCAGCAATGGTATTTAGTTCTGCTTTACAAGGTTTACACCATGTAGCCCAAAAGCTAATAATAATGGGGTTCCCATTATTTTTAAGCTGAGACATGTCAACAGATTTCCCATCTAAATCTTTTAGCTTCACATTGGGCAGTTTCTTTGATTGACCGATTGAAAATCCTGTGCTTAAACAGGATATTAAGCAAATTAAAAGTAAATTCTTCATTATTTTATTTTTAGGGTTTGACGTTATACAATCAACAATCAAACCAAAGCTATCAGAACCATAAAAATACTATTTTAAGCATAAACAGTTTGGTTATGGACGTTGAAATTAAAATGTATTCTTGTCTTTTTATTGTATGAAAGGAAAAAAAAAAGGCGGAATGAACCGCCTTTTAATTAAATGAATAAAAGAATTATTTGTTTACAGTTACTCTTGAAGTAACAGTATTTTTTCCTGATGTTATACTTACCAAATAAAATCCAGCAGGTAATTCAGTTGCATCAAGCTGTACAAGTTGATTTCCGGTAACAGTACCTAAATCAAAGGATTGAACGTTTTGTCCAATTGTGTTAATTACTTCAATTGTAGTTCTTTCCAATCCTTCAACAGTGAAAGAAATGGTAGCATTATTTGTAAATGGGTTGGGGAAAATGGAAAGTTCATTGATTCCGTTTTCATTTAATCCAACAGAGCTAGTAGTCATTTCCATCACATCAACGTTTTCATCTCCAAAATCACCAGAACCTGAAGCTAAAGTAGTACCAGCTGCATCAACAATTGTCCATGAACCATCGCTTCCACCCCATTGAGCACCACCTAATCCATCTCCGTAAGAATCCATAATAGTTACAGAATAACAACCATCAGCTGGAACAGAAAGTGTTTCGGTAATAGTTGCGTAATTAGTGGTATATCCACTACCGCTTGCTAATACTGTTCCTCCAGAATTGGTAAATTCCCAAGAAGTTTCAGTTGGATACTGGTCTAAATTAAGCGTAAAGGTAAGGTCTCCAGAACCAGGAGTAGAGAAACCAATTGCTTGAGTTAGGCTATTGTTTCCATTGTTCACATCACCAGTTGCAACCGCTTCAACAGTAATGGTAGCAGCACTTGAAAGAGAAACAGGAATAGATACCGTTTCAGTGTCAAATTGTTGGGCTAAAGCTGTAGCATTAGTAGCAGAACCAATGTTTGCCCCACCTGCAGAAACATTGATAGTAATGTCACCAGCAGCTAGAGCTTGAGAACCTTTATTTTGAATCAATACTTGAACATCCAAATCCCCTGTTCCACAGTCTGCAACAGTTACACCAGTATAACTGAATAAACTAGCATCAACTCCAGAAGAACCAGAGTGATTACCAATGTTAGCCGAAATGTTGGAATAATTTGAGCCACCTTGTCCACTCTCCTCCAAATATCTATCAGGGTAGATTGTGTATAGTGTTGGGTAGTAAGCAATTCCAAGGGTTTGGGCAATTGACGCGTCATCAATGATAGGGAAATTCGTTCCTGTTATCCAATCACCTTGAGTACCGGGGGTTGTCCCCTGTAAGTCCGCTAAAGTAGTAGATGCATCACCTTCAATCCATAATACAATTACATCATCTGTAGTAGAGGCGCTAACACCAGTACCCCCTGCAGGACCGTGATTCATCCATATGTCTTCTAAAGTGCCAGCTTGGTGAAAAGACCAACAAGGTGGACACCATGTAGCAGAAATATCAAGAATTACAGTGTAACCTGCATCAAGGTAGGAATATAGATTGTGAGTATTTCCGTTGAGGTCAGTTCCGGTAAAGTCGGGACAAAGTGTCCCATCGGGTAACTGTGCGTTAACAGATCCAAAGAGACCTAAAGCAACAGTTAAAGAGAATAAAATTTTTTTCATAATTGTTAATTCAGTTAAACATTAATATTAATAAGAACGTAAATTTAACATTCATTTGGTTATTTTGAAACAATCTAGGGGTTTATTATTGGATTCCTAAATTTGAATT